>CAMDOT010000009.1 GCA_945903635.1 Rhizobium sp. Q54 | reverse complement strand
CGCGCGGTCCGGAAGAGTCAGAGAAGGTCGCGCAGCAGGCCGACCAGCGGCAGGTCGGCGGGGGGCATGGGGTAGCGGGAGAGCTCGATCGGCGCGACCCACTTCAGCGCCTGGCCCTCGCGCGGCTGTGGCGTGCCATTCCATTTGCGGCAGGCGAAGACCGGCATCAGCAGATGAAACTTTTCGTAGCCGTGGCTGGCGAAGGCGATCGGTGCAAGACAGCTCGTGGCGGTCTCTATGCCGAGTTCCTCGTGCAGCTCGCGCACCAGCGCCTGCTCAGGCGTTTCGCCTGCGTCGACCTTGCCGCCAGGAAATTCCCACAGGCCCGCCATCGACTTGCCGGCGGGACGTTGCGCGATCAGCACGCGGCCATCGATATCGACCAGGGCGACAGCGGCGACCAGCACGAGCGGACGATCGCCGAGCGGCGGCGGGCCGCCCGGACATTCAGCGTCGAAGCGGGCAGCGTCGAAGCTCTCGCTCAAGAACGGTAGCTGCCGTTGATGTCGATGTAGCCGTGCGTCAGGTCGCAGGTCCACACGGTGGCGCGGCCGCGGCCGATGCCGAGATCGATGTCGATCACGATGTCGGTGCCCTTGATGTGCCGGGTGACCGGCGTCTCGTCGTAGTTCGGCACGACCTGGCCCGCGTCGGTGATGCGGACGCCGCCGATCGAGATGCGCAGCTTGTCGCGGTCGGCGCGCTCGCCCGACTTGCCGACCGCCATGACGATGCGGCCCCAGTTGGCGTCCTCGCCAGCGATGGCGGTCTTGACCAGCGGCGAGTTGGCGACCGAGAGGCCGATCTTGCGTGCCGCGCCGTTCGAAGAGGCGCCGCCGACGTTGATGGTGACGAACTTGGTGGCGCCCTCGCCGTCGCGGGCGAGAAGCTGCGCCAGCTCGATCAGCACCTCGTCGAGCGCCCGCTTGAAGTCGACCAGGACGGGATCGTCGGCCTCCTCGATCGGCGCATGGCGGGCAGCACCCGTGGCGACCAGCAGCAGCGTGTCGCTGGTCGAGGTGTCGCCGTCGACAGTGACACAGTTCAGTGATTTATCGGCGGCGTCGGCCAGCAGCTTCTGCAGGACGCCGGCCGGCACCTTGGCGTCGGTGAAGACGAAGCCCAGCATGGTCGCCATGTCGGGCGCGATCATGCCCGAGCCTTTTAGGAAGCCGTTGATGGCGACCGTGCGCTCGCCGATCTTGGCCTGGCGGGTGGCGAGCTTGGGGAAGGTGTCGGTCGTCATGATGGCGGCGGCGGCACTGGACCAGCCGTCTTCGCGCGCCGACTTGATCAGCGTCGGCACGACGGCCACGATCTTCTCCCAGTCGAGTTGCTGGCCGATCACGCCGGTCGAGGCCATGAAGACCTCGTTGCGCGGACAGCCGAGCGCCTGGGCGATGGCGCGGGTGCTCTCCTCGACCGCCTTGTCGCCCGCCTTGCCGGTGAAGGCGTTGGCGTTGCCGGCGTTGACGACGATGGCGCGCACCTTGCCGCGCGCCAGGTTCTTGCGGCACCAGTCGACCGGCGCCCCGCAGGTCTTGGACCGGGTCAGCACGCCCGCGATGGTGGCGCCCGCCGGCACGAGCGCCAAGAAGACGTCGTCGCGGTCCTTGTAGCGCACGCCGGACTGCGCGGCTCCAAGCTTGACTCCGGCGATGCGCGGTAGCGTCGGCGTCGTCTTGGGCGCGAGCGGCGATAGGGCGTGCGTGACAGCCATAGAACTCCCCTTTCGGGGGCCGGGTTTATCCCGGCCCATCCGAATAGGGGCAGACTACACCAGAAACGCTGGAAAACGTGAGTTTTACTTGGTGGCTGCAGGCGGCGTCGCCGGCGGCTTGGCCGGAGCGGCGGGCGTCGCCGGCTTGGCGGGGGCCACGTCGGGTTTGCTGCCGTCGATATTGAACTTCTCGATCTTGGCACCCGAGCGCATCAGGTCGAGCTGGGCGGTCACCGCCTCGCGGGCCATTTCCTCGCGGAGCTGGTCGGCCAGTTCCTCGTAGGCCGGCGGCGGGGCCTTGCGGCGATCCTCGACCTGGATGACGTGGTAGCCGAACTGCGTCTTGACCGGTGTCTCGGTCATCTCGCCCTTCTTGAGGTCGAAGGCGGCGTCGGCGAATTCCTTCACCATGTCGCTCTTCTTGAACCAGCCGAGATCACCGCCTTCGGTGCCCGATGCCTTGTCGGTCGACTTCTCCTTGGCGAGCTTGTCGAAGGCTGCACCCTTCTTGATGTCGACGATCAGCGCCTTGGCCTCGTCCTCCGTCGCCACCAGAATGTGGCGTGCGTGCACTTCTTCCTCGGACGGCAGCGACTTCAGCCGCTCCTCATAGCGCTGGCGCAGCTTGTCGGCGGTGACCTTCTTGGCGATCTCGCGCTGGATCCAGAAATCCTGGAGAACCTGCTCCTCGACGAAGGCCAGGCGCTTCTTGAAGGCCGGATCGTCGGTGATCTTGGTCTTCTTGCCCTCCTGGACCACGAGCTTGCTGTCGACGATGCGGTCGAGCAGCGCCGGGAAGACCGCCTGCAGCGGCATGCTACGGTATTGTTGCGGCAGCGACTGCTGCGCCACCTCGAGTTCAGACAGGCGGATCGGCTGGCCGTTGACGGTGGCGACGATCGGATCCTTGGGCGCCGGTGTGGCGGCCGCGACCGGCGGCTTCGCCGCGGGTTGAGCGGCCGGCTGTCCCGCCGGCTTGGCGCCCGGCTGCGTCAGCGCCGGCGGCGGCGTTTGCGCCGGCGGCTGCTGGGCGAGGACAGAACCGCCGAACGCGGGAATCGCGCCGCACAGGAAGGCAAAGCGCAGGAGGCGCGAACGATGGCTCATGACGGGTGGCTCATGACGGGCTCCGGAAACTGGTCTCGACATCTGGGAGGCAACGCAAACCGTTTACACAGGCCCACTCCGGCCAAGCAAGCTCTGCCTCGCAACCGGACGCGCTGATGACGACCAATTGCGGCACTTTTCCGTGAACACCACGTCGGTGGTGCGGCAGGTTTCGCGGCGACGGACCGCGCGTTGACACTGACAGGGGCGCTCTCTATCTCTGAAGGGAACGGCGGGCCGGAGTGCCCGCCTAAGTCATTAAAATATCGAGGTTTTCATGCTGGGGGCGCTCGCCCGAAGTCTCTTCGGGACAGCCAACGACCGCATCGTCAAGGGCTTCGACAAGCCGGTGGCGAAGATCAACGCACTCGAACCGGAGATGGTCAAACTCTCCGACGAGGCGTTGCGCGGCAAGACCGTCGAATTCCGCGAGCGCCTGGCCAAGGGCGAAACGCTCGACGATCTCCTGGTCGAGGCTTTCGCCACGGTGCGCGAAGCGGCCAAGCGCGCGCTCGGCCAGCGTCCCTTCGACGTCCAGCTCAAGGGCGGCATGGTCCTGCACCAGGGCAAGATCGCCGAGATGAAGACCGGCGAGGGCAAGACGCTGGTCGCCACCCTGCCGGTCTACCTCAACGCCCTCGAGAGCAAGGGCGTGCACGTCGTCACGGTGAACGACTATCTCGCCCGCCGCGACTCCGAATGGATGGGCCAGATCTACACTTTCCTGGGCCTCACGGTCGGCGTGATCGTGCACGACCTGGACGACGAGGCGCGCAAGGCCGCCTATGCCTGCGACGTCACCTACGGCACCAACAACGAGCTCGGCTTCGACTACCTGCGCGACAACATGAAGTACCGGCTCGATGCGATGGCGCAGCGGCCGTTCAACTACGCCATCGTCGACGAGGTCGATTCGATCCTGATCGACGAGGCGCGCACGCCGCTGATCATCTCCGGCCCGGCCGAGGATTCCTCCGAACTCTACCGCCGCGCCGACACCGTGATCCCCAAGCTCAAGGCCGAGCATTTCGAAAAGGACGAGAAGAACCGCACCGTCGTGCTGACCGACGCCGGCGTCGAGGCGGTCGAGGAGATCCTGCGCACCGACGGGCTGCTGGCCGAGGGCATCACGCTCTACGCGCCCAACATGGTCTCGGTGCTGCACCACGTGACGCAGGCGTTGCGCGCCCACAAGCTGTTCGTCCTCGACGTCGACTACATCGTCAAGGACGGCCAGGTCGTCATCATCGACGAATTCACCGGCCGCATGATGGCCGGCCGGCGCTACTCCGAGGGCCTGCACCAGGCGCTCGAGGCCAAGGAGCAGGTCGAGATTCAGCGCGAAAATCAGACGCTGGCGTCGATCACTTTCCAGAACCTGTTCCGCATGTATCCCAAGCTGTCCGGCATGACCGGCACGGCGCTGACCGAGGCCACGGAATTCGCCGAGATCTACCGGCTCGAGGTCGTCGAGATCCCGACCAACGTGACCGTCGTGCGCAAGGACGCCGACGACGAAATCTACCGCACGCTCGCCGACAAGACGCGGGCGATCGTGAAGCTGATCGAGGAGTGCCGTGCCCGCAACCAGCCGATGCTGGTCGGCACGGTGTCGATCGAGAAGTCCGAAGCACTGGCGGCCGAGTTGAAGAAGCAGGGCATCCCGCACAACGTGCTGAACGCCCGCTTCCACGACCAGGAAGCGGTGATCGTGGCCCAGGCCGGGCGGCCGGGCTCGGTCACCATCGCCACCAACATGGCCGGCCGCGGCACCGACATCCAGCTCGGCGGCAACGTCGAGATGCTGGTGAAGCAGAGCGAGCCCGAGATCAACGCGAAATTCGCGGATGAGGACGCGCGCAAGGCCGAGATCGACCGCGTCGCGGCCGAGATCCGCGCCGGCGTCGAGCGCGACCGCGAGATCGTGCGCACCGCGGGCGGCCTTTACGTGGTCGGCACCGAGCGCCACGAGAGCCGCCGCATCGACAACCAGCTGCGCGGCCGCTCGGGCCGCCAGGGCGATCCTGGCGCCTCGAAGTTCTTCCTGTCGCTCGAAGACGACCTGATGCGCATCTTCGGCAACAACAAGGTGCTCGACTGGGTCCAGAAGAAGGGCATGACCGACGACGAGGCGCTGACGCATCGCTGGCTCAACAAGGCGCTGGAGACGGCGCAGGGCAAGGTCGAGGCGCGCAACTTCGAGATCCGCAAGAACCTGCTGCGCTTCGACGACGTCATGAACAGCCAGCGCCGCGAGATCTACAAGGAGCGCATCGAGCTGATGGGCACCGAGGACGTGTCGGAGACGGTGGCCGGCATGCGCCGCGACGTCGTCGACACGCTGGTCACCCGCACCATCCCCGAGGACGTCTACGCCGAGCAGTGGAAGGTGGCGGAGCTCAAGGACGAGGTGCAGCGCCTGTTCGGCCTCGACCTGCCGATCGACCAGTGGGCCAAGGAAGAAGGCATCGCCGACGAGGAAATCAGGTCGCGCCTCAACGAGGCGACCGAGCGCCTGTTCGCCCAGAAGGCGGCGCAGTACGGGCCGGAGGTCTGGCGCCAGGTCGAGAAGAGCGTGCTGATGCAGCTGTTCGACCAGAGCTGGAAGGACCACCTGCTCCACCTCGACCATCTGCGCCAGGGCATCGGCTTGCGCGCCTATGGCCAGAAGGACCCGCTGAACGAATACAAGCGCGAGGCGTTCAATCTCTTCAGCGACCTGCTGACCGGCCTGCGCGAGCAGGTGGTGGCGCTGCTGTCGACGCTGCAGCTGCGCATGGAGCCGCCGCCGGAGCTCGAGATGCCGCGGCAGATGCAGGAAATCCACGAGGACCCGGCGCTCGCCATGGCGATGAGCGACGATCCGGCCTTCGACCCGGCCGATCCCGAGGGTGGCGGCGTCGCCACGCTACACCGGCCGCGCACGCCCAAGCAGGCGCCCGATCCCAACGATCCCTCGACCTGGGGCAAGGTCTCGCGCAACGCCGCCTGCCCCTGCGGCTCGGGCAAGAAGTTCAAGCACTGCCACGGCCGCGTCTGAGATCGTTATCGTTCAGCGACTCGACGATCCGGACTCGACAGTCTTTTCGGGGCGGAAGCTTTTGGCCGTCAGAACTGACACCGCATAGCCGGCAAAAAATAGCCGCCATGGGCACAAGCGCGAGACTATAACGCTCTTCCGCCGATCCGACCGAATGAGCCAGGGCCAGCAAGGTCGGAATCAGGGCAAGTGGATAGAGGTCTCGCCACCGCCGCCGGGCGAGGAAAATTCCAGCCACGGCCAATCCCCAGAAGCCAACCGCGGCCAGCCTGTAAGCAAGCTTGAAGGCCGGATGCATCGAAATCATGTCCCCACTGCCGAGCCAGAAACGCGGGACTTCCTTGATGCGCAACCAAAGCCAGTGCAGAGGCGCCTCGCGTATGCGCTCGACGGCAAGCCTGCCCATCTGCTTCTCGGCGTCATGTTTTGTCGGAGCCGTTCCTACGATCTCCGCGTAACCCTTGTCTTGGGTATACGACATGAACATGGGGCCGGAGCCGTAGGGCACGTCGATCGTACCGAAGAGCATATTTGCGCCCCAGCCGACGCTGGCGACAGGAATAAAAGCACCCTGCGTGATCGCATTCCGGATCGTCCAGGGAGCGATGATGACCAAGGCTACGAGCGCCACCTTGAAGTGGAGAGGCCGATTGAACTTCGTGAGCAGGCCAAGCAGCAGCACAATGCCGATGATCGGAAGGGTGACCGCGCGGGTGAGCGTTGCCGCCCCGAGAAAAATACCCGCCAACACTCCCTTCTTCCGAGTCCAGAACCACAGGCTGGACGTCAGAAAGAAGGTGAAGAGCGTCTCGCTGAGGAAAAGAGCGGTGGTAAACGCCGTAAACGGGGCGAGGGCCATTGCGAGACCGGCCGTAAGCGCGACACCGAAGCCGAACGCTTCGAGAGCCATCAAGTAGACCAGTATCGCCACGAGCGCGCCGAGTATGCCCTGTACCGCCCAGACCTCCAGGAGCGGCGGCTTATCGCCCCACCAAAGAGCGGCTATCACCAGGGAATAAATCGGCGCGCGGTCCGCGGTAGGATCGTAGGGGCCGGGTGCATTCAGTACCGGCTCCTGGCCCCAGCGAAGCGGTTGGCCGTAGGAGAAGGCATGATGCTGGCGAACATTCTGCGCCAATACAAAATAGCCAATCTGGTCGGTGGTCCCGCGAAGATCGGTATTGCCCCAAGCAATCACCGCCGCGAGGCGCACAATCAGCGCAATGACAACAATGATCAGGCAGCCCGAAATTCGTCTGGACCGGCCAAGTCGGATATTCATCTGTTCAACGTCTCTACTTTATGTGCGGACGCCGGTACGGAACACGAGATACTTTCGAATGGCGTAGGTTGCCACAAAGCTCAAAGCGACCGCGGCAATCTTGGGCCAATGTACGCCCGCGCCAGGAATGGTTGAAACAGCCCACACGACTCCCGACGTGAGGGCCGCGCCGAACAATCCACTCAGGATGAAGAGAGATAGTTCTTCCAACTGACGGCGGTGAAGCCAGCCCTCCGGAAAGACGAAGCGGCGCGACATGACGTAGTGCACGAGCCCGCCCGCAATGTAGGCCGGCGCCGCGGCTTGCGCCGGTGACAGGCCTGACCAGTTCCAAAGAAGCGTCAGGTACAGGCCATAATCCACCGCAAGCGCAATCACGCTCACCAGGAAATAGCGCGGCAACATCCCTACGAATCGAGTGACTGCGGCACAAGGCGCAGTCCGCTCGCACCCTTGCCATCGGCTTCGGTGACTTCCTCATGATACTGCGCGTCTTCATTGACGCTCCAGACATCATAGAGATTGGAGCCGGCAATGATGTTCCGGACCGTCAGCATCGCCGTCATCATGGCGTGGTCCTGATTGTTGTATTTATGCATGCCGTTGCGGCCGACGAAATGGAAGGTCGGAAAGCGCTCGGCGAACTCCTCGCGCACGGCGTCCACCGCACCCTTGTAGGCCGCATCGTAGACCGGATAGGCCTTCGGCTGGCGAACGACATAGCCGCCCTCGACCTGATCTGCCGTGGCGAGACCGAGCGTCTTCAATTCACCGATCGCGAGTTTTATCAGGTCGGCATCGGAAGTATTCCAGAGCCCGTCGCCTTCGAAGCAGAAATATTCCAGGCCGAGGCAGCCCCTGTCCGATGCAGGCACCATCTCCGGCGACCAGGAAGCGTAATTCTGCACGCGTCCGACTTTCACATTCGGATCGTGAATGTAGATCCAGTTGTCGTCGAACAAGGATTGCGTCTTGAGGAAAATCGCCACTGTAATGAAGTCGCGGTACTTCAAGGTGGACGCGGCCTCTGCAGAGGCCGGGCGCGGACTGATGCCGTTCACGACATCCCGCAGCGGCGCCGACGAGATGACGCGTCGCGCCCGATAGATTCGCTCGCTCGACGACGCCTGATCGTGTGCCGTCACCGACCACACCTTCTCGACATCGTCCCAGGCAAAACGTCGTGCGGACTGGCCCTGCACGATCGTGCCGCCCTGTTCGCGGATTTTCAGGGCGGCAGCCTCCCAGATCATCCCTGGTCCGCGACGTGGATAGCGGAAGCTTTCGATCAGGGTCTTCACCGTGCCACGGTTCGCAGCACCCAGGCGCAGGGATTTACGGAGCGCAGACGCGACGGCGACGAAGAGATTGAGGCCCTTGATGCGCTGGGCGGCCCAATCCGCGGATATCTCGTCGCAACTCATCCCCCATACTTTTTCGGTATAGGTTTTGAAGAAGATCCGAAACAGCCGCTCACCGAATTGATTCGCCACCCACTGATGGAATGAGATGGGGTTACGCGTGGGGAACAGGCAGGCCTTCAGGTACGAAGCAACGCAAAGCGCACTCTCCAGAACGCCAAGATTGGTGAGCGTTTCGAAGGCGCGCAGCGGATAACTGTAGAGCGTGTTGCGAAAGAAGATGCGCGACTTGCGGGGACGCTCGATGAAGTCGCGAGGAAGAATTTCGCGCCAGAGGTCTTCTACTTCCTGAGACTTGGAGAAGAAACGGTGCCCGCCAATATCGAAGAAGTGGCCGTTATGCGATTCCGTGCGGCTGATGCCGCCAACATAAATAGCGCTCTCTTCGAGAACGAGGACACTTCCCGCGCGCTCCTTGGTCAGGAGATAGCCAGCCGTCAGGCCGGCGGGGCCGGCGCCGACAATCAAAGTATCGACAATGTCTTGCGTCACGATATGCACGCACCCCAAACAAGACGCTTGTCCACCTTGTTTCCCGGCACGCCCATCGGGTCGAGATCAAGCAGCTCTGTCCGTTTCAATTATGATATTGCATGCATGATGAGAAGGTTTTTTTGATCGATGCGAGAGCTGCCTCGATCCTGGACGCCCTGACGTCTCTGCCGACTCCGCCGACATAGCCACCATCTGACACGCCCACGACGGAAAGCCCGGCCGACGACCTGCGTTGACGAATTGGAATGTTATATTATAACATTATCAATCGATGAGCTGATGGACCAGACGACGGACGACAGGGGGATATGCAATGCGAGGGCGGATCGGTGGGGCGGTATTGTTTCTCGGAGCGAGTCTGGCGGCCGGCACAGCATCGGCTCAGGACCAACCCGACGCCAAGACGTCCGAAATCGTCGTAACCGGCAAGCGCTTCGATCGCGAACGCAGCGAAATCCTGCCCAGCCTCGGCGCCACGCGGTACGATTTCGGCAAGACGGCCATCGAAAACACGCCACAGGGTGAGAACGCGCCGCTCAACCAGGTGCTGTTGCGCGCGCCCGGCGTGGTGCAGGACGGCTTCGGCCAGATCCATGTGCGTGGCGACCATGGCAGCCTGCAATATCGGCTCGACGGCGTGCAACTCCCGGAGGGGCTATCGCTGTTCAGCAGCGTCCTGTCGCCGCGCTTCGCCAACGAGCTGTCGCTGCTCACCGGCTCGCTGCCGGCCCAGTACGGTCTGCGGACCGCGGGCGTGGTCGACATCGGCGTGAAGTCGGGCTCGACCGATCCCGGCGGCGAGGCCTCGGTGATGGGCGGCTCGTACAACTGGATCCAGCCGGCGCTTCAATACGGCGGGCGCTCCGGCGCGGTCGACTATTTCGCCGTCGGCCAATACGTGAGCAACGGCATCGGCGTCGAAAACCCGACATCCTCCAGCACGCCGCTGCACGATGACACTGCCCAATGGTACGCGCTGGCGAAAGTGACCGGCATCGTCGACGACAATACGCGCTTGAGCTTTATCGCCGGCGGGGCCAGTGCGCGCTACCAGATCCCCAACGTGCCCGGCCAGACGCCGGCCTTCACCGTGAACAACATATCCAACTGGAACAGCTCGATCCTCGACCAGCGACAGTGGGAGGATACCTACTTCGGCATCGCTTCGCTGCAGAAGAGCTACCAGAACTTCAACCTGCAGCTCTCGGGATTTACCCGCTACTCCAACCTCTCCTACCAGCCCGACGTCATCGGCGACCTGCTCTACAATGGCATCCAGCCCTATGCCAACCGCACGAGCCTGGCCATGGGCGTGCAGGGTGATGCGAGCTGGAAGGCCGCGAGCGCCCATACGCTGCGCGGCGGCTTCCTGGTCCAGAGGGAGCGCGTCACCAGCCTGACCAACGCCAATGCCATAACGATGGTCCCCGATCCGGGCGACCCGGAGGCGACCATCCCCTCCGGCCAGACGGCAGGCTTCACCCAGGGTTCCGACCTCGTCGGCTGGACCTACAGCGTCTACCTTCAGGATGAATGGAAGGTGGTTCCGAACGTGACGGTGAATTTCGGCGCCCGCTTCGACGCCATTTCCGGCGTCACATCGGAGAACCAGCTCAGTCCCCGCGTCAATGTCGTCTGGGAGCCCGATCCGAGGATCACGCTGCGCGCCGGCTATGCGAGATACTTCGTTCCAGCGCCGCTCAACCAGGTAAACCCCAACTCGATCGCGGTGCTGTCGGGGACGGCGGTGGCCCCCGAAGTGGCCATGAACTCACCCGTGAAGGCCGAACGTTCGGACAATTTCGACGTCGGCCTGACAGTGAAGCCGCTGGATGGATTTTCGGTGGGTTTCGCCGGCTACTACAAGTTTGCCCAGAACTATCTCGACAAGGGCCAATTCGGCGCCCCGATCACCCTGGCCTCCTTCAACTACGCCTATGCCCAGGTTGCCGGATGGGAACTGTTCACGAACTACGACAAGGGTCCATGGTCGGTCTACGCCAATCTCGCCTGGACCCGCACCTCCGCGATCAACATCAACTCCGCACAGTTCAACTTCGAGCAGGCTGAACTCGACTACATCGCCAACAACTGGATATTCACCGATCACAACCAAAGCTGGACCGGCTCGGCCGGCGCCGCTTACGTTTTCAACCAGGACAGTGACTGGGCCACGCGTGTGTCAGCCGACGTGCTGTTCGGCACCGGGCTGCGCACCAGCATCGTGACGCCCAACGACACCTCGTTACCGGCCTATGCCACGCTCAATCTGTCGCTTACCCAAAAGGTGCCGGTCAGCGTCAGCAAAGGCACGCAAGTGCGCTTCGACGTCATCAACCTGGCCGACAGCACCTATCAGTTGCGCGACGGCACCGGCGTCGGCGTCGGCGCCCCGCAGTACGGAATGCGCCGGGCCTTCTTTGTAACGCTGTCGCAAAAATTCTGAACAATGTCGGAGATGAATTGGCAGGGGTGGACGTGATAGACCTTCCGCCATGCCCAACCAGACAATGCCACGCACTACACCATACGTCGTGCCGCTCCAGGGCGGCTCCAATTTCCGCGACCTCGGCGGCTATCGCACCGGCGACGGCCGCGCCGTTCGCTCGGGCGCGGTCTTCCGCTCCGCCCATCTCGGCAACCTGACCGACGACGACCGCGCCGCCCTCGGCCGGCTGGGCGTGCGCACCATCGTCGACCTGCGCGGCGTCAACGAGGCAGCCGAGACGCCTCATGCGATCGACGGCGTCGCTTGCCGCGTCGTCGGTGCCCACATCGAGCCCGGCGTCGGCGAGAAGATCCGGGGCGCCGTCGCCGACGGCAGCGCGACACCCTTCGTGATGATGGGTTTCCTGACCGATCACTATCGCGACTATCCGCGCCGCTGCGCGCCGGGTTTCCGGACGCTGTTCACGACGCTCGCCGACGGCACGCACCGGCCGCTGGTGTTCCATTGCACCGCCGGCAAGGACCGTACGGGCTTCGCTTCGGCGCTGCTGCTCACGCTGCTGGGCGTGCCCTGGGATGCCGTGATGGAGGACTACCTCCGCACCAACGAGCTATGGACCGGCCATATCGGCCGCTATCCCGAACTCGACATCGACACCCGCGCCGCCATCGTCGAGGCCCGCACGCCCTATCTCGAGGCGGCCTTCGAGGTGGTGCGCGCCGATTTCGGCGGGCCGGAGCAGTTCGCCGAACGCGCGCTCGGCCTCGACGCGGCGGCGCGCGAGCGCATCCGCGCCGATTTGCTGGAAAGCTGACGTCGCACCGGAGTTTGCGATGAAGTTAGCTATAAGCTAACAATTGCACCGTGTATCGGATCGAGTACAGCCGCGACGCACAGAGGGCACTGGTTCGGATGCCGGCCAATACGGCTCGACTTGTCCGTTCCAAGATCGAACAACTGGCGTCTAATCCGCTCGGCTCGAATGACAACGTGAAACGTTTGAAGGGCATGGACGCCTTTCGACTGCGAGTTGGCGACTGGCGCGTCGTTTACGAACTTCGCCACCGGACGATCGTCGTCTTCATCGTCCGGATCGGCCCCAGGAGCAGCATCTATGAAGATTAGGAAGCCGCAGGTCCTCGAAGTCGAAGGCAAGCCCCGATTGGCGGTCGTCCCCCTCGCTGAATGGAAGCATATCGTCGAACGCCTCGAAGAGGCGGAAGACGCTCTTGCCGTACGCCATGGGCGGGCGAACCCCGGCGAAACGGTTCCGGCCGACGTGGTGAATCGCCTGCTCGACGGCGAGAACAAGATAAAGGTGTGGCGCCTGCACAGGGGAATGACCCAGCAAACGCTGGCCGATGCCTGCGGAGTATCCAAGCCCTATATTTCGCAACTCGAGGCGAGTTCCCGCCTCGCCTCGCAAAGTGTGCTCCGCAAGCTGGCCAATGCCCTCGACCTCGACCTCGACCTCGACCTCGACGATCTGGTGTGAAGAGCGATGACCGAGCAGCGCCACGATACGCCCGAGCCCTTCAAGGTCGATATTCCCGAGCGGGCGCTGATCGATCTCGACGAGCGCCTGCGCCGCTGGCGGCCGGCGCCCGCCATTGCCGACAACGGCAGCTGGGCCTCCGGCACCGATCCCGATTTCCTGGCCGAACTGGTCGCGTACTGGCGCCACGGCTACGACTGGCAGCGCTGCCAGGAGGCGATCAACCGCTGGCCCAACTACCTGGTCGACATCGGGCCGCAGCGGCTTCACTTCATCCGCGAGCCCGGCACCGAGGTCGAAGACGCGCCGCGGCCGTTGCCGCTGGTGCTGACGCACGGCTGGCCGGGCTCGATCGTCGAGTTCCTCCACATCATCGACGTCCTGGCCCATCCCGAGAACCACGGCGGCGACCCGCTCGATGCCTTCGACGTGATCGCGCCGTCGCTGCCCGGCTATGGATTCTCGGCGCCACCGGTGCGCGCCGACGGCACGCAGGGCCCGATCGGGCCTCGCGCCATCGCGGGCCTCTGGCACAAGCTCGTCCACGAGAAGCTCAACTATGCGCGGCCGTACGGCGTGCAAGGTGGTGACTGGGGTGCGGTGGTGTCGTCGTGGTCGGGATTCGATTATCCGATGAAGGATGAGCGCGGCGTCATCGGCGTTCATCTCAACATGATGGGACTGCGCCCCGCCATCGACATGCGCACGACCACATTCTCGCCCGAGGAAGAGGCGTGGCTTGCCGAGGCGCGGGCCGGCCGAGACGACATGACGGCCTACCAGCGCATCCAGGCGACGCGGCCGCAAACCTTGGGCGTCGCACTCGCTGATTCGCCGGTCGGCCTCGCGGCCTGGATTGTCGAGAAATTCCGGGCGTGGAGCGATTGCGGCGGCGATCCGCTGGGGCGCTTCTCGATGGACGTGCTGCTGGACAACATCATGGTCTACTGGCTGACCGGCACGGCAGGCACTGCGACCTGGCTCTATCGCGGAGTGATGGATCCGCACAGTCGCGGCCTGCCCACTGGACAGCGTGTCGAAACACCGACCGGCATGGCCGCCTTCCCCGCCGATCTCATGGCGAGGCCGCCCAAATCGTGGGTCGAACGCGCCTACAATCTCAAGCGCCATACCCTGATGCCGAGGGGCGGACACTTCGCGGCGCTCGAGGAGCCTGACCTTCTCGTCGAGGATATCCGCGCCTTCTTCCGTCCGCTGCGCTACGGCGCGGCGAACGATTAACTTGGCGGTGAACGTTCTAACGAATGTGTCTTACCTATCTGAGTGCAAATATAGATTTCATCTCATCACGAATATGCTTTTCCACTTCGCAAATCTGGCAACGCTGAAAATGCTTACTCCGACTCGGTTTTATTCTTGAGTACGAAGGCTCCAGTTCATGGGTAAGACGACACTCCAATGCCGGAACTTTCCGTTTTGAACTAGATCCAAGTATGTCGATGCGATGCGCTTTGCTGAACCAATGCTTGTTGAAGTGGGACGATGGTCGGCCTTTCCCATTCAAAGTTCGACCGACATACAAACATCTGTTTCCATTCCAGAAAACATACACGCAATTCTTGTGGTCAATTTCTTCCTCGTACCACTTCTTAAAGGCACGAGATTTCGCGATGACACCATGCCCCTTCCCTCGTTTCGGATGCCACTGCTTCTTCTGGTCGTAAAAATTGTCTATTGGCGTGAGCAAATTTGACGAGAGAAGCGTCTCAGTTGCTAGACCTTGTAGTCTATCAATGGATTTTTCTACTCTCCGACGGCGGAACCTTGGAGCTGCGCCCGGTTGTCTGCGTCGAATGAGTGACTTCAACCAATGCGTTCGATCGGCAAACAATTTGTCGAGCGTTTCGTCGAACTTCCGAATTGTACTTCTGGGCATTTAGTCCTCCCCCACTCGCCCAGATTGTAGTCGAACTAGTGCATTTTCTTGTAATTAAACTTATCAGCCTAGCCCCCATTGGGTAGGCTGCAGAAGGTAGGCTACAGATCTACTCAAAGGTCGCTGTCGCCTGGGCGGCGATGGTGCCTTGGGGTGTTACCGTCCAGAGCTCCGCGCCTTTGCCGTCGGCCGTCGGACGCCCGATCACGTCGAACGGCGCTGTGTCGAACAGAGGCGCGCGGGCACGCACGGCGAAGGTCTTGATCTTCCGTTCCGGCCGCGAATCGCGCAGCAGGTCGAGCAGGCACTGCTGAGCGAAGGGGCCGTGCACCACCAACCCGGGATAGCCCTCGGACTCGATGCAGTAGGTGCGGTCGTAGTGGATACGGTGCGGGTTGAAGGTGAGCGCCGAATAGCGGAACAGCATCACCGGATCGGCTTTTATGGTGCGCCGCCACGGCACGTCGGCTGGTGCTGCGTCGCGCACGGGCACGCCGCTCTTTTCGCCGGGCTTCACTTCTTCACGGAACACGGTGCTGGCTACCTCCACGACGGCGAGCCCACGCGGCGTGAAAATGCGGCGCGTCTGGCTGGTGACGATCAGGGTCCCGGTACCGCCGCCACGGAGCTGGACGTCGGAGAATTCGGTCTCGCGGCGGAGCTTGTCGCCGACGCGGATGTCGCCCTCGAAGGTGAAGGTGGAGCCGGCGTACATACGGCGTGGCAGCGGCATCGGCGGCAGCACGCCTCCCTCGACCGGCAGGCCATCCTCGCCCAGCGATTTCCGCCGCGCGTAGGAATGCAGGTAGCAGAGGTGCCAGCCCGGCGCGATCGGCTCGCCCGGTCCGGGCACACCCTCGTCACGGTCGAAGGTGGCGATCATGCCCTTGAGCGGCGCCTCGGTGACCGTGTCCTCATCCTCGATCTTGCGGCCGAGCTGCTTCTTCAGCGGTTCGATGTCGATGGTCATGGTTCTTCCTCCCAGCGTCGCCGGAGAGTATCCAATTCGCCGCCATGATTCGTGCTCCGCGTGCCCATGAAATCCCGTTCCTGCCGCAGATCGAAAACGCGGCCGACCGGCGCTACGCGCGCGTCGGCATGCGGCGGGTGATCGACATGCCGCCGGCCACGATTGCCTCGCTCGAACAGGGTCGCCGCGATGGCCGGCTGTGGGTGGCGATCTCGCCGCTCAATCGGCCGGTGGGATTTGCTCTCATGAAACTGTACGGCGGCGGCGGCCCGTGCACGGGGCTTCGACGCGCTCTATCTCTCGACCTATCTGGGGGTGCCGTGGAACGCGCCGTTCTACACGCGACGCGGATTCGCCGAGGTACCGCGCGGGGAATGGCCGCGGGCTTTCCGGGTTCAATTCATGACGGAG
Organism: Rhizobium sp. Q54; assembly: GCA_945903635.1. Taxonomy (GTDB): domain Bacteria; phylum Pseudomonadota; class Alphaproteobacteria; order Reyranellales; family Reyranellaceae; genus Reyranella. The sequence goes on along the minus strand of CAMDOT010000009.1, from coordinate 41,953 downwards.
AACAGCCACGGCCATCCGTCGTGGCGGCGCACGATCATGAAACGGACGCATGCAGCGGGCATGAAGCGGGACGGCCAGGACGGGGACTTGCAGCCAGGGTAAGGCCATGGCACTTCAGGCTCCGAGCCTCATGGGAGACCTGACTTTTCATGGATTACGCCATTGTTCTGATCAGCGTCTTCGCGATTTTCATCCCTGCGCTCATTCTGCCGGGGCCGGATTTCGTGGCCGTCGTCCGGTCATCCATGACCTACGGCACGCGCGCCGGCCTGCTGACGACGCTCGGCGTGTCTCTGGGGCTTTGCCTCTATGCGACGCTCAGCCTGATCGGCCTGTCGGCAATCCTGGTGAAATACCAATGGCTGACCTGGGCCGTGCGCGTCCTGGGTGGCGCGTATCTCATTTACCTCGGCATCAAGCTCCTGCGCACGAAGCCCCGGCAGATCGAACTCGATCAGGCGGGACAGCCTTCGAGAAATCGCGCGGTCCTGTTCGGCTTTTTCGTGACCCTCACCAATCCGAAGGCGATCGTTCTTTTCGCCAGCGTGTTCGCGACTGCCGTCACCGCCTCAACGCCTACCTGGCTGATGAGCCTGATGATCGGCCTTGTGACCCTGTCATCGCTGGTCTGGTATTCGTGCGTGAGCGTCTTCATGTCGTCCACGCCGGTAATGCGTCGCTTTCAGAGGGCCCGGCACTGGATCGAGCGAGCGGCCGGCGTCTGCTTCATCGGGCTCGGCGGCAAGGTGCTGGCCGACGCCGGGAATCCGATCTCGCCCTGACCTATTCGGACATTCGTACGGTCGCGCGCAGTTACTCGGCCGCGACGGCCATACCCATCTGCTCGCAGGTCGGCGCCACGTCGGAGACCGTGGCGCGGCGCATGTCGCGGGCGTAGCGCTGGTCGTCGAAATCCATGCCGCGGTGCATGGTGCAGCGATCGTCCCAGATCACCAGGTCGTTCACCCGCCAGCGGTGGCTGTGGACAAACTGGCGCTGGGTGGCGTGCGCGAGCAGCTCCTCGACGAGCTTCTTGGCCTCGTCGTCGGCCATGCCGCGGATGGCACCGATGTGGCTGGCGATATAGAGGCTGAGGCGGCCAGAATCCTGCAGCCGCCGCACCAGCACCTGCGGGACCGGTGCGAAGGCCTTCTTCTCGTTCTCGTCGAAGTCGGCGAAGCCCAGCTTGGCGCGCGAATGCATGATCGAATGCTCGGCCACCAGCCCGGTGATCCGTCGCTTGGTCGCCTCGGGCAGCGCATCGTAGGCCGCGCGCATGTCGGCGAATTCGGTCTGGCCGCCGATCGGCGGGATCGACCGCGCATGCAACATCGAGCAGTAGGCCGGCAGGCGCTTGAACGAGGAGTCGGTGTGCCACAGCCGGTTGCCGAGATTGTACAGGCGCTGGCGGTCGCTCGTTTCGAGGATGCGATTCTCGGCGTCGAGGTTGCCGACATCGGCCATGTTCTCGTGCAGGCGGAGCTTGTGGCCCTGGCGCGCCTTGAACACAGTGGTCTCAAGCGGCCCGAAATGGCGCGCGAAGTCGAGCTGGCTGTCATCGTCGAAATGCTGGTCGGGGAAAACCAGCACGGCATGCCTGGTGAAGGCGGCGCGAATCGCCGCGAGGTCGGCCGGGTCGAGCGGCCGGGCGAGATCGACGTCGCCCACTTCCGCGACGAATTCCGGCGTGACCGAATGGACGGTAACGGACATCGGCTTCTCCCGATTCTGTATGACGAGCCGATTGGACCACCGAACCGGCGGGGCCGCAAATGCGTTCGGTGCAACGCCCGCCAATATTTTCAGGATGCGGTTGCTCGGCCGGCCGCTGAATTCGGCTATAGTGGGCGCATGATCGAGAAGCAGGAAGTCCAGGAGATCTTTCCCACCCCGCTGTGGGTCGTGGATCTCAAGGCCGACGCGGCCGCCGCCCTCAATGCCCGGCTGAAGGCCGAGATCGAGCGCCTGATCGCGCCGCGCCCGGCCATCCCCGCCGGCGCCAACTGGCAGACGCCGCAGGATCTCCACACCAAGCCGGCCTTCGCCGAGTTCGTGAAGCTGGTGGAGATGGCGTCGCGGGGCGTTACCCGCTTCCTCCAGGTCGACCAGTATCCGATGTCGATCACCGGCTGCTGGGCGAACGTCAATCCGCCGGGCTCCTATCACCCGATGCACCATCACCCGAACAACTACCTGAGCGGCGTCTACTACGTGGCGATCCCGTCGCCGGGTTCGCAGATCATCTTCCAGGACCCGCGCGGCCAGGCGTCGATGATCATGCCCAAGCCGCGGCAGTACACGCGGCTCACCGCCAACGCCGCCAACGCCCAGAGCAAGGAAGGCCGGCTCGTGATCTTCCCGGCCTGGCTGAAGCACACCGTGCCGGCCAATGACGGCCAGAGCGAACGCATCAGCATCTCGTTCAATATGATGTTCAAGAACTTCAGCGAAACGATGTCGCCTCCCATCTGGGCTCCGACCGCGGGCAAGGAAAAGGCCTGAGACATGCTACAGGACCGTTACGGCAATGAACTGAGCACGAGCTCGCCGGCCGCACGCGACGCGTACCTGGCGGGCGTCGAGAGCCTGATGGCGGCCACGCCCGGCATGGACGCGGCCTTCGAGGCGGCGGTGACGGCCGATGACGGTTTTGCGCTCGGCCACATCTCGCTCGCCCGCGCAAAGCAGCTTCTGGGACGCGGCCATGAGGCGAAGGCACCGCTGGCACGTGCCCGCGAACTGGCGGCCGGCGCAACCGAACGCGAGCAAAGCCAGATCGCCATCTTCGATAAGATCCTGTCCGGCCAGGGTGCGGCGGCGCTGGAAGCGATCCACGAACACCTGAAGAGCTGGCCGCGCGACGCCATGGCGCTGGCACCGGCGACCAGCGTATTCGGCCTGATCGGCTTCTCGGGCAAGGTCGGCCGCGAGGTCGACCAGCTGGCACTCCTGGCGCCGCTCGAGAAACACTATGGCGACGACTGGTGGTATCGCACCCAGCTCGCCTTCGCGCAGATCGAGCTGCAGATGTTCGACGAGGGCTTGCGCAACATCGAAAGCGCCCTCGCCGGTTTTCCGCGCAGCGCGCATGCGGCACACATCCGCACCCATCTGTTCTACGAGCTGGGCGAGCGCGAGGCGGGACTAGCCTATCTGACGGACTGGATGAAGGATTACGCGCGTGAGGGCCTTCTGCATTGCCACATCAGCTGGCATGTCGCCTTGTGGTCGATGGAGACGGGACGGCACGAACAGGCTTGGCGCGTCTATGACGAGGCGCTCCGTCCCGGCGGCGCCTGGGGACCGCAGATCAACGTCCTCACCGATTGCGCCGCCTTCCTCGCCCGCGCCGAGATGGCGGGCGAACCGCGCCAACCGGAGCGGTGGCGGGAGCTCAGCGACTACGCCACCAAGTGGTTCCCGCGGACCGGCCTCGGCTTCGTCGACATGCACACGGCGCTCGCCTACGCGATGGCGGGCGACGGCGAAACGCTGGCCAAGTTCGTCGACAGCCCGCGCGGCGCCACGGCCGACCTGGTGGCACCGATGGGCCAGGGCTTCGATGCCTACGCGCGCGGCGATTGGGCCCGCGCCGCGCAGGAAATCGAACCCCTGCTCGCCACCCACGAACGCCTGGGCGGCAGCCGCGCCCAGCGCGACCTGCTCGAATACCTGGTGACGTCGGCACTGGTGCGTGCCGGCCGCGCCGAGGCGGCGCGCTCCCTGATCTCGACGCGCCGGCCACAGAACGGCAAAGGCCGCGGCTTTCCGCTCGCCGGTTTCTAAGGCATGCCCAACAAGCGAAGTTTCGGTAGGATAAAAACATGAAGGTGAAGCAGGAAATTCAGGAACTTTTCCCCACGCCGCTCTGGGTCGTCGACCTCCCGCCGGCGGAAGCAGTTGCCTTCAATGCCGGGCTCAAGGCCGAGATCGAGAAAATCATCTCGCCACGTCCCAAGGTGCCGAGCGGCAGCAACTGGCAGACGCCGCAGGATCTGCACACGCGCCCGGCCTTCGCTGACTTCGCCAAGCTGGTCGAGCAGGTCGCGGCGAGTGTCGCGCAGCACCTGCAGGTCGAGAATTTTCCGATGATGATCACCGGCTGCTGGGCCAACATCAATCCGCCCGGCAGCTACCACCCCACCCACAATCACCCGAACAACTACCTGAGCGGCGTCTACTACGTGGCCGTTCCCCCGACCGGCACGCATCTCCTTTTCCAGGACCCGCGGCCGGTGATGATCATGCCCCGGACCAAGCTCGGCCGCATTACCGCCAACGCCGCCATCGCCGAGGTCAGGCCGGGCCGCATGGTGTTTTTCCCGTCCTGGCTCCGGCACCACGTTCCTTCCAACGAAGGTCCGACCGAGCGCATCAGCATCGCCTTCAATCTCATGTTCACGAATTTCGCCGAGACGATCGCCCCGCCGATGTGGAAGCCCACCGCCGGCAACAGCTAGGCGGCGGCGAGGCCAAACGCCTCGGCCAGCAACTCGTAGGAGCGCTTCCGCTTCTCGAAGTCGAAGCAGATCGTCACCACCATGATCTCGTCGACCTGGTAGTCGGCGGCGAGCTTCTCGAGCGCGGCGCGAACGGTCTTGGGTGATCCGACGACGCCACGGCGGCGCATGCTGGTGAGCCAGCTCCGGGTGCGCGGATCCTTGGCGACCTCCAGCGCTTCCTCGACCGAGGGCACCGGGCCGGGATTGCCAGTGGTGCGCAGCCGCATCGCCCAGACATCGCGGCTCTTGGCCAGGAGGTCGGCCTCTTCATCGGTCTCCGCGCACATGACACCCAGGGCGACCAGCGGCATGGGCGCGGCATGCAGCCCCGACGGCCGGAAATGCGCGCGGTAGGCGCGTGTGATGCCGTCGCCGCCGTCGGGATTGATGAAATGGGCGAAGCAGAATGGCAGACCGAAGTGCGCGGCCAGCGCCGCGCTGTCGTCGCTCGAACCCAGCAGCCAGACATCCGGCGCGCTCGCGCCCACCGGCTGAGCCACCACGCCGCGCCCGGCATGGTCGTCGGGCAAGGCATCGTGAAGCCACGCCGTGAGGTCGCGCACCTGGATCGGATAGTTGTCGGCGCTGCTCCAGTTGGGCTTGCCGTCGGCCAGGATGCGCATGGTGCGCTGGTCGCTGCCCGGCGCGCGGCCGACGCCGAGGTCGATGCGGCCGGGAAACAGCGTCTCCAGCATGCGGAAATTCTCCGCCACCTTGTAGGCACTGTAGTGCGGCAGCATCACGCCGCCCGAGCCGATCCGCATGTGCCGAGTAAGGCCGGCCACGCGCGCGATCAAGACCTCCGGCGCGGAGCCCGCCAGCGCCTCGCTGCTGTGGTGTTCGGCCAGCCAATAGCGTGTGTAGCCGAGCCGGTCGCAGAGCTGTGCCAGTTCGAGCGTCTCGCCCACGGCGTCGGCCGGCGTGCGGCCCTTGGCGATCGGCGACTGGTCGAGAACGCTGAGACGCAGAGGCAACGGTATCAGAGGCCCTTCTTGCCCATCGCCAGGAACTTGTCCTGGCGGCGCTGGCGAAGCGTGTCGGCGTCGAGCTTCGTGAGCTCGGTCAGCGCTTCGCCGATGACCTTGCCCACCAAGTCGATGGTCTCGTCGGCGCCGCGATGGGCGCCGCCCATCGGCTCGGGGATGACCTCGTCGATCACCTCGAGCTTCTTGAGGTCGCCCGCCGTCACCTTCATGGCCTCGGCCGCGTCCTGGGCATTGGCGTTGTCGCGCCACAGGATCGAGGCGCAGCCCTCGGGCGTGATCACCGAGTAGATGGAATTCTCCAGCATGTAGACGCGGTCGGCCGAGGCGATGGCCAGCGCGCCGCCCGAGCCGCCCTCACCGATGATCACGCTGACCAGCGGCACGCCGAGCGAGAGACAGGTTTCGATGGTGCTGGCCACGGCCTCCGCCACGCCGCGAGCCTCGGATTCGATGCCCGGGAAGGCGCCGGGCGTGTCGACCAGGGTCACCACCGGCAGGCCGAAACGGTCGGCAAGCTTCATCAGGCGCTGCGCCTTACGGTAGCCCTCGGGCCGCGCCATGCCGAAATTGTGCTTGATACGGCCTTCGGTATCTTCGCCCTTCTCCTGGCCCAGGACGACGACGCTGCGGCCGTCCAGCCGGCCGATGCCGCCCACGATGGCAGCGTCCTCGCCGAAGACGCGGTCGCCCACCAGGGGCATGTAGCTGGTGATCAGCCGGTCGATGTAGCGCTGAGTGTGCGGCCGTTCGGCATGGCGCGCCACCTGTACCCGCTGCCACGGCGTCAGCTTGGCGTAGGTCGCACGCAGCAGCTTGTCGACCTTGGACTGCAGGCGCATGACTTCCTCGGCGATATCGACGTCGCCGCTGTTGGGAAGGTGCCTGAGTTCGGAGATCTTGCTTTCGAGCTCCGCGATCGGCTTCTCGAATTCGAGATGAGTGGTCATTGAAATTCAGGTGTCGCCCGGCATCCGAATCCTGTCAACCGGCCTGCTTCAGCCGCCAAACTCAGCGGGGCGGCTTGCGCTTCCGGCGGGCCAGGGGATGGTGATCTTCCACAAGCGCCCGCACTTTCTCGGGAATGACATGCGTATAGATCTGGGTCGTCGCAATGTCGGCATGGCCCAGCATGAGCTGGACGCTGCGCAGGTCGGCGCCTGCTTCCAACAAATGGCTGGCAAAGGCATGGCGCAGCACATGCGGCGATACGTGCGCCGGGTCGACGCCGGCCGCCAGTGCCGCTTCCTTCAGGAGCTGGGCGAAACGCTGGCGAGTCAGATGCCCCGTCCGACCGCGCGATGGAAAGAGATAGCGCGAGGTCTCGCCTTCCGCGAGGGCGCCGGCGCGTATATGCAGCCACTTCGCGATGGCGACGCGCGCCGGATCGGACAGCGGCACCTGTCGATCCTTGTCGCCCTTGCCGCGGACGATCAGCATGGTGGGATCGCGCTCGGCCGCGGCGAGCGGTAAGGACACCAGCTCCGATACGCGCAAGCCCGAGCCATAGAGAATCTCGAGCAGGGTCTCCATGCGACCGCCATCCAAGGCGCCCTTGGCCTGTGCCGCCGCGATCAGGCTGTCGACCTGGACGCGCGACAGGACCTTGGGCAGCGGCCGCCCGAGCTTGGGCGAATCAAGCGTGCTCGCCGGATCGTCCTCGCGCAGACGCTCGGCCAGCAGGAACCTGAAGAACTGGCGGATCACCGACAGCCGGCGCGCCACCGTGCGCGGCGTCATGCCGAGATAGTCGAGCGCCTTCAGGTAGGCGCGCAGCGCCTCGGCGTCGGCGCTCGCCGGTCCCTGCTTGCGGCGTGCGAGAAAGGTCAGCAGATCCTTCAGATCGCCGCGATAGGCGGCCTCGGTATTCTTCGACGCACCGCGCTCCGCCGTCAGCATTTCAATGAATGCCTCGGCCTCGCGGGCCAGCGGCAGGACGGGCTTGCGCTTCACGGCTCCTGATTCACAGGCCGTGGGCGATCGCCGTCTCGACCGCGAACAGCCGGCCGGCGTGGTCCTCGCCGACCTGGCGCAGCGCCTGGACGATGACGCCGACCGCGGCGGGATTGAGGTCGACCAGCGGCGTCTCGCCGATCGCGATCGACGCCAGCAACGCCGTCTCGGCGCGTCGCCGGCCGGCGGCGGCGGCCTGCAGCGCCTGCATCGTAGCCGCAGGAGGAGAGACCAGCCGGACGCCGGCCGGCGGCGTTTCGGGCAGGTTGGTGGACCCGCGCGGCACGTCGATGCCGGTGCCGCGGAACAGTTCTAGCAGGAGATAGCCGCGCAGCGGCGCGCGCGCCGTATCATCCTGGCGCATCACGTCGTACCATCGGTTGACCTCTTCGGGTGGCAGCCGCTTGGGATCGTCGACGCCGGCGATGGCGACCAGCGGCATCAGCCGGTCGAGTGCTGCCATGGCGCGGGGATTGTTGAGTGCGGCCGTGAGCGCGAGCTTCGTCCATTCCTTGGTCTGCCGCTTGTCGCCCAGCAGCAGGAACCCGCGCATCGCCTCCTGGGCAATGTTGGCGAACTGTGGCTGCGCCGGAATATTGAGCAGGCCGGCGGCGCTGGCCCGCGCAACGGTGGAAAACAGCGCACTGCCCCGCGCCTCGGCGTAGACGGCAATGATCGAATTCACCACCTCCTGGGCGTTCGAGGCACGACGTGCGGCCTCGACGAGCCGCGCCCGGCGCGCCATCGCCGGCGGCATCACGACGCCGTCGCGCAGGGCCTCGATATAAAGGTCGCCCAGTTTCGATGCCTCGATGATGGCCAGCGCCTCGCCGCGCTCGGCAATGTCGAGCCGCGTCGGCATCGGCAGGGTGCGATGGGCGACCAGCGAGCGCATCAGAGGCGGCTGCGTCGACCTGAGCGCCGACGCCGGCGGCTGCACATAGGCGAGATCCAGCATGACCATCGCCGGGCCGTCGAGCAGCGTGGGCGGCGCGACCGAAGGCGACAGGCCTTCGGCTGCGACCTCGACCAGCTTGGCGAACGCCGGATCGCTTCCGCGCAACAGCGCGGCCGCAGCCATCGCGCCGGCACTGTCGCCGGCCACCAGCTTGCAGACGACGTCGGCGCGGCGCTTGAACGGCTCGACCAGCGGATGGCTGCGCACGATTCCGCAAGCGGCGTCCTTTTCCCCCGCCATCATCAGGGAGTCAGCCACGGTCGCGGCGATCGCCGGATCGACATAGCCGCCCGCCGACCTCGCCATCTCGTTCAGGCTCTCGGCCTCGCCCATTGCGGCCAGACGGTCGACCTTGCGGGCGAACAGGCTGGGCGGCGGACTGCCGTCGGCCGCTGGCGGGGTGAGTTCGCTGACCAGGACCTTGAACTGCAAATCGCGCAGCGCGCGGCTGCGGGGTGCTGCCTGGAGCGCCGAGACCAACCGCTTGGCCGTGCCGAGCGAGGTGCCGGCCCAGGCATCGAGCGGCATGCCGCCCTGGCGCACCGAGAGAAAGCCGGTCGGGCGATCGTCGAAATTAGCGGTCTGCGCCCAGGCTGTCAGCGCGACCGAGGCCAAGCCAAGGGTCACGGCGGACAGGAAACTAACGCGCAAAGCGTTCATTGGACACGGGAACCTCGAAATGGCGCATTGGCGGGCGGGGCTCGATAACGGCGAGCGCGACCAGACCGGCAATCAGGGCGCCGACGACCACGACCGCCACCGTCGGACCAAGCCTCAGGGTGGGGACGCGGAAATGGTTTCGAGAACGGAACAGGGGCACGGCGCGGGCAAACTACCCGGCTGCCGCGAAAGCGGCAATTGCCTGAAGGCAATTGCCCGGGAGCGGCAATCGCCACGCCCTCCCCACCGTGCCCCGACTGAGCCCCGACTGAGCCCGGTCGCTTGAAACCAAGGGCGGAATGGGCGACATGCATGTTTGCAGTTCGTCATGGAGGCCTTTCCCCCCTTTTCCGTGCCGCGCACCGTCACCCTCGTGGGCCTGATGGGCGCCGGCAAGAGCGCGATCGGCAAGCGGCTGGCCGTGCGTCTCGGCTTGCCATTCGTCGACGCCGACGACGAGATCGAGCACGCGGCCGGCTGCACGATCGGCGAGTTCTTCGAGAAATACGGCGAGGCCGAGTTCCGCGCCGGCGAGCGCCGCGTCATCGCCCGCCTGCTCGACGAACCGCCGCAAGTGCTGTCGACCGGCGGCGGCGCCTATATGGATCCCGAGACGCGGGCGCTGATGCGTGCCAAGGCAGTGACCGTGTGGCTGCGCGCCGATCTCGATGTCCTGTTCGACCGCGTCCGGCGGCGAACCCACCGGCCACTCTTGCGCAAGGGCGACCCCAGGGAGATTCTCGATAATCTGATGACAAAGCGTTATCCCATCTACGCCGAGGCCGACATCACCGTCGATTCGACCGCCCAGCCCGCCGACCGCACGACCGAGCAGACGATCGAGGCATTGCGCGACTATCTGCAGGTCCATCCGACCGGAGCGCGCCCATGACCGCCGCGCGCACCGTCACCGCCACGCGCACTGTCCACGTCGACCTTGCCGGCCGCAGCTACGACATCGCCATCGGGCCCGGGCTGATCGACCGTGCAGGCGAGCTGTCGCGTCCGCTGCTGGCAGCCCCTCGCGTTACCATCGTGAGCGACGAGACCGTGGCGCCGCTCTACGGCGCGCGCCTTGCGGCATCCTTCGAGAAAGCCGGCATCAAGACAGCTTCCGTGACCGTCCCCGCCGGCGAGAGCAGCAAGGAATTCGCAAGCTTCGGCCGGCTGATGAACGCGCTGCTCGACCTGCGCCCCGACCGCAAGACCACGCTGGTGGCGCTGGGCGGCGGTGTTGTCGGCGACCTCACCGGCTTCGCCGCTTCCGTGCTGCTGCGCGGCGTCGACTTCATCCAGGTGCCGACAACGCTGCTCGCCCAGGTCGATTCCTCGGTCGGCGGCAAGACCGGCATCAATACGCGCCACGGCAAGAACCTCGTGGGCACCTTCTATCAGCCACGGCTGGTGCTGGCGGATACTGCCGTGCTCGACACCCTGCCCCGTCGCGAACTGCTCGCGGGCTACGCCGAGGTCGCGAAATACGGGCTGATCGACGATCCGGCCTTCTTCACCTGGTGCGAGAAGAACGGCGCCGCCGTCCTGTCCGGCGACGCCGCCGCCCGCGCCTACGCGATCGAGCAGAGCTGCCTCTCCAAGGCACGCATCGTCGCCGCCGACGAGCGCGAGACCACCGATCTGCGCGCCCTCCTCAATCTCGGCCACACCTTCGGCCATGCGCTGGAGGCCGAGACCGGCTTCGGCCGCGACCTGCTGCACGGCGAAGCGGTGGGCGCCGGCATGGCGATGGCGTTCGACCTGTCGGCCCGGCTCGGGATCTGCCCGGCGGCCGACGCCCAGCGCGCGCGGGCCCATCTGGGCGCAGTCGGGCTGCCGATTCGCCTGCGGTCGATCGGCGGCGACAACAGGCGGGTCTGGGACGCCGACCGCCTGATCGGGCACATGCGCGGCGACAAGAAGGCAGAGGGCGGCAAGCTCGCGTTCGTCCTGGCACGCGGCATCGGCGGGGCCTTCGTGAGCCGTGAGGTCGACGAGACCGTGCTGCACGGCCTGCTTGCCGACGCCATAGCGGCCTAGCCCATGGAAGCCGACCTTCACCTCGATGTGCCGCTCTACATCGCCGGCCCACTGGTCCTGTTCTGCCTGCTGCTGGCGGCCTATCTGTCGGCGGCGGAAACGGCGATTACCGGCGCTTCGCGCCAGCGCATGCACCGGCTCGCCCAGCAGGGCAACAAGCGAGCAACCTTGGTCAACGACCTGCTCGATCGCAAGGACGAGACGGTAAGCGCCGTGCTGCTGGGCAACAACGTCGTGAACATCTTCTCAGCCTCGCTCACGACGGCGGTGCTCACAGCACTGTTCGGCGCAGCCGGTGTCGTCTACGCCACGCTCGCGATCGGCGTGCTGGTCGTGATCTTCGCCGAAGTGATGCCCAAGACCTGGGCGCTGTTGCGCGCCGACCGGGTGGCGCTGATCCTGGCGCCGTCCATCGTGGTCACGCTGGCGATCTTGGGACCGATGGCGCGCGGCGTGGCCTGGATCTCGCGCTTCTTCCTCAGATTGATGAACGTACGTACCGACTCCACGCCCGACGCCGGCGAGCAGAACGAGCTGCTGCGCGGCGCCATCGAAATGCATGGCGAGGGTGAAGGCGATGCACCGCACGAAAAGGCAATGCTGCGCTCGGTCCTCGAACTTGGAGACCGTACGGTAGGCGACGTCATGACCCACCGCGGCAACGTCGTGCTGATCGACGCCGATCATCCGACCGTCGAGATTGTCACCCAGGCGCTGGCCGCTCCCTACACCCGCATTCCGCTCTACCGCGGCCAGCCCGACAATGTCGTGGGCGTGGTGCATGCCAAGGATCTGTTCCGTGCCGTCAAGGCGGCGGGCGGTCCCGAGGGGGTCAGGATCGACGACGTGATGACGCCGCCCTGGTTCATTCCGGAGTCGACGGTTCTGTTCGATCAACTCCAGGCGTTCCGCGCCCGCCACGAGCACTTCGCCATCGTCGTCGACGAATACGGCGCGCTCCGCGGCATCGTCACGCTCGAGGACATCATCGAGGAGATCGTGGGCGACATCGAGGATGAGCACGACGCCATCAAGCGTGGTGTCGTCCGCCGCGAGGACGGCAGCATGATCTGCCAGGGTGACGTGCCGATCCGCGACCTCAACCGCGAGTTCGGCTGGAACCTGCCCCAGGACGTGGCCATCACTATCGCCGGGCTGGTCCTGCACGAAGCCCGCCGCATCCCCGAAGTCGGCCAAACCTACGCATTTTACGGGTTTCGCTTCGAAATTCTGAAGCGCGAGGGCACGCGCATCGCCGAGTTGCGCATCGTTCCACCCGCGGCCATATAGGCCGGGTAAACATCCCCCATCCTTTCTGCGAGAGGTTCAACCATGCCGCTTTCGCCACCGATCGGGCGACAGCACCTGCATACGCGCCGCGTCGTCTGTCAGGGCTTCTTCCGCGACGACGGACTCTGGGACATCGAGGGTCGCATCACCGACGAGAAGACCTACGAACACGCCAACGAATGGCGCGGCGCGCTCGAGCCCGGCGATTTCGTGCACGACATGTCGATCCGACTCACGATCGACCACACGTTCACGATCGTCGATGTCGACGCGGTGACCGACAAATCGCCATACCGGATGTGCGGCGACATCGCGCCCGATTTCAGGAAGCTGATCGGCCTCAGGATCGGCGGCGGTTTTCATCGCGCCGTCCGCGAACGGTTGGGCGGCGTGCACGGCTGCACCCACATCGTCGAACTGCTGGGGCCGGTCGCCACCACGGCGTTCCAGACCGTGTCGTCGGGCAAGGCGCGCGAACTCAACCGCGCTCATCGCGCCAAGACGGGCGCTAATCCGCCCGAGGCCGAGATCGCGGGCAAGCCCCGCCGCAAGCCCTATGTCATCGACACCTGCCATGCCTGGGCCGCCGACGGCGCCGTGGTGAAGCGCTGGGCGCCGGATTTTTACACCGGCCCCGACGCCGAGGCGGTGCGCGCCGCCGCGGCTGGCAAGGAAATGGAGCTGGACGGCTAGCGGGCGCCGCGCGCGGCGTCTTCAGCCGGCGTGAGCGTGACGAGCGCCAGCGCATGCAGGCCGGCATCGAGTTCGTCCTTCAGCGCGGCATAGACCAGCCGCTGGCGCGCCACGCGGCCCTGACCTTCGAACGCGGCCGACACGATCTCGACATTGAAGTGGGTCTCGCCACCTTCCCGGTAGCCCGCATGGCCGAGATGGCGCTGGGAATCGTCCTCCACGGCAAGGCGCAGCGGCGCGAACCGCTGCCGGAGCTTGCTGTCAATCGCCATCGCCACCTTGCCCATCGATCGCCTCACTTGCCCGGCAAAACCATAGAACACATATTAGACGAATGTCGCGACGGCGAGTGAACCCCTTGACGGAAGCCAACGGCACGCAGCCGCATCAGCGTGTCTGCGAGGCGGCCGGCTGCCGGCTGCAGGGCGAATACCGCGCGCCGTGGGCGCGGGACCGGCTGAACGACTATCGCTGGTTCTGTCTCGAGCACGTCCGCGAATACAACAAGAAATGGGACTATTTCGCCGGCCTCGGCGCCGATCAGATAGAGGCCCACATCCGGGCCGACACGACCTGGCGCCGGCCCGTCTGGCCGCTCGGTGCACGGCGCAGCGGCAATGGCCACCCCTATATCAATGACCCGTTTGGCCTGGCCGACGACGCTGGCCTCGGCGAAAAGCCGCCGCCCATAAACGACGGCCTCGAACAACTCACCCCGGCCGAGCGCAGCGCGCTCGGGGTCCTTGAACTTTCATGGCCGTTGACCCAGGCGGAAGTGAAATCTCGTTACAAAGAACTGGTCAAAATACATCATCCGGACGCCAATGGCGGGGCCCGCGACGCCGAGGAAAAATTGAAGGAAATCAACGCCGCCTATTCCACTCTGCGAGCTTCGGAAAACCTTCCCCTCGCGTGATCGCGCTTCTGCTGGCCTGCCCTGCCAATTGGCCGCTTGCGGTGCACAAAATGGCCTGCGAGACTGACTTTGCCCGCACTTTGGCGGGTTTTGTTTTGTAGGAACTCGTGTGATGGCTTCTACGACGACCGCGGCCCAGCAGAATGTGTCGGGCGTGCCGGATATCAAGGTTTCCGCCCGCCAGCTCTTTGGCATCGACACCGACATGGAAGTGCCGGCGTTCAGCGTCCAGACCGAACACGTTCCCCAGGTCGACGACTCCTACCTGTTCGATCATGACACCACGATGGCGATCCTCGCCGGATTCGCCCACAACCGGCGCGTCATGGTCCAGGGCTATCACGGCACGGGCAAGTCGACCCATATCGAGCAGGTCGCGGCGCGCCTCAACTGGCCCTGCATCCGCGTCAACCTCGACAGCCACATTTCCCGTATCGACCTGATCGGCAAGGACGCGATCGTCCTGAAGGACGGCAAGCAGGTCACCGAATTCCGCGAAGGCATCCTGCCGTGGGCGCTGCAGAACCCGACGGCGCTGGTGTTCGACGAATACGACGCCGGCCGCGCCGACGTGATGTTCGTGATCCAGCGCGTGCTCGAGGTCGAGGGCAAGCTCACCCTGCTCGACCAGAACAAGGTGATCCGGCCGCATCCGTCGTTCCGCCTGTTCTCGACCGCCAACACGGTCGGCCTCGGCGACACCACCGGTCTCTATCACGGCACGCAGCAGATCAACCAGGGCCAGATGGACCGCTGGTCGATCGTGACGACGCTCAACTACCTGGCGCACGACCAGGAAGTGAACATCGTCATCGCCAAGACGCCGATGTACGACAACGACGAGGGCCGCAAGATCGTCTCCGCCATGGTGGCGCTGGCCGATCTCACCCGCGCGGGCTTCATCGCCGGCGACATCTCGACCGTGATGTCGCCTCGTACGGTGATCACCTGGGCCGAGAACGCGCGCATCTTCGGCGGCGACATCGGCTTTGCCTTCCGTCTCACCTTCCTCAACAAGTGCGACGAAGTCGAGCGCACCACCTTGGCCGAGTACTACCAGCGCTGCTTCGGCAAGGAATTGCCGGCAAGCAGCGGCAAGGGCGGCAAGCTGCACTAGGAAGAGGGCCGAATGGCCAAGGATTCGACGCCACTCGAGGAATTCCGGCGCGTCACCGCCACCACCATGCGGGCGGTGTCGCGCAAGGAAGTGAATGTCTCGTTCGTGCCCGACGGCGGCTCGTTGCTGGGCAGCGAGGCACGCATCACCGTGCCGGCCCGCGATCTTCCGGCCGAGGATGTGAGCCGCGTCCGCGGCGAAGCCGATTCCATGGCGTTGAAGCTGCGCCATCACGACCGCAAGACGCATCTGCGCCGCGTGCCCCGCGGCGAGACCGCCCGCTCGATCTTCGAGGCGGTCGAGCAGGTCCGTGTCGAGGCGCTGGGCGCGCGCCGCATGGCCGGCGTCGCCGACAACCTCTCGGCGCTGTGGCGCCAGCGCTCCGACCAGCGCGGCCATGCCCGCGTCAAGTCCAAGGAAGACGCCCCCATCGCCGACGTGATCAGCCTGATCGCGCGCGAGCAGCTGCTCGGCACGCCGCCGCCTGACTCGGCCAAGGCGATGGTCGATCTGTGGCGGGCCGATGTCGAATCCGCCGCCGGCCGCGACTTCCAGAAGCTGAAGGAATCGCTCGGCAACCAGGAGGCCTTCGCCAAGGCCGCACGCCAGCTCATCCGCGACCTCAAGCTCGGCGACGAATCTGCCGATCTGCAGGACGACGACAACGAGGACTCGCAGGACCAGGAGAACGCCGACGGCCAGTCGAACGAGACCGGCGACGACAACAGCGATTCGAGCGAGACCCAGGGCTATGGCGCCCAGGGCGAGGAAACCGAGGACGCCTCCGAACAGGAGGACGCCTCCGAGACGGCGGCCGACCAGGCTCAGACCGAGATGCAGATGGGTGCGGGCGACGAGGAGGAGCCGGGCCGCGCCGAGCGCCCGTGGCTGCCCCCGGGCGCCCTCTCCAACGAGCCGCTGGGCCAGCAATATCACGCCTATTCGACCAAGTTCGACGAGATCGTCGATGCCGACCAGCTGTGCGATGCTGAGGAGTTGGGCCGCCTGCGCAACCATCTCGACCAGCAGCTCGCCCATTTGCAGGGCGTGATCGGCAAGCTCGCCAACCGCCTGCAGCGCCGCCTCATGGCGCAGCAGAACCGGTCGTGGGAATTCGACCTCGACGAGGGCACGCTCGATGCGGCGCGGCTGGCGCGCATCGTTGCCAACCCGATGCACTCGCTGTCCTTCAAGATGGAGAAGGACACCAATTTCCGCGACACCGTGGTGTCGCTGCTGATCGACAATTCGGGTTCCATGCGTGGCCGGCCGATCACGGTGGCGGCGATGAGCGCCGACATCCTCGCCCGCACGCTCGAGCGTTGCGGCGTGAAGGTCGAGATCCTGGGCTTCACCACGCGCGCCTGGAAGGGCGGCCAGAGCCGCGAGCAGTGGCTCGCCGCCGGCAAGCCCGCCAATCCTGGCCGCCTCAACGACCTGCGCCACATCGTCTACAAGCCGGCCGACGCGCCGTGGCGCCGCGCGCGCAAGAACCTCGGCCTGATGCTGCGCGAGGGTATCCTCAAGGAGAACATCGACGGCGAGGCGCTGTTGTGGGCACACAACCGCCTGCTGCCGCGCCCCGAAGAGCGCAAGATCATGATGGTGATCTCCGACGGCGCCCCGGTCGACGATTCGACGCTGTCGGTCAACCCCGGCAACTATCTCGAGCGCCACCTGCGCGACGTCATCGACTGGATCGAGACGCGCTCGCCGGTCGAGCTGGTCGCCATCGGCATCGGCCACGACGTCACGCGCTACTACCGCAAGGCCGTCACCATCGTCGACGCCGACCAGCTGGGCGGCACCATGATGGAGCAGCTCGCCTCGCTGTTCGACGAGGACGACAAGAAGGAAGCCCGGGCCATGCGCGGTCGCGGTGGCGCCAAGGCTGCCGGCGGCGGCAAGGCCAGTGGTGGCAAGACTGGCGGCAAGACTGGCGGCGGCAAGACGGGCCGGCGCGCCGCCTGATCCCGGTGCCCATCCGGCTTCTTCTCTTCATCGCCTGCCTGCTCGTTGCATCCTGCGGCGGTGCTTCGCCGCCACCGGCCGGTGCACCGGAGCTGCCCCTCGAGATCAAGAGCTCGTCGCAGCCGTTCAAGATCGACGAGCCAGCGGCAACACAGATCGGCCGCCTGATCTGGCGCGGCGGCATCGCCATGACCGCCAACTCTCCCCACTTCGGCGGCTGGTCGGATCTCCATGTAGCGGCCGACGGGCGCAGCCTGACGTCGATCTCCGACGAAGGCGCGTGGCTCACGGCCGCGATCGACTACGATGCCAAGGGCAATCTGGCAGGCCTGAGCGGCGGCCGGATCGGCCAGTTGCACGGCCTCGACGGCAAGCTGATCGCGACCAAGGCGGAGGCCGATGCCGAGGGCATGGCCCGCTTGCCCGACGGCTCATGGCTGGCGTCCTTCGAGCGCCGCCATCGGCTATGGCGTTACGAGACCCTGACCAGCACGCCGGCACCGGTCGAAGGGCCGGCCGAGATCGGCCGGCAGCCCCCCAACGGCGGCATCGAGGCACTGACGGCCCTCCCCGACGGCCGCGTCATCGCGATCAGCGAGGAATATGGCGAGCGGCCCGGCACCGCGATGGGCTGGATTGGCGAGCCGGCGGCAGGCGGCGGCTATCGCTGGCGCTCGTTCGACTACGCCACGATCGCCGACTTCCGGCCGACCGCGATTGCCCAGCTGCCGGACGGCTCCTTCGCCATGATCGAGCGGGCCTTCGACATGGTGCGCGGCGTGCGCTGCCGCGTCATGCGGTTCGACGCCGCCCAGCTCGCGCCGGGCGCCACCGTGCGGCCCGAGGAACTGGCCGGGCTCGCCTCGCCTTATGCGGTCGACAATCTCGAGGGAATGGCCGCGACCAGGGGTGCGCGCGGCGAGACGCTGCTGTGGCTGATCTCGGACGACAACTTCAATGCGCTTCAGCGCAACATTCTGCTGCTGTTCGAGCTGGCAAAGTAAAGGCCGCTTACGCGGCCTTTTTGGCGTCCTTCTTGGCCTTGGCCAAAACCACCCGGCGCTTCAACACCGTCATCTCCGGGCTGAGCTTGCTGGTGTTGGTGCCCAGCAGGTAGGCATCGATGCCGCCATTGTGCTCGATGGTCTTGACGCCGCGCGGCGTCAGCCGCAGCCGCACGGAGTGACCGAGGACATCGGACAGGACCGAGGCGACCTGCAGATTGGACATGAACCGGCGCCGGGACTTGTTGTTGGCGTGGCTCACATTGTTGCCGTACTGCACGGACTTGCCCGAGAGGGCGCAACGACGAGGCATGGCGACTTCCGCTAAAAAACGATCCCGCCGAAGGGCGGGAAGGCGGGCTTTTTACGGGCCAGAGGGACCCCCGTCAAGCAAACCAGTCGACCACCCGGTCGCTGATATCCTCAACCAAATCCTCGGAAATCACCCGCCCCCGAGCCGAAATTCCTGCCTGATGCACGGTTTCGGGGTCTCCCGAGATCAGCGGGTGCCACCAATAGAGATCCTGGCCGAGATGGACGAGCCGATAACCGCAGGTCTTGGGCAGCCAGTCCATCTTGGCCACAACCTTTGGGGTGAGCTGGATGCAGTCCGGCACGATCTTCTTGCGGTTCTTGTAGTCTTTGCAGCGCGCCGTTTTGGGGTCGAGCAGCTTGCAGCAGGTATCGGTCTGGGCCAGTTCCCCGGTGCCCTCGTACTCGAGCTTGTTGACGCAGCACATGCCGCAGCCGTCGCAGAGGGATTCCCATTCCTGCTGCGACATCTGGGCCAGCGACTTGCGCTTCCAGAAAGGCAGTTCACTGGCGGCAGCGGCCCGCCGGGCCTGCCTGAGGAACGATTTAGCGACCATGGAAGACTTCTAGCATCCGCCGTGCCGCCACGGCAGGGGTTGCCCGGCCGGCCTCGACCTCGCGTTCCAGGCCCCCCACCAGGCGCTTGACCTCGGGGTGCCGGCGCAGCTCGGCCAGCAGGGTCTCGCCCACTTCGCTCCACATCCAGGCACGCGCCTGTTCGGCGCGGCGGCGGGCGGTTCCCTTGGCGCCGACCGCCGCCACAAAGCGCTCGACGGTCTGCCAGATCTCGATCACGCCCTCGCCGGTCTGGGCCGAGCAGGTCTGGACCTCGGGCGTCCAGCCGACGGTCGGCGATCGCAACATGCGCAGTGCGTGCTGATAGTCCCCGGCCGCGCGCTTGGCCGTAGGCAGGAGATCGCCATCGGCCTTGTTGACCACGATCAGGTCGGCAAGCTCGATGACGCCGCGCTTGATGCCCTGCAGATCGTCGCCCCCGCCCGGCAGCAGCAGCACGATGAACATGTCGACCATGTCGGCGACCGCCGTTTCGGACTGTCCGACGCCCACCGTCTCGACGATCACGGTGTCGAAGCCCGCCGCTTCCACGAGCAGCATCGCTTCGCGCGTACGCCGCGCGACGCCGCCCAGGGTGGCGCCGGCCGGCGACGGCCGGATGAAGGCGGCGTGACGGCGCGACAACTCTTCCATGCGCGTCTTGTCGCCCAGGATCGAGCCGCCACCGCGCTTCGACGACGGATCGATCGCCAGCACCGCGAGCGAGCGGCCGCGTTCCAGCAGCGAGAGGCCGAACCGCTCGATCAGGGTCGACTTGCCGACGCCCGGAACCCCGGTGATGCCGAGCCGCACCGACTTGCCGGTATGCGGCAAGAGCGCCGCCAGCAGGGCATCGGCCCGCTCGCGATGGTCGCTGCGCGTGGATTCGACGAGGGTGATGGCCTGCGCGAGCGCACGCCGGTCGCCGGCCAGCAGGGGCGCGAATAGCGGATCGACGGACATTTCGGTCCTGGCAGCCGTGGCGCTCATCGATTTCAGAATTATCAGCCGCGGCGGCGGAGCGCCAGCAAGGCGGCGAGCGTCGCAGCGGCATAGAAGACAGCGAGCGTCCAGCCGAGGCCGGGATCCCCGATCGCGTCCATCGCGGCCCCAGTCAGCGGCCGGCCGATCAGCCCGCCCAGGATGTAGAGCATGCTGAAGGCGGTGTTGGCGCGGGCGATGTCGCCACCCTGGAAGTGCTGCCCGAGCAGCGCCAGCCCCACCGGATAGATCGCGAAGGAAATGCCGCCCCAAAGCAGCACGACGCCGATCACGGCCGGCGACTGCGCCGGCACCATCGGCAGGAGGCTCACGAGAACGGCGCTGGCGAGCGTGCAGCCGGCCAGCACGGCGCGGCGATCGTAGTGGTCGGCCATCCAGCCGATCGGCCATTGCAGGATCACGTTGCCGAACACGAAAGCCGATAGCCACAGCGCGCCGGTCTCGGCCGGAACGCCGGCGCCCACCGCGTAGACCGGGAGGAAGCTGAAGGCGACCTGTTCACCCAGCCCGCAGACGAAGCCGGCGAACATGGCGAGCGGCACGGCGATCACCACGATCGCGAAGCCGCTATCCGCCGTATGCTCGATCGCTGGCGCGGTCTTCCAGTAGGGCAGCAGCGGCACCGCCACCAGCAGCGCCAGCGCCGCACAGGTCAGGAACGGTGCCGGTCCGTAGACACCCGTCACCTGCAGCACGAGCGGGCCCAGCGCGAGGCCCAGCGCCACCAGCATCGCGTAGAGGCCCATGACACGGCCGCGGCGTTTCTCCTCGACGACGACGTTCATCCAGATCTCGCTCACCACCCACGGAATGCCGCCGGCGAGGCCGTGCAGCAGGCTCAGTACGAACCAGACCGCGGGACTGGTGGTGAAGGTGTAGGCCACCGTGATGGCCGAGCCCGCCACGACCGAGACGACAATGACCGGGACGGCGCCGAACCGCGCCGCCAACCGCGGAATGCGCGTCCCGAAGGCCAGCATGCCGATCGCCCAGGCGGCAGCGATGACGCCGATGGTGAACTTGTCCGCGCCCTGACGCTCAAGCGCCAGCGGCACCAGCGGCAGGGCAACGCCCGCCTGCAGGCCGATGGCGGCGCAGGCGAGGAAGACCGGGACCAATGACCGCCGCGATGCTTCCGCCGTCATCGCGCCCGCGTCATCGCCAGCACGGCCGCCTGCAATGTATGCAACTCGTCGACAACGATCCGCCAAACTTCGGTGTCGGCGACATCGTCATATTCGTGGCGCAGAACATTTCCGATATCGGCAACCTTGCGCCACGGAATTTGGGGCTGCGCCGCCTTCAAGACCTCGGGGAGACGCCGACTAGCCTCGGAAATGCGCTCCAGACAACGTTCGACGGCATCGCGCAACATCCTGTTGGACAGATACTCCTCGAGCGCCAGGCCGTCCGTCCAGCCACGAATACGCTCGATGTTCTCGAGCATCTGCGCCAAGTGAAGTTGAGAATCGGTGCCGGCCATCGGATTCAAAATATCTTGATGGCTTCCATCATCATGCGGGCACGCACCAATGAATTGAGCGTATCGCGACGGCTCACGTCGACCGGCAGCCCCAACCTGTCACCGAGCAGATGCATGACGCCGATACGATCCATCAACGAAAAACGTGAAGCGTCTTCGACATCGATCAGCACGTCGACGTCACTGTCCTGGCGGCGGCTTTCCCGAGCGGACGATCCCACCAATGCGAGCGACTTCACGCCAGCCCGCTTGAGCGCGGCTTCCTCTGATCGAATGGCGGCAACAATGGCTTCGCGGTCCATACGGCAAATATTAGCACATTTGCACGCTGCCCGCCCCCGTGGCGCTATTCGGCGACACGCAGGTGGCCTTCGGCGCGGAACGACGGCGGCTCCTCGACCTGGTGCTCGGCCTCGGCGGCGGCTTCCTGCTGGCGGCTCCACATGTCGGCATAGAGGCCGCCCCGCGCCAGCAGCTCGCCATGGCGGCCGCGCTCGACGATGCGGCCGCGGTCGAGCACCACGATCTCGTCGGCGTTGATGACGGTCGAGAGCCGGTGCGCGATCACCACCGTCGTGCGGCCGCGGCTCACTTCCTCCAGCGAGCGCTGGATCTCCTGTTCGGTGCGCGTGTCGAGCGCGCTGGTCGCCTCGTCGAACAACAGGATCCGCGGGTTCTTGAGGATCGTGCGGGCGATCGCCACGCGCTGCTTCTCGCCACCCGAAAGCTTGAGGCCGCGCTCGCCGACGGTCGCTTCGTAGCCCAGCGGCAACGCCATGATGAAGTCGTGGATCCGCGCCATGCGGGCAGCCTGCTCGACTTCCTCGCGGCTGGCCTCGGGCCGCCCGTAGGCGATGTTGTAGTAGATCGTGTCGTTGAACAGCACGGTGTCCTGCGGCACCACGCCGATCGCCGCCCGCAGGCTCGTCTGCTGCACGTCGCGGATGTCCTGGCCGTCGATCTTCACGCTGCCGGACGCCACGTCGTAGAAGCGGAACAGAATGCGCGAGACCGTCGACTTGCCGGCGCCGCTCGATCCGACGATCGCCACAGTGTTGCCCGCCGGTACGCGAAAGTTCACGTCGTACAGGATCGGCCGGGCTGCCTCGTAGTGGAAATCGACATGGTCGAACACGATCTCGCCGCCCGTCACGACCAGCGGCGGCGCGCCGGGCCGGTCGGCGATTTCGGTCGTGACGTCGAGCAGGCCGAACATCTTCTCCATGTTGACCAGCGCGTTCCGGATCTCGCGATAGGCGAAGCCCAGCATATTGAGCGGCACGTAGAGCTGGATCAGGAAGGCATTCACCGCCACGAAGTCGCCGAGCGTCATCGTGCCCTTGATCACGCCTTGGCCAGCCATCGACATGACGGTGACCAGGCCGACCGAGATGATCGCGCCCTGGCCGATGTTGAGCACCGACAGGGTACGGCTGGAACGGATGGCCGCCGTCTCATAGCGCCGGCGGCCAACGTCAAACCGCCGCGCTTCGTGGGGCTCGTTGCCGAAGTACTTCACGGTCTCGTAGTTCAGCAGGCTGTCGATCGCCTTGGCGTTGGCGTCGGTGTCGGCATCGTTCATGCGACGCACGAACTTGATGCGCCATTCCGAAAGCACGACGGAAAAAACGATATAGGCTGTGACGGTGCCCAGCGTGACGGCGGTGAAGCGCCAGTCGTAGAGGCTCCACAGGATGCCGCCCACCAGGACAATCTCGAACAGGGTGGGCAGGATATTGAAGGTCGTGAAGCGGATCAGGAATTCCATGCCCTGGGTGCCGCGTTCGATGACGCGGCTGAGCCCGCCGGTCTGGCGTTCGAGATGGTATCGCAGAGACAGTGCATGAAGGTGCCGGAACACCTCCAGGGCGAGATTGCGAATGGCGCGCTGCGACACCGGCGCGAAAATGGCGTCGCGAATTTCGCCAAAAGCCTGAGCCAACACACGCGCGGCGCCGTAGGCCACGATCAGGGCGATCGGCACCGCAACGGCTTGCGCCGTGGGTTCGCCCAGCGCGTCCACGGCGTGCTTGTAGAGGATCGGAACGTAGACGTTGACGATTTTGGCCAGGACCAACAGACCCATGGCCACGACGACACGGGCGCGCAGCCCGGTTTCACCAATTGGCCACAAATGTCGGGCCATGATGCCGACAACCGCCCAGGTGCGCGAGGCGCTCAGCTTGGGAACATGGTTGCTGCCGGGAGGCGACATGGACGAAAAGTGCCTTTTCTGATGTGCAACTTGTGTGGCAGAGGGGGCGTGGGCCTTCTATCGTGCCGATGCTTCTGAAGTAAGCCCTTTGTAGAGAGGGATTTCATGAGTTTTCGTAGGGCCTTGATCGCGTTTGCCTTGAGCGTGGGTGTCCCCGTGGCGGCCCTCGGACAGGATGCCCGTCAGGTCGACATCGGCTACGAGATCACTTTCGCCGGATTCGCCGGCTTCCGCATCGACGTCACCGCGCGCTTCGATGGCGCGAGCTACGATGTCGAGAGCCGGACCTTCAAGGAAGGCATGCTGCGGGCCGTCACCATGCATTACGACGGGCGCAACCGGGCGTGGGGCGGGTTCTCCCCCCAGGGCGCGCAGCCGACGGCCGGTTCGCTGTCGATCGTCGTCGGCGACAAGCCCCGCACCTGGGTCGCGCAATATGGCCCCGGCGGCACGATGAGCGAGACGCACAACCCGGCCTGGAAGCCGCCGCCGCAGCATGTGATCCCCGAGAACCAGCGCATCGGTTCGCTCGATCCGCTGTCGGCGGCGCTCACGGTCGGCCTCGCCGGCGACGCCGCCTGCGATCGCACCGTACAGTCCAACGACGGCAAGCGACGGATCGACATCATGATCCACAAGATCGGCATGGAATCTCCCGCCGCGGCGGGCGTGCCCACGGCAAGGGGTGATCTGCTGGTGTGCCAGATCTACACCAAACGCATCTCCGGCGAATTCGACGAGGCCCCGAAAGAGGCCGAGATGGAACGCGAGCGTCCCTTGAAGATATGGCTCGGCCGCCTCGACAACTCGCAGGTGCGCTATCCGGTCAAGCTGGAAGCCCAAACAGGCTTCGGCACGATCCGCGGCAGGCTCCTGTCGTTCCGCGAGCGTCCACTGACGCCGCAGGAAAGCCAGGCTATGCGGCGTTAGTTCAAGCGGCGCGCTTCTGGCTGCGCTGGCGGAGGATGCCCAGGATCTCGGCGGCGGCGGCGGGGATGTTGGTGCCCGGGCCGTAGATCGCAGCTACGCCGGCCTTCTTCAGGAAGTCGTAGTCCTGGGCCGGGATGACACCGCCCACGATCACCATCACGTCCTCGCCGCCCTGCTTGGCCAATTCCTCGATGAGCTGCGGCACCAGCGTCTTGTGGCCCGCGGCCTGGCTCGATACGCCGATCGCGTGCACGTCGTTCTCGATCGCCGCCCGCGCCGCTTCCTGCGGCGTCTGGAACAGCGGGCCGATGTCGACGTCGAAACCGAGATCGGCAAAGGCCGTGGCGATCACCTTGGCGCCGCGGTCGTGGCCGTCCTGGCCCATCTTGACGACCATCAGACGCGGCCGGCGGCCTTCTTCCTCGGCAAAGGCCGCGATGTCGGTGCGGATGCGATCGAGACCCTGATCGCCCTCCCATTCGCCGGCATAGACGCCGGAGATCGAGCGCACCGTGGCCTGATAGCGGCCGTAGACGCCTTCGAGCGCGGAGGAGATCTCGCCCACCGTAGCGCGTGCGCGCGTGGCGTCGATCGCCAGGCCCAGCAGGTTGCCGGTGCCGTTGCGCGCCGCATCGCCCAGCGCCTTGAGCGCCGCCACGCACTTGGCCTCGTCGCGACTCTTGCGGATATTGTCGAGACGCGTGACCTGCGACTCGCGGACCACGTCGTTGTCGATGTCGAGCACCTCGACCGTTGTCGGGTCCTTGGGCTGGAACTTGTTCACGCCCACGATCACTTCCTCGCCGCGGTCGATGCGGGCCTGGCGGCGCGCCGAGGCCTCCTCGATCCGCATCTTGGGCATGCCGGCCTCGACCGCCTTGGTCATGCCGCCCAGCGCCTCTACCTCCGAGATCAACTTGCGCGCTTCGGCAATCAGGCTCGCGGTCAGCGACTCGACGTAGTAGCTGCCGGCCAGCGGATCGACGACCTTGGTGACGCCGGTCTCGTGCTGGAGGATGAGCTGGGTGTTGCGCGCGATGCGCGACGACGTGGGCGTCGGCAGCGCGATCGCCTCGTCGAAGGAATTTGTGTGCAGCGACTGCGTGCCGCCTAGCACCGCCGCCATCGCCTCATAGGCCGTGCGGATCACGTTGTTGTAGGGGTCCTGCTCGGTGAGCGACACGCCCGAGGTCTGGCAGTGGGTGCGCAGCGACAGCGAGTCGGCCTTCTTGGGCTCGAACGGCTTGACCAGCTCGGCCCACAGGAAGCGCGCGGCGCGGAGCTTGGCCACTTCCATGAAGAAATTCATGCCGATGCAGAAGAAGAACGAGAGCCTGGGCGCGAAGGCGTCGATGTCGAGGCCCTTGGCCTTGGCGGCGCGGACATACTCGAGACCGTCGGCCAGCGTGAACGCCAGCTCCTGGACCAGCGTCGAGCCCGCCTCCTGCATGTGGTAGCCGGAGATCGAGATCGAGTTGAACTTCGGCATGAACTTGGCCGTGTGCTCGATGATGTCGGCCACGATCCGCATCGAAGGTCCGGGCGGATAGATATAGGTGTTCCGGACCATGAACTCCTTGAGGATGTCGTTCTGGATCGTGCCCGCGAGCTTCTCCTGCGGCACGCCCTGTTCCTCGGCGGCCACGATGTAGCCCGCCAACACCGGCAGAACGGCGCCGTTCATGGTCATCGACACGCTCATCTTGTCGAGCGGGATGCCGTCGAACAGGATCTTCATGTCCTCGACGGAATCGATCGCCACGCCGGCCTTGCCGACGTCGCCCACGACGCGCGGATGATCCGAGTCGTAGCCACGGTGGGTGGCGAGATCGAACGCCACCGAGAGGCCCATCTGGCCCGCCGCAAGATTGGCGCGGTAGAACTTGTTGCTTTCTTCGGCGGTCGAGAAGCCGGCGTACTGGCGGACCGTCCAGGGACGGCCGGCGTACATCGTGGCCTTCGGTCCGCGGGTGAAGGGCGGGAAGCCCGGCAGCGAGCCCAGGGTCTCGAGCTGTTCCAGGTCGGTCGCCGTATAGAGGGGCTTCACCGCGATGCCTTCGGGCGTCATCCAGGTGAGGTCGTCGAGGGGCCGCTCGCGCAGCTCCTTGGCAGCGAGCTTTTCCCACTCGGCGAGGGTCTTCTTCGGAAAGTCAGCCATACCCACAATGTACTGCGGATTTCCGCCGAGAAAAGACGCTATTCGTTGGCTAGGATCGTGTTCCGCACCAAGGGGTAGATCTGGCCGGCCCAGCGGCGGCCGCTGAACACGCCGTAGTGGCCGACGCCGGCCTGCATATAGTGCTTCTTGCGATAGGGTCGCAGGCTGGAACAGAGATCGTGCGCCGCCACGGTCTGGCCGATGGCGCAGATGTCGTCGCGCTCGCCCTCGATCGTGAACAGCGCCGTGCGCCGGATCGCCTTGGGATCGACCCGCCTGCCCTTCCAGTCGAGCTCGCCCTTGGCCAGCCGGTGCTCCTGGAACACCCACTGCACGGTCTCGAGGTAGAATTCCGCCGCCATGTCGAGGACGGCGAAATACTCGTCGTAAAAGGCTTTTATGGTGGCCGCCTGCTCCACTTCGCCTTTGGCCAGATGTTTGTAGAGATCGACCTGCGCCTTGATGTGCCGCTCGGCGTTCATGCTCATGAAGGCGGTGAGCTGGATGAAGCCGGGATAGACACGGCGCATGGCGCCGGGATAGCGCAGCGGCACGCGGGCGATCAGGTTCTGCTCGAACCAGCTGATCGGCTTGCCCATCGCGAGGTCATTTACCTTGGTCGGGCTGACCCGCGTATCGATCGGGCCCGCCATCAAGGTCATGCTGCTGGGCTGGGCGGGGTTGTCGTCCTCGGCCATGATCGCCGCTGCCGCCAGCGTCTGGACGCAGGGCTGGCACACGGCGATGACGTGGGCGCCGGGGCCCATCGCCTCCAGGAACTTGATCAGGTGCTCGACATATTCGTCGAACCCAAAAGGGCCGTTCCACAGGCCGACGTCGCGCGCATTGGCCCAGTCGGTGATGTGCACGTCGTGATCGGGCAGCAGGACCCGCACCGTATCGCGCAGCAGGGTGGCGAAATGCCCGGAAAGCGGCGCCACCAGCAGCACCCGCGGCTGCGGCGGGGCGCCTTCCTTGGCAAAGCGCAGCAGGGTGCCGAAGGGCGTGGCGAGCACCTCCTCTTCGCGCACCGGAACGGTCCGGTTGCCCATGGCGACCTCGTCGATGCCGAAGGACGGCCGCCGATGGCTGAGGGTGGCCCGGCTCATCATCTCGCAAAGCGCGCCGGCGGCTCGCCAGCTTTCGCGCGTCCCTGCCCCGGAGCCGGCCAAGGTCTGGCCGGTCGCCGTCGCCCAGGCGCGCATCGGCAGCATCATGTCGGCGGCAGTCTGGTAGAGCGCATACAACATGATGGCGACCGGCTCGAAAATTGCACATGCGAGGCCTGTGACACAGATTGAACCCGCCGAATCGAGAGGGTTGGCGCCCATGGCCGAGGCTTCGCTCACCATCAGTAGCAAGAACTATTCCTCTTGGTCGCTGCGTGGCTTTCTTCTCTGCCGGATGGCCGGCCTGGACTTCGCGGAGCGGGCGGCGCCCCTCGACGATGCGACCCGGGCCGAACTTCTCCTCCTGTCGCCCTCCTTTCTGGTGCCCTGCCTAGAACATGGGCAGGTGAAGGTCTGGGATACGCTGGCGATTGGCGAATATCTGAACGAAATCAAGCCAGACGCCGGGCTGCTGCCGGCCGATCCGGTGGCGCGGGCCCATTGCCGGGCGATTTGCGGCGAAATGCACTCAGGTTTCGCCAACCTGCGCTCGGCGCTGCCCATGAACCTCAAGACCCGCCACGAGAGCTTCAAGGTGTGGGCGGGCGCCCAGGCCGATATCGAGCGGGTCACGGCGATCTGGCGCGAATGCCAGACCCGCTACGGCGGTCCTTATCTTTTCGGCAAGACCCCGACCACGGCCGACGCCATGTACGCGCCGGTGTGCACGCGTTTCGCGACCTACGACGTGAAGCTCGACCCTGTATCGGCGGCCTACCGCGACCTGATGCTACGCTTTCCCGCCATGCTGGAATGGACAATGGCGGCGAAGGCCGAGCCAGAGGAAATGGAAGAGCTGGACGTGGAATTCTAGACGGTATTTCTGGACACCTGACGCGGGCGAATCTGTCCACTAATCTCCGGGCAAGAAACCGGAGGAAACCATGAACATTACCCGCCGCGGCGCCCTGGCCGGACTGGCTGCCCTGCCTGCGCTCGCCCTGCCGCTTTCCGGGGCCCAAGCACAGCCGGCGTTCCCCAGCAAACCCATGACCTTCATCGTGCCGTTCCCGGCCGGCGGACCGTCTGATGTGTTCGGCCGCCACCTGGCGCAGGGCATCTCGACGCGGCTGGGCCAGCCGGTGCTCGTCGAAAACAAGAGCGGCGCCGCGGGCGTGACCGGCGTCGATTTCGTGGCCAAGGCCGCGACCGACGCCCACGTCATGGGCATGATGAGCGCCAGCGCCGGCGCCATCATGCAGCACCTGATGCCCAAGATGCCCTACGACCCCAACAAGGACATCGCGCCGATCACGCTGATGGTGCGCGTCCAGGAAATCCTGGTCGTGAACAACAAGACCGGCATCACCGACTTCAAGGGTTTCATCGCGGCGGCCAAGGCCAACCCGGGCAAGATCACCTGCGGCTCGGCCGGCACCGGCGGCATCACCCACCTCGCCATCGAACTGCTGAAGCGCGAGGCCGGCATCGACATCCTGCACGTGCCCTACCGAGGTGCGGCGCCCGCGACCAACGACCTGCTGGCCGGCACGGTGGATTCCACGCTGCTCGATATCACCGCGTCGATCGCCCACCTCCGCTCGGGCGCGCTGAAGCCGCTGGCCGTCACCTCGGACACGCGGGCGCCGCTGCTGCCCGACGTGCCGACCATGCGGGAGCTCGGCCTGCCCAAGGTCAACTCCGACAACTGGTACGCGCTGATCTCGCCCGGCGAGTCGCTGCGGGCCCACCGGGAGAAGATCTACGAGGCCGCCGTCGCCACCCTCAAGAGCAAGGAAGTGACCGACGCCTATGCCGCCGTGGGCGGCGTCGTGGTCGCCGGCACGTCGGAGCAGCTGGCCGCCTACCTGCGCGAGGAAAGCCTGAAGTGGGGCGCGGTGATCAAGAGCGCCAACGTCAAGCTCGAGTAGCCGATGCCGCTTCCCATCGAACGCGGCCTGGCCAAGACAACGGCCGGGCATATCCACTGGCGGGCCTGCGGACCGGCCGACGCGCCCGTTATCATGGTGAGCCACATCAACCAGCAGAGCTCGGCGCTGATGATCGAGCTCCTGCAGGCGCTGGGCACCCACTTCCGCGCCATCGCCATCGACTATCCCAGCCACGGCCATTCCGACCACATCGACGGACAGCCCACCATCGAGGACTACGCACGCGCCGTGGTGAACACGATGAACGACCGCGGCGTAACGGCCGCTTTCGCGCTGGGCGAGGCCGTGGGCGCCGCCGTCTCGATTGCACTGGCCAAGGAATGGCCGGACCGCATCAAGAAGATCGTGGCGATCAACACGCCCTATTTCACGGACGCGGCGAACGCCACGAACGACATCGCCGATATCGCCAAGGTGCGGCCCTCCGATCCGACGGGCTTCCCCGCCCCGCGCACCATCGAGTTCCTGCTGAAAAACGACCCCGAGCACGCCCCCATGCAGCCCAGCCAATCGTGGATGGACCGCATCAACACCGCCCAGCTCGAGATCGGCCGCGACCGCTGGCAGGCGATGCAGGCGCTGGCCAGGTTCGACCCGGTCGCCGGCCTGAAGGCCGTCAAATGCCCCGTCCTCATGCTCTACGGCGAGCATTTCATCTATGGCAAACACCGCGCCCTGATGCAGGCCGCCCGCCCCGACGCCCGTATCGAGACCATCCCGGGTGGCCGCTTCTGCATGAGCTGGGAGCGCGCTACTGATATCGCGGCCCACGCCCGCGAATTCCTGCTCTGATCCGGAGACCGACCGATGCTCGACGCCGAAGCCCGTTTCCTGCTCGAATTGATGGACACCGCCACCAAGAACGGCCGGCCCAGGCTGGAGACGCTGCCGCACGCCGTGGGCCGCCACGCCGTCGACAAGATGTCGGAGGATGGCGAGGCCGATCCGCCAGAGGTGGCCGAAGTAGCGGACGGCGGTTTTAGCGGCCCGGCGAGCGAGCTGCGCTTCCGGCGCTACCGGCCCCAAAATCCCATGGGCGGCGCCAAGCCCGGCCTGCTGCCGACGCTGGTCTACTACCACGGCGGCGGTTTCGTGATCGGCAATATCGAGACGCATGATTCGACCTGTCGTAGGGTTGCGAACAAGAGCGGCTGCCAGGTGATTTCGATCGACTACAGGCTGGCGCCCGAGCATCCGTTTCCGGCGCCGATCGACGACGGCGTGGCGGCGTTCCGGCACATCCGCGACAACGCCGAGCTGTTCGGCGCCGACGCCGCGCGCATCGCCGTGGGCGGCGATTCGGCGGGCGGCGCGATTGCCGCCGTTATCTGCCAGATCTGCCGCGACGCGGGCGAGGCCGCCCCCGCCTTCCAGATGCTGATCTATCCCGCCACCGACTCCAGCCGCGAGAGCGCCTCGCGCACGGCCTTCGCCGAGGGCTATTTACTCAGCAAGCCGCTGATGGACTGGTTCTGGGAGGCCTATGTGCCGGAAGGCGTGGACCTGGCCGACCTCCGCCTCTCGCCGCTGCTGGCGAAGGATTTCACGGGACTGCCGCCGGCCTTCGTGCTCACCGCCGGCTACGACCCGCTGCGCGACGAGGGCCGCGCCTATGCCGACAAGCTCATCGACGCCGGCGTGAAGACGACCTACGTGAACTACCCCGGCACCATCCACGGCTTCTTCTCGATGACGCGGTTCCTGAAGCAGGGCCTGAAGGCCAACGACGAGGCAGCCGGCGTCATGGCGGCGTTCTTCGGGAGTTGATGCCGCCTATTCGACCGTCGGCGTCCATGTCCACCAGCGGCGGACGCCCAGGTGTCCGGCAGTGATCCATTCGAAGGTGCGCAGCAACCGATTGGTGCGCGCCTGCCCGGCCTCGAAGACTCGGATGAGACGGCGCAGGCGACGGGCTCGCGCGGGAGTGGCGGGCTCGCGCCGGTGATCCCAGTTGTCGATGTTGCGTTCGGCGAGCCGGATCGCCATCGGCAGACGCCCGGCCAGGGCATGAGTCAGAAGCTCGACGTACCCCATGCTGATCGACCGACCATAGCTGCCGGCAATTTCGGCAAAGATGCAGAACTTGTCGGGTGTATCGACATTCAGGATCGAGTCGATCGTGTCAGCGGCCACGTCGCGGAAGGCGGCCGAGACGCCCGGCGTCGTGATCCGCCAACCTCTCGTGCCCCATGGGCCATGCAATGCGCCACCGTAGCCGGGGTTCACCCGCTGCGCCGGCACGTAGAGCGGCTGGAACAGGCTGTGCGGCCAGAACAGTCCCTTCCAATCCGAGGGCGTCTCGGCCAGCCGGGGCGTCAAGCGATCGGGGCTCTTCCAGTCACCCGGACCATGGCACTGGAAAGAGAAACCGTGCAGCCAGTGGCCAACCGGTCGCAGGACGATCGCCCGACCCACGAAGGCGAGGCGCGGATCGCTGTCGACCAGCGGCTGCCCAACCTGCTTTATCTCGCGAAGCGTTGCCGGCACGGCACGCCTTACTCGACCACCGGCGACCAGCGCCACCACGGCTCGACGCCGACGTTGCGGGCGTTGATGCGCTCAAAGGTGCGCAGCATGCGGTTGGTCCGCGCCTGGCCCGACTCGAAGATCCGGATGAGACGGTGCAGGCGCCGGATATGCTTCCTGAACCTTGGATCCTCCGCGAGACCAAAGTCGCGAATGTCCCTGACCCTGCGTTCGGCGAGTTCGACGGCCCGGGCACGCCGTCCGGCGAGGGCGTGCGTGAACATCGGCAATTCCGGCGTGTAACTGAGGTGGTCGGCCCAGACGAGGAACTTGTCGGGCGAGTCGATCCGCAGGATCGAGTCAAGTACGTCGCCGCCCAGCCCGTCGATCAGCTTGCGGCCGATATCCGGATCGGACACCGACCAATCGAGGCCGTATCCCCAGTGATCCTCTGGCATGTCGCCAAACGGAATACGTACGCCCGGCACATACGTCGGATGGAACAAGGCGACGATGGGACCGACGTCGCCAAAACTCGTCGTCCGGAAATGGAAGCCGTGGAAGAAGTGCCCGACCGGTCGCACGATCACCGTGCGCTTGATCATGACAAGGCGCGGATCGTGGACCAGCCAGGGTCGGCAGCTTCGTCTTATTTCCGCGGTAGTCGCCAGGGGTTGAGCTCCATGACAATGACGGTGTTCTGACGTTTGAAATACTCGTACGAAAGGGTGCGGTCGATACGGGACTCTTTCAAGGCGGCACCGCCGGTCTTCAACTCATAGACGTGCACGGTGCCGCGGCCAAGATCGTGGATGATGTCGATGCGGATCGATCCTTTCTCGCCGTGGTGGGCTTTACTGCCGTCCGGAACGTACGAGACCTCGGCCCACATACCTTTGGGCAATATTCCATCCCATACCCCCTGCTTGATGAGTTTTTCCAGCTCGCCATGGACACGCCTGCCGTGATCGGCACCTTTGCCGGGACCCACGATGTCGCCGGCCTGGCGGGCAAGTTCTTCGAGGATGCCGTAGTGCTCATACCGCTTGATCAGTTCATCCGGATCGACCAGCCCGGAGATCATACGCACCTGCTCTTCCTTGCCGCCGAACATGACACTGAGGATGTGGACCGGGATCTGCAGCCCGGGATCGCCGATCGACGGGCCGGGCAGGATCGGCGACACGCCGCCTCCGGAGATCGCTTCGCTGCCGGGGATCGGGCGGAAGATCTCCTTGAGGTTGGGCGGGATGAGCGCTTCGTACTCGGGCAGCAACGGCTTGCGCGCCGGCGTCGGCGGGATCGGCGGCGCCGGGTCGGCGGCCGGGAACGGCGGCGGGCTCGCGGGTGGTTCGGGGTCGGCGGGAGTCATGAGACTGCCGCTGGGCGGCGCTTGTGGTGTCGACTCGGGCGTGATGATCGGCGGCGGTGGCGGCGCCCGGAATGGTTTCATACCGGGCCGCGTTGGCTTGCCCCTCCGGCTGCCGAAGGACGCCGGGACAATGTCGGGCCGCTGTCGGCCCAGGCGCTCCATCACCCAGTCGATGTCCTCCGGTTCGGCCACGAAGACGCGGGGCCGCGTGTCGCTTGGATCGCCGCCGATCGACTGCGCCTTGGGGCCGATGGACGGATCGACGGGCCGGCCCTCGCGCGCGGCGTCCTTCTCCTCCATCCACTCGTTCACGACATCGGCCGCCCATTCGCGGCGCAGGATCTCGATCATGTCGGTCGAGATCCGCCCCGACATGGCGTCGAGGTCAGCGCCGTTGGCCTCGCGGCCCTCGATCACGGCAAAGCTTTTCAGTTCGGGCCGCATCATCCGCGCTGCCCGCACCGACGGCGAGAGGCTGCGATCCATCCACGGCATGTGACGGCTGCCCGCATAAGGATCGAAGAGGCCGCGCGGCGGCGCGGGTTCCGCTTCGGGGACAGTGGTCGGCAGCGGGGCTGCTTCGACCGGCTCGTCGGAAAGCGGCGCCTGTTGTTCATTCATCCTCGTCTCCAAAGAAAAAGCCGCCCGAGGGGCGGCTTGAGTCGAAAAAAAGCCCGCGCGGCGGTGGCCGGGCGGGCTGGGTTAGAATCGGTCTATTCGGACAACAAAAAGACTGGCACTTTTGGGGCCAGCCTATAGGAAAGACTGGACGAAACCTGCTGAAACGTCAAATCTATAAGTGCATACCTGATATGGCTTAGACGCCGAGGAGCTGGATCGCCTCCGCCGGGCTGACGATGCGGATACTCTGGTGGGACTTCAGCCCAAGAAGATGACGATCGCCCGAAACGAGCAGGTCGGCATCAGCGGCAACCGCGGCCGCAATGACGTGATCGTCATCGGAATCGGCTGCAATCACCGGCGGCACCAAGAGCGGCGTCACCAGATCGACGGCATCGATGTAGTCGGCAAGCACTTCATGGGCAGCCCGGCCGATCAACGAAAGCCGTTGTGACGGCGACGGTCGGATCAGGACTTCGCCCAATTCCCCGAGCAGGACGGGGCTGGTGAAGAGCTGGATATGCTGCCGTCGCCGGATGGTCTCGAGAAGAATGTACGGCGACCCGCGCCACAGCAGCGCGGAAAGAGCGACGTTGGTATCAAGAACGATCCGCACCGGCGCTCCGGCTGCGGCGTGTGGCGCGCACCGCCTTCATCTCGGCATCGATCTCTTCTTCCGAAAGTCGTGGCGCCCCGGCCGCCTCCAGCGCAGGCGCAATCGCCAGCAGGCGATCAACCGCCTCCAGACGCCGGGCTTTGCTGGCGACGAAATCGACGAAATCCTCGACCTCGGCGATCTGCTCGGCCGGCAGCGCCCGGATCTTCTCGATCAGGATTTGCTTGTCTGAGGGCACGATGGACAGCTCCTCCATGAGCTTGGGCTGCAACATTGTATCGAAGAATGAACCGGCGGGCACGCGGCCAGTCCGACCATCGGGTGAAAGTTCGAACACCGGGCCGCCTCCAGTGAACAGGTGGTCCTGGCGGAGATGCCGGTCGCGGCACGCAGTGGCAACCCTCCGTCACAGAAGCGGGGTGCGGCTCATCCGCTACGGCATCTGCTCAGATTGAGGCTGCGCCTCCATAGCCTCCAACCGGGAGGCAATCATGGCCGCGCTCACACATTGGAGCGCCGACCACACGGCCGCTGCTCCCGGAACCAGAGCCCACATCCAGCCTACGAAGTAGCCAACGGCACAGACAGCCATGAGAAAGAGCCCTGTCGCGATGGCTTTGCGCCGGGCGCCAGCCTTGAACTCTGTGGAGGTCTTGCCCAGCTCCGCCGACCTCACCGCCAAAGCGTCATGCCAGCCCATTGGCGTTCTCCTCCATGATTCGACGTTGAGAGGACCTTCGACGCTTTCGGACATTGCTGCGCAATGTCCTGTCGCTCCTGGCCCGAGCTTCGCTCGGCCTACGCTTGGCGTCCCTGCAATATCTCCCCATTTACGACGGCATCGCGATCGAAATCGCCGGCGAGATAGTCGACCACGTTGCCGGCGGCATCGAGCGCCATGCGGCGCAGGCCCTCGGCCGTGCTGGCGGCGACATGCGGCGTCACGATGAGGTTGTCGAGGGCCACCATCGGCGGCGGCTCGACCATGGGCTCGGTCTTGAGCACGTCGACGCCAGCCGCCGCGAGATGGCCGGAGCGGAGGGCTGCTTCCAACGCCGCCTCGTCGACCAGCGTGCCGCGCGCGGTGTTGATCAGCACCGCGCCGGGCTTCATGCGCGCGAGGAAGGCGCGGTCGATCGAGCCGCGGGTCTTGTCGTTGGCGGGGATGTGGACGGTGACGAAATCGGCCCGGGCCAGGCCCGCATCGCGCTCGACCACGGCCTCGTAGCCCGCGCCGCGGATCGTGCCGGCCGGCATGTAGGGATCGTGCACCATCACGTGCATTTGGAAGGCGGTGCAGAGGCGGGCGACGCGCGTGCCGATGCGGCCGAAGCCGATCACCAGGATTGAGCGTCCGCCGAGTTCGAAGGTGCTGGACTGGCCCTTCACGCGCCACTCGCCGCGGC
Organism: Rhizobium sp. Q54; assembly: GCA_945903635.1. Classification (GTDB taxonomy): domain Bacteria; phylum Pseudomonadota; class Alphaproteobacteria; order Reyranellales; family Reyranellaceae; genus Reyranella. The sequence continues at coordinate 5,675 of CAMDOT010000009.1, read as the reverse complement.
GCACGCCCTCGGAGAGCGGCACGATGCGGCGCGCGAGCGTCAGCATCAGCATCAGCGCGTGCTCGGCCACGGAGGCCGCGTTGGCCTCGGGCGTGATCATCATGGCGATGCCGCGCCGGGTGAGCGCCGGCACGTCGCAGAGATCGTAGCCGACGCCGTGGCGGCAGACGACGCGCAGCCGCTCCGCCCCCGCCAGCAGCGCCTCGTCGACCGGCGTGCCGCGCACGATCAGGCCATCGGCGTGGCGCAGGCGCTCGGCCAGGGTGCCGGCGGGGGCGTTGCCGGGGTGCTCGAAGGTGATGCCGGGGGCGGCTTCGAGGCGCGCGAGGCCGTCGGGGTGGATGGGGTCGGCTACGATGATGTGGGGCATGGGGGGTGGAATAGCATGAAGGCGGCGACGGCCGCAGCCCCCTCACCCGCCCTCTCCCCCTAGCGGGCAGGGCTATCGCATATGAGGTAATTTCGTCGTCCTAAGCGGAGCGAAGCGTAGTCGAAGGACCTCTTTTCCAGTCGATGGACTGCCGAAAAAAGGTCCTTCGACTGCGCCGCCACAGGCGCTGTAAACAGCGCCGATTCGGGCGGCTCCGCTCAGGACGACGGGGAATAGCCACACGCGATAGCCCTGCCCTAGCGGGGGAGGCTAGGTGAAGGGCGGCGCGGTCCTGGTGAGGCCGGCGTCCTGCACGAAACTGGCGTCGTGCCGGGCCTCCTCGATGTCAAGCGAGTTGCGGCCATGCCGCTCGACAAGCGTCGGGCGGGCGTTCACGGACGAGCGTTGCTCGGCCCCGCGGCGATTTTGGCCATGGCCGCCTTCTCGACGTCCATCACCATCACCTCGAACATATGACCGTCGGGGTCCTGGAAGGTGCGACTGTAGGCCCCGACCACGTCCACGGGCGCGCGGATATCGGCCTTGCCGCCGTAGCTGGCGGCTGTCTCGACGACGGCGTCCACTTCCTTGCGACTGTCGAGCGTCAGCAAGATCATCATCTCGCTGTACTTCTTCACATCGGCGATCGCCTTCGGCGCCATGGTGGCGAATTGGGCGTGCGTCATCAGCACGAAGGTGATCGTCTCAGACCAGACCATGGTTGATACGTGGACGGAGTTTGCTCTCCTGATCATGCCGCATCCCAAGGCCATGTAGAATTGGATCGATGCTTCGAGATCTTCGACTGGCAGATAGACAGAGATCATCCTAGCCATTGCACAGCTCCTCCAAAGGTCGACGCCGAGACGGCGATCCTATGGTGTCCATAGCGGCCGCCAATATATCTACGGTTGTATTTTCAGAGGCGGCACCTCGCGGTCGCTCCCGGTGAAGCTTCGCTTCACCTGACGCTCACCGGCATTTGCCCGAGCATGATTACATGCTCGGTCAGATGCCGATGAAAATGCCCAATCGCCTGCTCGTAATGCCCAAACGTGAAGTGCGTGTTCGCGTTCGCCGCCAACCCCGTCTGGATGGCGCAGGCGGCGGCGCGGTCCTCGGTGAGGCCGGCGTCCTGCACGAAGCTGGCGTCGCGCCGGGCCTCCTCGATGTCGAGCGGCTGGCCGTTCTTGATGCGCGGCGCGAGCTGGTAGACGACCCAGTGCGTTTCCGAAGGCGAGACCGGCTCCAGGATGATGAGCATGGCGTGGCTCGACAGGAAGCTCACGTGCGTGTTGGGGAAGAGCTGGTGCACGTCGGTGATGCGGCCCTGGGTGCTCCATTGCTCGCGCGGCTGCTGGCGCAGCTTCTCGATGCGGCGGAACGGGAAGACGATGCGCGAATTGCGGCCGTGCAGCTCGACCACGTTCAGATTGTCGTAGCCGTAGGGGAAGAACGACTGATTGTGCAGGGCCTTGATGTGATAGCCCTCCATCGAGGTCTCGCCGATCAGTTTCCAGTTGGCCTTGTCGTCGAACTCGAGCTTGTTGAAGAGAACGTAGTCGGGCGGCAGCAGGTCGGGCACGTCGGGCAGCGCGCCGTCGGACAGCGGCGCCTCCTGTGTGACGAACACGAGGCCGCCCTTCTCGTGCACGGCGGCGACCGGCACCAGGCCGTGCGCGTCCTTGTCGAGGCCGGGGAAACCCTCCTCGCCCGGGATGTGGCGGAGTGCGCCGTCGAGGCCATAAGTCCAGGCGTGATAGGGGCAGGCGAAGGCGCGCGCGCAACCCTCGCCGTCGGCCAGCCTCATGCCGCGGTGGCGGCAGGCATTGCGGAAGCCGCGCACGATGCCGTCGGTGCCGCGCACCACGAGCAACGGCGTGCCGACGGTGGTGCGCGCGATCCAGGAGCCGGGCTCCGGCAGCGCGGCCGAGGGACAGAAGGCCATCGGCACGCGGCGCAGGACTTGCAGCTCAGCAGCGAAGCGCTCGGGCGAGGAGTAGTGCGACGCTGGTTCGCGCCAGACAGTGGTGCCCTTGTCGGTCGACTTTGAGTCGACGTGGGCGAGGATGCGATCGACGAGGTCTGTGTCGTTGAGGAGCGCGGTCATCTGTTCCTTCCGCCGTGCGGACTCGAAACGTGCAGTGATCGGACCTGTACGTATCAGAATGCGGCGCGGGGTGGGAGGCGCACTAAAGATCCCTCGCTGTGCTCGGGATGACAACTTTGTTGGGGTTGGCGCACTGCCTCAGTTCAGGAAAAATTGTCATCCCGAGCGCAGCGAGGGATCTTTCCTCTATCTAACGTTTGACGAGTGGAGTGGGCACCGAGCGGCGCTCCCGGACATTGCTACGCAATGTCCTGACGCTTATTGGCGCGACTTATAGGCCGCGCGAAGCGCGGCCTATAAGTCGCGCCTGCTCTGATCTCGCACAGCGACCGGCACGCCGTTGCGGTCCGGGACGATCCGGACGCGGTCGCCCATCTGGACGTCGCCGTTGTCGGCCTGGGCGATGGTGACGGTCTGGCCGTCGTCCTTCTGGATCGTGAGCTCGATGCCGCGCTGGCTGGAACTGCCGCGGCCGACGATGTTGCCGGCAATCGCGCCGCCCACGGCGCCCAGCAGGCCGCCGACCACCGCGCCGCCCACCGAGTTGGTGGTGGCCGCACCGATCGCCGCACCGCCGGCAGCACCGATGCCGCCGCCGACCAGCGTGCCGTCGTTCATGCCCTGGCCACCGCGCAGGGAGACTTCGCGGATGGACATCACGCGGCCCTGCTCGGCGTAGCCGCTGTTGTAGCCGTTGGCGGCGGAAGTGTTGACGTAGCCCGGCTGCGTGCCGGTCTGCGTGCAGGCGCCGAGGGATGCAACGAGGCTCGCGGCAAGCGCGGCCGGCGCGATCAGGCGGACGAAGGGATTGTTGGCGGACATGGGATGCTCTCTCTTTCTCGCGTGGTCTAGTCGAAGCTGCTGATGTTGCCGAGCAGGGCGGCGATCACGCGCGTGGCGGTCAGCATCAGGACGATGTCGTCATCCACCTGCACATACTCGTAGCCGTAGGGCGGCGGCGTGAGCTGCGTCCACAGCTCGCGCTGGATCGGGTAGTAGACGACCTGGGGCGGCAAGGGCTGGCCGACGCTCCACATCTTCTTGGCCTGGCCGGGCGGCAGGCAGCCGTTGTTCTTCTTGGCGAGGCCGGGCGGGCAACGGCCGGCGACGTATTCGTTGCGATAATAGGTGCGCACGAGGGTGCGATCGCGGTCGACGACCACGATCTGCTGGTAGGGGACGACGACAATGGCCGGGGCGACGGCGCGTTGCTCGATCACCACGCCGTTGTTTCCACTGTTTCCACGGCCTTTGTTGTTGTCGTTATCGTGCTTGTCCGCCTTGTCACCCTTGTTGCCGCCGCCCTGGTTTCCCTTGTTCTTGTCGTTGTCGGCCAAGGCCGGCGACACCAGGGCGGCGCACAGCAGGGAGAGGATGGCGATCGAGGACGTTCGCATGATGTTGTTCCTTTTGCCCGATTGGGGGCATGGGGAGAACGCGCAGGGTCTGGTTCGGTTCCTTAGGTGCGGGGATCGGTTGACGATCCATCGACGCTCCCGGACATTGCTGCGCAATGTCCTGCCGCTCACTGGGCCGAGCTGCGCTCGGCCCTATCCTTGCCCTAACTGCATTCGCTCTACCAGGGGCCGCCCTCGCGCAGGCCAGCAAGCAGGAAGATCCGATCCCGGCCAATCCGGGACAGGACCTGACCGCGATCGAGCGGATCTTCCTGACGCCGTCGCCGCCGCCGCTCACCGCCTTCCCGGAACTGCGGGAACGGTGGAAGGACACGCCGGCCTTCCTGCGCGATTCGAAATTCGACATCAACGTCCGCAGCTACTACCGCGACGCAGTCGCAAACGCGCCGACCAGCACAAGCGTCAAGGAAGCCTGGGCGAGCGGCGGCTCGGTTTCGGCCGAGACCGGCCGCCTGTTCGATCTCGTGACGTTGGGCGCCGTGCTCTACACGTCCTTCCCGCTCTACGCGCCGGCCCAGTATGGCGACACCGGGCTGCTGCTGGCCAACCAGCAGGGCTACGCCGTGTTCGGCCAGCTCTACGGCCAGGTGCATCTCGGCGACACGCACAAGGTGACGCTCGGCCGCTACCTCTACAACACGCCGTTCCTGGGGCCGCACGACAACCGCATGACCCCGAATACCTTCTCCGGCTACACGGTGCGCGGCACGTTCGGAACTGAGGAAGGCAAAGCCGCCGCCGCCGATGGTAACGAGGGTGGCAAGGAAAGTGGGCCGGGCTTCCGCTACGGCGGCGGCTTCATCGACGCCATCAAGCCGCGCGACGCGATCGCCTTCCAGTCGATGGCGAGCACGGCGGGCGTCCCCACCTCTGACGCCGGCGTGGGCTTCGCCGGCGGCGTGCTGCACTGGGGGCCGGCCCGGATCGGCGCGATCAACTATTACAGCCAGGACCTGCTCAACATCTTCTATACGGAAGGCAAGTACGGCGTGGACTTCGGGAGCGGATTCAATGCGATCGCCGCGGCGCAGTTCGTGGCCCAGAACAGCACCGGCCAGCATTTGATGAACGGCGGCACTCCCTTCGCCACCAACCAATTCGGGACGAAGATCGATTTCGGCTACGAAACCGCCATCCTGACGCTGGGCTACTCCGTGGTGAACACAGGCTTCGCGATCCAGACGCCGTGGAGCGCCAACCCCTTCTACACCGACGCCCTGATCCAGGACTTCCAGCGCGCGGGGGAACAGGCCGTGATGGTGGGCCTCTCCCACCGGCTGACGCACTTCGGCCTGCCGGGAGTCGCGGTCGCCGCGCACTTCTTCAATGGCGCCACGAGCGCCGCGGCCGCGGGGGCGCCGCTGGTCGAGACCGAGTGGGACTTCCGTGTCGAATGGCGGCCGGAATGGAAGCCGCTGAACGGGCTTTGGGTGCGCGCGCAGTACGGCAAGTCCTCGACCTGGCAGGGCGGGAGCCTGACGACGGCGGATGAGCTGCGGCTGGTGTTGAATTATGCGCTCAAAATCTACTAAGGAACCCCCCGCTATTAAGGAAATCCCGTCGTCTCGACCGCAGCGCGCAGCGCGGAGTGGAGAGACCTTCTCTCCACGAATTGCCGACCTTTGGTTGAGAGAAGGTCTCTTGTGTCTTTGAGATGAGGTAAACGCGGACCGGGTCGTGGCTGCTCGAACAGCCACGCCCCGGCGACGCGAAGACCGTAGGTCTCTTGGATACACTCCGTAGCGGAGCAAGGCTCTCGCGTCGTCATCTTCATCAG
>CAMDOT010000008.1 GCA_945903635.1 Rhizobium sp. Q54 | reverse complement strand
AAATCCTCCTGGTTGATCAGGTGGTACATCGCCTGCCGCGCCTTGACGTTGTCGAACGGCGGATGGAGATGGTTCAGCCGGATCATGCCCTGCGTGCTGTCGATCTTGCCGGTCATCATCAGCTTGACGCCCTTGGCCTTGGCCAGGATTGGCAGGAAGTCGTTGTTGGGCGCCTCGTAGAAGTCGATCTCGCCGTTGACCAGAGCCGACATCGCCGTCTGCGGATCGGAAATCCACACCAGTTCGATACGATCGACACCGGGGATCTTGCTGCCGGCGAAGGACGACGGCGGCTCATTGCCCGGCCGCGGCACATAGTCCTTGTTCTTGAGGTAGATCGCCTTGCTGCCAGGCACCCAGAGGTCCTTGGCGAACTTGAAGGGCCCGGAGCCGATCGCTTCCTTGACCTGCTGCTGCGGGTCGGTGAGCGCCTCCTGCTCGCGCATGATGATGGCGACCGAACTGCCGCTCTTGCCGAGCGACTCCAGCACCATGCCGTAGGGCTCCTTCAGGATCATCTTGAAGGTCTTGTCGTCGACGGCCTCCAGTTTGGTCACGTAGGAGAAGAGCCGGATGCCGACGCCGTCCTTGGCGCCCCAGCGCTTGAGCGAGGCGATGACGTCCTTGGTGGTGACCGGCGAGCCGTCGTGGAACTTGAGGCCGTCGCGCAAGGTGAAGGTGTAGGTCAGCTTGTCCGGGCTGATCTCGTACTTGCCGACCATCTGCGGCTGCGGCTTGAGATCGGCATCGTTGCCGAACAGCGTGTCGTAGATCAGCATGCCGTGGATGCTGGCGATGGTCTGGGTGGTCCAGATCGGATCGATCACCCGCACATCGGCATGCATCACCGCCCGCAGGACCTTTTCCTGGGCTTGTGCGGCCGTGAATGGAACGACCAGCGCCACGGCGCCCGCGAGAATATGTTTCAACATGCGATCGACTCCCTAAGCTCCCCGCAGTCAGTATGCTAATCGACGTGCGCCATTGTCCAGCACGACACGACGCTTGGGCACGACGCTAAGATATGAGGCCGCGTGGCCGCGCATCGGGATCGAGCGGCCAGATCGGCCGCTGGACCTTGGTATAGGGCATCTTGCGGTGGTCGCGCCTGAGCGGTCCGCTCGATTCGACGTAGACCACCTTTTTGGCGATCGGCCCGTAGGCCGCCATGAAGTGATTGGTCGATTTCACGACGACGATCTTCTTCCGGGCCGGATCGATGCCGAGATTCGTGAACAGCTCGAGCCCGGTCGCCTGGGTGCGCTTGGCGATCAGCACGACATCGACGCCGCCCACCCGGACGGCGGCGCAGTCGCCCACCGGCACCTGCGTCGGGCCAAAGCGCTGCCAGGCATCACGCTTCAAGCCCACGATCTCGACCTCGGCATCGACCGGCTGGCCCGACGAGGGCGCGATCTTGCCGCCGAATCGCAGGGCGATCTTCGCGCCGAGGCCGGCGTCGAAGCAGATGCGGACGGCGATCGGATCCCAGATCGGGCCGAGGCAGGCATCCTCGACCTTCTCCGTGATCAGGTGGCGCAGGATGTCGGTATTGTCCGAAGGCGCACCGCCGCCGGCATTGTCGGCCGGATCGGCGATCACCACCGGGAGATCGTTGAAGGCTCGCGCCTCGCCTACGCCACCCGGCACGTCGAAGAATTGCGGCGAGGTCTTGCCGCGCAACGACACCAGTTCCTCGCCCAGCGCAGTGGCCAGCGCATCGGCCTTCTTCTTGTCGCCGTCGGCGATCACCAGGACCCGCGTGCCGATCTCGGGCACGTCGCCGTAGGGAAAGCAGTGCGCGATGGAGACGGAGAGAATGCCGTCCTTGCCCTCCATCGCAATGATGCGGTCGACGAGTCCGCGCATCGGCTGGATCGTGGTGGGATAGCTCTGGATCTGGCGGCAGTCGTAGACCGAGGTCACTGGCTTGATCTGTCCGCGCAACGTACGCAGCACCAGATCGAGGACGTCCTCGGCGCGCTCGACCACGTCGGTATGGGGGAATTCCTTGTAGAGCACGATGATGTCGGAGGCCGCGACGCGCTTCAGGGTGAGATGGCAGTGCGGATCGAGCTCGACGCCGATCACACATCTCGGGCCGACGATGGCGCGGGCTCGCTCGATGATGTCGCCTTCGACGTCGTCATAGCCGTGCGCCACCATGGCACCATGCAGACCGAGCAGCAGCCCGTCGACCGGCAGGGCGGCCTTGAGCTGGTCCAGGATCTCGTCGCGCATGGCTTCGTAGTCGGCGCCGTTGGTGGTGCCGGCCGGACTGGCGGCGAAGCAGCTCCCTTCGATCAATTCGAAGCCCTCTGCCTTGGCCCTGATGCGGCCGACGAACAGCGGCGCCGTGCACATGCGCGGCGCATCGGTCGGATGCTCTCCAGGACGCAGGAAAACCGACTCGCGGTAGTTCTCCAGGCTGGTCGGCAGCGGCGAGAAGGTGTTGGTCTCGGTGGCGAGCGTGGCGGTGAAAAGACGCATGAAGCTCCTCAGGGAACGGTGCCGTCGGGAAGTGACTCGCAGTGCCGGGCGATGGCGCCCGGCGTTGTCAGCCAGATCGTCTCGCGTCGCGCCGCGATATGTCTAAGCGCGCGCTTGAGATGCCTCAACCGGTGTGGCTGGCCCACGAGATAGGCATGCAGCGCCACGCCCATGACCAGAGGACGTGTTTCCGAAAGCTCGAGCATTTCATCGAACTGGTCGACGATCATGTCGGCGAATTCCGCCGCACCCATCTTGCGCGCGACGATGGCCGGAATGTCGTTCACTTCCTGCGGATAGGGCACCGCCAGGATGCGCCGGCCGCCGCGGCAGCGGAACCAGATCGGCTGGTCATCCATGCACCAGTCGAGGAGATAGCGGTATCCCGCCTCTGCCAGGAGGTCCGGCGTGCGGTGGCTGTGGGAGATCCATGGCCCCAGCCAGCCCTCCGGCTTCAGCGCTTCGGCTTCCGACAGGCGGCCCGTTGCTTCGCCTATCAATGCGCGTTCGGCCGCCTCGTCGAGGTGGCCCTGCCGCTCGGCATTGGTGCGGCCATGGCCCACGATCTCGTCGCCGCGTGCCCGCACTGCCGCCATGAGGTCGGGCGCGTAATCGTACATCGAGCTGTTGGCGAGGGCCGCCAGCGGCAACCCGAGTGCATCGAAAGCATCGAGCAAGTACCAGGCCCCGACGCGGTTTCCATAGTCCCGCCAGGCGAAGTTGAGGACATCGGGTTGCGGCCCACCCGGTGCCAGCTCGGCGCCGAGACCTTCGCCGAAGGAAAAGTGCTCCAGGTTGAGAGCGAAGTAGACGGCGAGCCGCCGGCCGCCGGGCCACGAATAATCGGCGCGGCCGCGCAGCGGCACATAGTCGTATCGATGATGGGTCGGGAGTTTCATAACCAAGCGTAGCGTCGGATTTCCCGATGGGCTACGGTTACACACCGAATGAAGAAGCCGTCGGCACTGCCGCGGACGCATGGGAGGATTTTGAGCGTTGACGGCGACGAGCGTTGAAGCATTGGCTGCAGTAAACGAGGTGCAGCGCCCCCCGCGCCGCCTTGCAGCGCCGCTATGGGTGGCCGCGCTCCTTCTCCTGCTGACATTCCTGGTGATCTACCCGCTGCTGATGCTGGTGTTCGGCGCGCTGAGCGACTCCAATCCCATCGTCGACGGGTTCGGAGCGTTCAAGCCATCGGCCAAGCATTTCCTGGAAGTGCTCGCCAACCCGAATGTCCACCTCGCTTTCTTCAACGCGCTCGCGGCCTGCGGCGGCGGTACCATCCTGGCGGTGGTGATCGGCCTCGCCTTCTCGTGGATCGTCGTGCGCACCAACACGCCGTTCAAGGGCTTCATCGCCGGCGCCAGCATGATCCCGCTGTTCGTGCCGCCGCTGGTCGCCGGTGTCGCCTGGGGCATCCTGGGCTCGCCCAAGACCGGCCTGCTCAACACCGCGCTGAAGTGGATGAACATCGATTTCCGCTTCGACTTCTATTCGATGTCGGGCCTGATCATCGTCTTCGGCATCTACTACGCGCCCTACGTCTACATGTTCACCGCCTCGGCGCTGAAGAACATGGACCCGAGCCTCGAGGAGGCGTCGGAAGTCGCGGGCGCCAGCGCCTTCACGACCATCTTCACCATCACCTTCCCACTCATCGCACCAGCCATCCTGGCGGGATCGCTGCTCAGCTTCGTGGTCATGCTGGGCATCTATGGCGTGCCCGCAGCCCTTGGCGCGCCGGCCAACATCAACGTGCTCACCACCTACATCTTCAAGCTCACCGCCTGGAGTCCGCCCCTCTACAACACCGCCGCTGCCGTCGCGATCCTGCTGATGGCCGTCACGGCCATCCTGGTCTGGGCGCAGCAACGGCTCCTGTCCGGCCGCAGCTTCGCCACCGTCGCCGGCAAGGCATTCCGGCCGCGCAGCCTCAATCTCGGCAAGTGGCGCTGGTTCACGTTCGGGTTGGCATTGACCTATCTCTTCGTGGTCGTCGTGCTGCCGACCCTGGCGCTCATCATCGCGGCGTTCCGCAAGTTCCTGTTCATCAAGGACTTCGATGCGCTGTTCGACATGAAGCAATACAGCTGGGTTCACTTCAACAGCGTGTTCGACAATCCGCTCACCATGCTGTCGATCTGGAACACCCTGAAGGTTGGCGCGCTCACCGCCGTGGTGGGCGGCGCGCTCGCCTTCGCCATTGGCTACACCGTCAACCGAACCAACGTCGCCGGCCGCAAGTCGATCGACATGCTGGCCACCCTGCCGATCGCCATTCCTGGTCTGGTCGTGGGCGTCGCCTACCTGTGGGCCTGGATCGGCCTGCCCGGCGGGCTCTACGGCACGCTGTGGATCCTGGCGCTGGCCTTCGTCGCCCGCTTCATGCCCGACACGGTGAAGGCGCTGTCGACGTCATTCATGCAGATCCACAAAGAACTCGAGGAAGCTGCCTGGATCTGCGGCCGCGGCCTGCTCGGGACCATCCGCACCATTGTCCTGCCGCTCGCCCGTCCCGGCGTCGTGGCGTCGATGACGCTTCTGTTCGTGCTGGCCGTGCGCGAACTCGGCTCGTCGCTCTTCCTCTACACCAGCGACACGACCGTGATGGCCGTGCTCCTGCTCGACTATTACGAAGGCGGCAACGTCGGCAAGACCGCCGCCTTCAGCCTGGTCCAGACCCTGATTCTCGCGGTGCTGCTGGGCTTCACGACCTGGCTTTCACGCGATGCGGCGCAAGGCAGCGCCCGTGTCGGCTGAGCAACAACGACAAGACGACAAATAGGAGGATATGCCCATGCAGCGCAGGACAATGACCGCCACCGCGATCGGCCTGGCCCTTGGCCTGGCCGCACTGCCGGCAATGGCCCAGAACGAGTTCGGCTCCAAGGAGCTGATCGCAGCGGCCGAGAAGGAAGGCGCGCTCACCTACTACACCGCCAACTTCGCCGAGACGGAGCAGGAGGTCATCAAGGAGTTCAACAAGCGTTTCCCCAAGATCAAGGTGTCGATGGTCCGCGCGCCAGGCGGCCAGCTCATCACCCGCATCAAGACCGAAGCGGCGGCCGGCAAGCTCGGCGCCGACGTGGTCAACCACTCCGACCGCGGCCTGATGCTGGAACTCGCCGACCTCTTCCAGGATTACGCGCCGCCGAACGCCGCCGACTACCGGCCCGATGCGCTGGTCTCGCCAAAGCTGTGGCCGGGCGTCACGCTGGGCTGGGCGATCGCCTACAACACCGCGCTGGTGAAGAACGCGCCCAAGACCTGGATGGATCTCACCAAGCCCGAGTACAAGAACAAGATGATCGGCCAGGTCGTCGCCCCGTCGGGCGGCACCACCTGGACGCGCTCGATGTTCGAGCGTCAGGTACTGGGCGAGGACTACTGGAAGAAGCAGGCCGAGCTCGGTATTGCCATGTATCCGTCGGGCGCACCGCTCTCCGACGCTCTGGTGCGCGGCGAGGTCACGATCGCGCCGCTACTCTACAACATCATCTACACCAAGATCGTCGAAGGGGCGCCCGCCGAGGCGATCTTCGCGCCCGAGGGCGTGCCGATCATCCCCTACGCCGACGGCATCACCAAAACGGCAAAGAGCCCCAATGCCGCCAAGCTGTTCATGAACTGGCGCCTGTCCAAGGAAGGCCAGGCCTTCCAGATCACAAAGCTGGGCAACATCACCTCGCTCAAGGAGCCGCCGGCCTTCCCCAAGGGCTGGGATCCCAAGGTGGTCAAGGTCTGGGTGCCCAACTTCGAGCAGTTCGAGAAACTGCGCACGCCCTGGATCGAAGAGTGGAACAAGACCTACGGCTATCGCCAGTGAGCTCCGCACTTCTCATCGAGGACCTGGTCAAGCGCTTCGCGATGGGCAAGCCTGCCGTCGACGGCGTGAGCTTCGACGTGCCGCCGGGCGAGATCGTGGTTCTGCTGGGGCCTTCGGGCTGCGGCAAGACCACGACGTTGCGCTGCGTCGCCGGTCTGGAACATCCGACGGGCGGCCGCATCTCGATCGGCGGCCGCATCGTCTCGGAGCCGGAGCGTGGCGTTCTGGTGAGCCCACGCGAGCGCGACATCGGCATGGTCTTCCAATCCTATGCCGTGTGGCCGCACATGACGGTCTACCAGAACGTCGCCTACCCGCTGAAGTATCGCCGCGGCAGCGGCGGCGACATTGCGGCCAAGGTGCGCGACACCCTCGAACTGGTCGGTTTGGGCGACTATGCCCAGCGTTCGGTGACGTCGCTGTCGGGCGGCCAGATGCAGCGCGTGGCGTTGGCCCGCAGCCTCGTCTACCGGCCGCAACTGCTGCTGCTCGACGAGCCGCTCTCGAACCTCGATGCCAAGCTGCGCATCCGCCTGCGCGACGAGTTGCGCCGCATCCTGAAGCAGACCGGCATGACCGGCCTCTACGTCACCCACGACCAGTCGGAGGCCGTGGTGCTGGGCGACCGCATCGGCGTGATGCGCGAGGGCAAGCTGCTGCAGATGGCGCCGCCGGACGAAATCTACAACCGGCCGGCCGACCCCTTCGTCGCCAACTTCACCGGCGCGTCGAATGTGCTGCTGGGCAAGGTCCTGGGGCGGAGCGGCGACAAGGCGACCATCGACCTCGGCGCGGCGGGCCGCATCGAGGCCTGGACGCCGCATCAACTCAGCGCCGGCGACAAGGCCCGCGTGGCGCTGCGTGCCGAGAACGTGCGCCTGGGCGAGAGCGGCCCCACCAACGTCTTCTCCGGCCGGGTCATCGAGCGCCGTTATCAGGGCATGCAGACGGTCTACGATGTCGAATTCGGCGGCCAGCGCCTGGAAGCCTTGGAACTCGGCACGGCGGCCCGGCACGAGACCGACCGCGAGATCGCCCTCACCCTGCCCCCCGACCAGTGTTGGGCCTATCGCGACGAAGGTCAGGCCGCGGTCGACTGAAGGGCTGCCCGCAACGCCGCCGCCAGCGCTGCGTCGTGCTCGGGCAGCAACACCTGCGGGTCGAGCGTGAGCACGCCGCGCGCGGCATGACGCTCGGACAGATGCACCGGCGGGTCGCTGCGCTGCAGGCGTGCGCTCAATTCAAGCGCATCGGGCACGGCGATCTCCAGCACGGGCACACGCCCGGTCTGCTGCGCCGGCACCAGCCTCGCGTCGAACCCGGCCAATGCCGCAGCAATCGCCCTTAGACGCGCTTCGAGGGCCGCGTTGTCGGCCGCATCGTCGGCCTTCACGAAGCGACCGAGCGCGGTCAGCAACCCCACGATCTCCTCCTTGCCCGCTTTAAAACCGCGGCCGATGCCGTGATGCGGCACGCCGCGCAGATTGGTGCGGTCGACCATCTTCGGCGGCGTCCAGGTCTCGGGGGCCACGTCCATGTCGAGCTGCTGCAGGAGCGCCGAGGCCACGAGATCGCGCCGGCCGGCCAGGATGCCCGAGGCCTGCGGTCCGCCGAGCGCCTTGCCGCCCGAGAAAGCCACGAGATCGACTCCCATCGAGATGAAGCGGCGCAGATTCTCCTTGGGCGGCAACTGCGCCGCGGCATCGACGATCAGCGGCACACCGTTGGCACGGCACACCGCGATGGCGGTCGGCAGGTCGACGATGCTGACGGCGTTCACCGAAAAGGCCACGGCCACGACCGATGGCGTGAGCGCCGTCTCTATTTCCCAAGCTTCGAGGCCACGCACCCCGGCCCCCGTGCCGCGGTCGTTGTGGCCGATGTCGACCAGCCGCGCGCCGGACGCCGCGAGCGCATGGGCGTAGCCGGTCCGGTGCGTGCGCGGGATCAGGATATCGTGCGGGAACCCGTCGGCGTGCGGCAGGGCCGCCATCCTGGCCACGTCCCAGCGCGCGATCGAGGCGGCCGCGGCCAGGGTGAGTGCCGCCGCGGCGCCCGTGGTCACGAGACCCGCCTCCGCGCCTGTGGCCTCGGCGATGCGGGCGCTCGCGGCATCCTGCAATTCGCCTATGTCGACCGAGGCGCGCGAAGCCGCGGCCATTGCCGCCATCACCTCCGGCGCCATCACGGCACCGCCCAGCCGCGTCAGCGCGCCGGCGGCGTTGATGCGGCGGCGAACGCCGAGACTTGTATAGGGATCAGATACTTCCATCGGTCGAGCTTAGCCCAGCCGGTCAGGTCCGCCCAATAATAGCAATCGGCCCGCCGCCCGCCGGCCCCTGGTGTTCGGCGCCGCCGGAAACATAAAGCATCGTGTCGCCGATCACGCCTGCCAGCACGCCGCCCACGAGGGCGCGGGCATGGCGCGTTGAATGGATGTCGCTGTCATCCAGCATGGTGTGCCGCCGGCCGCGAATGGCCCCTGAAAGTGCGGCCTCCGCCTTGGCAAGGACAGCCACCACGCCCTCCCCGTTCACGCCGAACCCGCCGAGCCGCTTCAGGATGCGATGCGCCGCGGCGGCGTCGATGGCATCGGTCATGACATCGTGATCGATCACCAGATCGCCTGCCCATCCCGGCGCGTTGCCCAGCACCACGACCTCGTTGCGCAGCAGTTCGACTCCGGCCGAGGTGCTGGCAACTTTGGAATAGAGCGACCAGTCGCGGCAGATCGCCTGCTCGGGTGCCGCCTTCACCTCACCGAGCGCCAGGGCGACGCCCAGCGCCGAAGCGCCGCGCGACAACGCCATCGAATGATAGGTATCGTCGGTGGCCACCGATGCGCCGCGCCGGCCGGCCTCCTCGATGCGCTCCTTGGTGAGTAGCGGACATTTGATCTGCACGAAGTGGACGTCGGCTGGTGAGGCGAAGCCGGCATCCTTCATTGCCCGCGTGACCGCGACCGCGGTCTCCTCGATCTGAGCCGAGCGGCCGATTTCCTCGGGCGCGAAGGCGCGCGTGAGGCCGACGCCGAGGGCGAGCCGCGGACCGGACGCCGCCACCGGAACAGTGTCGCAGCTGAAGACCAGCAGATGCGGTGACAGCCCGCCCTCGGTACCGCCGGACATCACGATCGCCACCCGCTTCTCGATCTCCCTCACGGCAGAGCCCAGCCTCTCGGCCAGCAGCAGCTTCAGCGCCAGGGTGGCATAGCCACGCGTGAAATCGTTGACGCAGCCATTGCCCTCCGTCTTGCCGATGATCGCCACGATGGCGGCCGGGTCGACCTCACCCCCATCGATGGCCGCCGCGAGGGCGGCCGTGTCGCCTGGCCCCGCCGTCGGCAGGCGCAGCAATCGCGTCCGGCGGGCCACGTCAGGTGGCCTTGCCGGCGTCGCTGCCGTGGCGCGCCCGGCGGCGGCGCAGCCAGGTCACCGACAGGAGTGCGATGGCGATCACCGCAAAGGAGACGCCCGTCGTCACCGTGCCCAGCGCATAGAGCACCGGCGTCGTCACGTTCGTGGTCATGCCGTAGATCTCGAGCGGCAGGGTGTTGAAGGTGCCCGCGGTGTAGAGGCTGCGGGCGAACTCGTCGTAGGACAGCGTGAAGCCGAACAGGCCGACGCCGATCAGGCTCGGCAGCAGGATCGGCACGACCACATGCCGGATCGTCTGCCACGAGGTGGCGCCGAGATCGCGCGCCGCTTCCTCGTAGCGCCGGTCGAAGCGGTTGAAGACCGCGAACATGATCAGGAGTCCGAACGGCAGCGTCCAGGTGAGGTGGGCGCCGAACGCCGACGTGTACCAGGTCGGATCCCAGCCCAGCACCCGGAACAGCAGGCCGATGCCCAGGCTGATCAGAATCGAGGGCACGATCAGGCTGGCGATGGCGAGGTAGAAGATGACGCCGGAACCTCGGAAGCGGTTGCGGAACGCAAGGCCTGCCGAAAACGAGGCGATGACCGTCACCACCATGGTCGCGGCGCCCAGGATCATCGAGCGCTGGAGCGAGCCCGCGAAGTCGCCGACCATCTGCTTCTCGAACAGGTTCTTGAACCAGTGCACCGACACGCCGTTCATCGGGAAGGTGAGCCCGCCGGACGGCCCCTGGAACGACAGGATGAGGATAGTGAGCGTCGGCCCATAGAGGAACAGCACGAACAGGCAGAAGAAGGCGCCGAGGAACCAGAAGGCAGGACCGCGCTTGCCGTGCTGCACGTCACAGCTCCTTGCGGATGTCGACCATGCGCATCATGGCCGCGACGATCAGCAGGACGACCAGCAGCAGCACCACGGCGTTGGCCGCGGCCGCCGGGTACTGCAGCAGCGACATGGCGTTTGCCATCATCAGGCCGACCGAGGCGCTGAGGCCACCGCTCATCATGCGCACGGTGACGAAGTCGCCCATGACGATGGTGACGATGAAGATCGAGCCGATGGCGATGCCGGGCTTGCACAGCGGCAGGATGACGTTCCACAGGGTCTGCCAGCCCGAGGCGCCGGCGTCGCGCGCCGCCTCGAGCAGGCTGCGATCGATGCGCATCATCGAGTTGAAGATCGGCACCACCATGAACAGCGTATAGAGGTGGACGTAGGCCAGCACGACCGCGAAGTCCGAGTAGAGCAGGAACTCCAGCGGCTGCTGGATCAGCCCCATGTTCATCAGCGTCGTGTTGGCGAGCCCGTTGCGCCCGAGGAACGGGATCCACGAGATCATGCGGATGACGTTGGAGGTCCAGAACGGGATGGTGCAGATCAGGAACAGCACCGTCTGCATCGTCGGCGACCGCACGTGGAACGCCACGAAATAGGCGACGGTGAAGCCGATGACGAGCGTCAGCGCCCAGGTGATGACGGCGAACTGGATGGTCTGCTGGTAGGTCCGCCAGGTCACCGGCGACAGCAGCAGCTCCTCGTAGTTCTGCAGCAGGAACGTCGGGATGATCTGCGTCGTGTTGTAGTCGAAGAAGCTCACCACCACGATCGTGGCGATCGGCACGATGAGGAACAGCAGGAACACCAGCGCCAGTGGTGCCACCTGCAGGTAGGTGATCCAGACCTTGAAGCGGTTCATCTCGTCATGCCCGGCAAGCGACGCCCGCCACCTCCACGACCCGCGGAGGTCGGGAGTCCGCCAGAATGACGTCCAAGCCCTTGTTCTTCCTGATCTTTCGCATCGCACCCGGTGTCATCTCGCGCCCGGAAAACTCGGGCGTGAGAAAATTCGCCTTCCCCGCTCCGAAAGCCGCCGCCGGCAACGATGCCGGCGTGGGAAGCGCACACCTCGAAGCAGACGGAAAGATCATGATATCTCCTCGGCAGGATATATAGGAAACGGACGTTTTCCTGTCAAGGGTGTCCTGTCGAGCATGCTGGAGAAATCGAACCTGCTCCACCCCGGACACACCTGCGAAGGCATGCCCGGGGAACGAGCCGGAAGCGGGTTTCGATCAAGCGGCGATGAACTGGTTCCACTTCTGAACCATGTAGCGGTCCTCATCCATCACCGCGTTCCAGCAGGCGACGGCGCCCATGCGGTCGTAGAACGAGCCGCCGTCACGCACGGCACCCTTCTTCTCGACCACCACGCCCTGCGGATTCTTGATGTCGCCCTGGGCGGGTTTGCCTTCCATCCAGAAGCCCCACTCGTCGGCGCTCATGTTTGCCTTGGCCGTCTCGAGCACCGCCGAGTAGTAGCCTTGACGATTGAGGAAGGCGCCGACCCAGCCCGAGAGGTACCAGTTGATGTACTCGTAGGCGGCATCGAGTTGGGCGCCCTGCAGGTGCTTGGCGAGCGAGAGCCCGCCGCCCCAGGCGCGATAGCCTTCCTTCAGCGGCTGGTAGACGCAGGGCACGCCCTTGGCGCGCACCGCCGACACCGCTGGCGACCACATCGACTGGATCACGACCTCGCCCGAGGTCATGAGGTTCACCGACTCGTCGAAGGTCTTCCAGAAGGCGCGGAACTGGCCCTCCTTCTTGGTCTTGATCAGGAAATCGATGGTCTTGTCGATTTCCGCCTTGGTCATGTTGCCCTTGTCGCCGTACTTCACGATGCCAGCCGACTCACAGATCATCGCGGCATCCATGATGCCGATCGACGGTATGTTCAGGATCGACGTCTTGCCCTTGAACTTGGGATCGAGAATGTCCTTCCAGTTCTCGATCTTGCGGCCGACCAGGTCGGGACGGATGCCGAGCGTATCGGCGTTGTAGATCGTGGGCACGATGGTGAACCACTGGGTCGGCATCTTGGCGAACTTGGTGGAACCCGCGCCCTCGACGAAGCTAACGGTGCTCGGCGCCGTGCCCTGGGCGATGACGCTGTCGGGCTTCAGCTTGCCGGTGGTGAAGATCGGCACGATCTTGTCGAACAGCTTGATCTTCTTGACGTCCATCGCCTGCAGCGTGTTGGCGCCGAACACCTTCTTGATCATCCAGTATTCGATGTCGCCGATATCGAACGAATTGGGCTGCGTCACCACGCGCTGCACGACGGCGTCGGAATCGAGCGCCGTCATCTGCAAGGTGATGCCGAGGTCGGCCTTGCACTTCTCGGCGATCTCGTTGATTGCCGACACGCCGGTGCCGCACTGGCGCAGCACGATGTTCTTGTTGTTCTGCGCCCAGATCATCGGGAAGCCGGTGATCGCCCCGCTGCCCAGAGCCGCGCCGGCAACGCCTGCCGCGCCTTTCAGCATCCTGCGGCGGCCTACTCCTTTGGTAAACTTGCGAGCCATGTCTTCCTCCTTCGCTCAATGTCCGAGGGCGTGCACGTCCTCGGGTTTCCACGACAGAACCACGGGCTGGCCGGGCGTCACCGGCGACGCATCGAAGCGCGCCTCGGACACCACAGCCGACAAGGTCTCGAGGCCGGCCACATCGATGCCGACCTGCACGGTCGCACCGAGATACTCGACGGACCGTGCCACGCCCTGGAGCGACGCGGCGCCGACCGCGGCCACCCCGCCGGCCTGCACCGTCATGCGGTCGGCGCGGATGGCGACCAGCGGTGAAGTGCCGGTCCCGCGCGCCACTGCGGTCGGCAGCACGTTGTGCCCGCCGATGAACTTCGCCACGAATGACGACGCCGGCCGGTTGAAAACCTCGCGCGCGGTGCCGGCCTGCTCGATCTTGCCGCCGTTCATCACCACGACAAGGTCGGCCAGCGCCATCGCCTCGTCCTGGCTGTGCGTCACATGAATGAAACTGATACCGAGCCGGGTTTGTAGCGTCTTCAGCTCCTCGCGCATTTTTATGCGCAGGAACGGGTCGAGCGCCGACAGCGGCTCGTCGAGCAGCAGGACCTGCGGATCGGTGATCAGCGCCCGGGCCAGCGCCACGCGCTGCTGCTGGCCGCCCGAGAGCTGGGCCGGCAGGCGGCCCGCGTAGGGCTCCATCTGGACGCGCCCGAGGACTTCCCGAGCCCGCGCTCGACGCGTGTCCTTGTCCACTCCGCGCATTTTCAGGCTGAACGCGACGTTGTCGGTGCAGTCGAGATGCGGAAACAAAGCGTAACTCTGGAACATCAGGGCCGTGCCGCGCGCCGCCGGAGCCGCGTGGGTGATGTTCTCGGCGCCCAGGATGACATCGCCTTCGCTCGCCTCCTCGTGGCCAGCGATCATGCGCAAGGTCGTGGTCTTGCCGCAGCCGGAAGGCCCCAACAGGCAACAATAAGTGCCGGCCGGAATGCGCAGGTCGATGGCATCGACCGCGACGGCCTCGCCGTAGCGCTTGGTCAGGGCAACAAGTTCAATGTCCGGCGTGGTCGCCATGGTTCCCTCGAAAGCAAGTCCCATGCCAGCACTGTAGAATAGCTGGGGAAAATAGCGCTAGCCATTGGCGCAACTCTTGCTGACCCTCAGGCAATGGGAATTCCTCGGGAGCGAAGCGAATGCGGTTGATAGGCGTGGACGTGGGCGGGACCTTCACGGACCTGGTCTATGCCGACACCGAGGCCGGCCGGACCGCCGTGCACAAGATCTCGACCACGCCGGACGACCCGTCGCGCGGCGTCGTCCAAGGCCTCGTGGCGCTCTGTGACAAGTACGGAATCCCGCGCGAGACCATCGACACGGTATTCCACGGCACCACCATCGCCACCAACGCCATCCTCGAGCACGACGGCGCCGTCACCGGCATGATCACGACCGGCGGCTATCGCGACATCCTGCACATCGGCCGCCACCAGCGGCCGCAGCACTACTCGATCATGCAGGACATCCCCTGGCAGGACCGGCCGCTGGTCAAGCGCCGCCACCGCAAGACGGTGACGGAGCGGCTGATACCGCCCAAGGGCGAGGTGCTGGAGGCGCTCGACGAGGAAGGCGTCCGCCAGGCCGTGCGCGAGTTGAAGGGGGCCGGCGTCGAAGCCATCGCCATCTGCTTTCTCTTCTCCTACCTCGATGCCACCCACGAGGCGCGCGCCATGGAAATCGTGCGCGAGGAATATCCGGCGTGCTTCGCCACCACCTCCTCGTCGGTGTCGCCGCAGTTCCGCGAGTTCGAACGCTTCACCACGACGGCGATGAACGCCTTCGTCGGACCGAAGGTGCGCAACTACGTGACGCGGCTCGAGTCGGAGATCGAGGCCTCGGGCTTCAAGGCCGATCTCCGCATCATGGCGTCCAACGGCGGCGTGGCGACACCCGCCATGGTGGCCGAGCGCCCGGTGCTCACGCTCCTGTCGGGTCCGGCGGCGGGCGTGATCGGTGGCGACTGGGCGGGTGGTCTCTCGGGACGGCGCAACCTCATCACCTTCGATGTCGGCGGCACCTCGGCCGATATCGGCATCGTGACCGACGGCGGCTTCGGCGAAGCCACCGCGCGCGACACCTGGATCGCGGGCTTTCCGGTGATGGTGCCGATGATCGACGTGCACACGATCGGCGCTGGCGGCGGTTCGATCGCGCACCTCGACCAGGCCGGCGCCTTCAAGGTCGGACCACGCTCGGCCGGCGCCGTGCCGGGCCCCGCCGCCTACGGTCGTGGCGGCGCCCGCGCCACCGTCACCGACGCCAACGTCGTGCTGGGACGCCTGGACGGCGGCAACTTTTTGGGCGGCGGCATGTCGCTCGACGAAGTCGCGGCGCGCCGTGTCATCGGCGAGTTGGCGCGCGAGCTCGGCCTCTCCGACCGCGAGGCGGCGGAAGGCGTGGTCACCGTGATCAACGCCAACATGGCCAACGCCATCCGTTCGCGCACCGTCCAGAAGGGCATCGATCCGCGCAATTACACGCTGGTCGCTTTCGGCGGCGCGGGCCCGCTGCATGGCGCCGAAGTGGCCGAGATGCTGGGCGTCACCGAGGTGATCGTACCGCCCCATCCCGGCATCACCTCGGCGGTCGGGCTTTTGATCAGCGACCTGCGCTACGACGCCATCCGCACCTCGTTCCAGGTCTCGGGCGCCGCCGACCTCTTACGCATCAACGCCGACTTCGCGGCGATGGCCAAGGAACTGGCCGGCCGTTTCACCTCGGACGGGATCGATCTCGCCAAGGTGACCTTCGAGCGCCGCGGCGATCTCCGCTATGTCGGCCAAGGCTATGAGCTTCGCGTGCCCTTCCCCGACGGCATGCTCGACGGAACGACAATCGCAACGGCCTTCGCGGCCTTCCACGAGATCCACAAGCGCGAGTACGGCCATCACTTCGCTGACTCGGCCATCGAGATCGTGAACCTGCGCCTGGTGGGCGCCGCCAGTGCCGCCAAGATCGCCAAGCCCACCGCCGGCTCGGCGAAATCAGTGGCGGCGGCGCTGCTGCGCTCGGGCATGTGCACCTTCCGCGTCGAGGCCAAGCTCGCGGACTATCCCACCGGCTTCTACCGCCGCGAGCTGCTGCCGGTCGGCGCACGCGTTTCCGGCCCGGCCATCATCCTGCAGATGGATTCGACCACCGTCGTGCCGCCCCGCTACACTTTCGAAGCCGATGCCGCGGGCAACCTGATCATCCGGAAGTCCGATGCTTGACGCACGACTCCTGACCCCTCCGCCCCGACTACGGGGCACCTCCCCATTTGAATGGGGAGGAGAAAGAAAGAGTGCTCCTCCTCCCCATTCAAATGGGGAGGTGGCCCGCAGGGCCGGAGGGGTCAAAGGCCGCCAACGAGGAACCGAATCATGACCACCGCCCCTCTCCGCCAGCCTGCACAAAAACCCGACCGCATCGACCCGATCACCAGCAGCGTGATCCAGGGCGCGCTCGAGAACATCGCGGTCGAGATGGGCTACAAATTGATGCGCATGAGCTACTCCTCGATCATCCGCGAGTCGGAGGATTTTGGCGCAGCCCTTGTTGACGCCGAAGGACGAGGCCTTGCCGAATCGGCGCAGTCGACGCCGCTGCAGTCCGGCCCGATCCCGGGCTATGTCCGCGGCATCCAGCGCATCATGGCCGCGCGCGGCGAGACCATCCGGCCGGGCGACGTCATCATGCACAACGACGCCTACTCGGGCGCCAGTCACGGCCCCGACGTCGCCTTCATCGTCCCGGTGTTCGTAGGCGGCCGCCTGATCGCCTATGCCGCGACCACCGCGCATCACCTGGACATCGGTGCGCTGTCGCCGGGTTCCTGCGGCATCGTCGAGGCGATCGATGCCTATGCCGAGGGGCTGCAGTTCAAGGCGATCAAGGTCTACGACCGTGGCGTCAAGAACGACATGGTCTGGCAGATCGTGCGCGACAACATCCGCGCGTCGGACCTTGTGGTGGGCGACATGGACGCCCAGATCGCCGCCGCCCGCATCGGCGCCGACCGCATGGTCGAGCTGGTCGAGCGCTACGGCCTGGAAACCTTCGAACTCGCCTGCACCGCCCTGATGGATCATGCCGAGCGGCTGATGCGCCAGGCCATCGCCAAGCTGCCTGACGGCATCTACCGCGCCGAGACGGCGATCGACGGCTATCTCGACAGCGACGATCCGACGAAGAAGGAACTGCCGATCGTCGTCACCATCACCAAGAAGGCTGACTCACTGATTGTCGATCTCACCGGCACCGCGCCGCAGGTACCCGACCGGCCGATCAACATGCCGCTGGAAGGCACCGCCGATATCGCCATTTGGTTGACCATCCGGTCCGTGCTGCTCGACACCGAGATCCACGGCCATATCCCCGTGAACGCCGGGCTGATCCGGCCGATCACCATCATCGCGCCCAAGGGCTGCCTGGCCAACCCGACCTTCCCTGCCCCCACCATCGCCCGCTTCTGTCCCGGCAATCAGCTCGCCGACACGGTGATGAAGGCGCTGTCGCTCGCCATGCCGGGCAACGTCTCGGCCGGTATCGGCAATCTCAAGGTCATCGCCTTCTCCGGCCTAAAAGACGAGACGCACTGGGTGCACATGGAGATCTTCGAGGGCTCCTACGGCGGACGTTTGGGCAAGGACGGCATGGACGCCGTCGACACGCTCTATGCCAACACGCGCAACAACCCGATCGAGGACATCGAAACCCACCTGCCGCTCCGCGTACTGCGCTACGAATTGCGCGAGGACGTCTCGGGCGCCGGCAAGTGGCGCGGCGGCCTGGGATCTATCCGCGAATTCACGTTCCTGAGCGACGGCGGCGCCTCGGTCGAAGGCGAAGGCCATCGCTACCGGCCCTGGGGCTTCCTTGGCGGCAACGAAGGCATGCCGGCCAAGCTCGATCTCGTGACCCCGGGCAAGCCCGACCGCGCGCTGCCCTCGAAGGTCCCGCACATGAACATCGGCACCGGCGGCCGCTTCGTCTGCTATGGCCCGGCCGGCGGCGGCTACGGCAATCCGCTGGAACGCGACCCGGCCAAGGTGGCCGACGACGTGCTCGACGAGGTGATCTCGGTCGAGACGGCGCTCCGGGACTACGGTGTCGTCGTCTCTTCCAGGGGTATCGTCGACGAGGCGGCAACGGCGAAAGTCCGCACCCAAACTTAGCGCCGCGCCGCCTTCTCGAGGGTCGCATAAGCGACATTCGAGTGGCCGTGTGCTAGTGCTCGGCTATTCTGGATTCACCTAGGCATTGTCGGCTCAAACTCCACCCTCGCATCGCACGACAATGAAGCATCAATTTGCCGCCGGCGTCCTTGTAGCAACGACTGCCAGATCGACCTTCGCCGCCACGGCACGACCGTGAGCGCGGTCTCAAGTCGCCCGAGAAAGCGGTTCGACGGTCGGCGCTTGCGTACCGAACGGACCCGGCAACGGCTCATCGAAGCTTACCTCGGGCTGGCCTTCGAATATTCCCCCCGGATGCCCACAGCCGCGGAGATCGCCACCCGCGCGGGCTGCTCCGTTCGCTCGGTCTTCGAGCGCTTCCCGGATCTGCACAACCTGCAGGTCGCTGCCGCCAGCTACGCGATGGATCGAGTGGCGGAGCAGGCTCCACAGCCCCTGCTGGACGCTGACCGGAATGCCCGCATCCAACATCAAGTCGAAATGCGGTCTCACCTCTGCGAGATATGGGGCCGGCTGTGGCGGAGCCTCCTGGTGAATCGGGGCGATTCCGACGAGCTCAGGCAGAAGATCAGCAAGTTCCAGGAATTGAGGCTCACTCGGCTGGAGGTCGCCTTTCGCCCGGAGCTCGCGATTCTACCGGACGTGGAGCGTCGGCAAATTCTTGTCGCCCTGGCGCTCCTGACCGACGTGAGCAGCTGGCACTGCATGCGTGAATTCCTCGGCATGTCTGTCGACGAAGCGCGTGCGGTCTGGGTCGGTGCTCTTCAGCGCTTGCTGCCATCGACGTCGCTAGTTGGCAACGGCCCGCTGCTCGTCCATCAATGACGGATGGATTTTGATCTGAAAGGCCGCGCCTGCCTCGTCACCGGCGCAAGTTCCGGCATCGGCGCCGGTGTCGCGCGCCTTCTCGCAAAGCAGGGCGCGCGGGTCGCCGTCACTGCCCGGCGTGTCGGTAAAATCGAGCGCCTCGATCAGGTGACGGCGCTCGCGGCCGATGTCACCAACGCCCACGATATCGCGCGCATCGCCGCCGAGGCGACGGCGGCGCTCGGCCCCATCGACATCCTGGTCAATTGCGCCGGCGGTTCGCGCCCGACCGGGCCCGACGCCCCCGAGGATGTGTGGGAGGAAGCCTTTGCCTTGAACTTCACCGCTGCACGCCTGCTCACCAAGGCGCTGCTGCCGGCGATGCGCGCGCGCACATGGGGCCGCATCGTCAACAAAAGCGGCTCGATGGAACCACGCGGGCTCAACGCCGCCATGGCCGCCAAGGCGGCGCTCCATCTCTGGGCCAAGGGCCTGTCGTGCGATGTCGCGGCCGACGGCGTCACGGTGAACACCATCCAGCCCGGCCGCATCAATTCCGAGCAGATCCTGCAGAAGCTCCATCCGACGGAGGAAGCGCGCCGGTTCTTCATCGAGCGCAACATCCCGATCGGCTACTTCGGTGAGCCCGAGGACGTGGCCAACCTCGTCGCTTTCCTCGCCTCGCCCGCAGCGCGCTACATCACCGGCGCCGTAATCCCGGTCGATGGCGGCATGCGCCATGTCGCTCATTGAATCGCAAACGAGTCAGTGTCGGCGAAAGGCCAAAAGCTGATCTCAAGTCTTTTCGTTCCTTGAGTGCCGGTCCATTTTTCCGTCGTCCCGAGCGTAGCCGCCCGAAGGGCGGCGAAGTCGAGGGACCTTCTCTCCTTAATACAGGTCATCGATTTTGAAACGAGGTCTCTCCGCTTCGCGCCTTCGGCGCTTCGGTCGAGACGACGGACGGGTCCATGTGCCATAGCCCTATCCTCACAGAAGTGTGGGCTCGCAGACGAAAGGAAGCTGGGACGTGGAGCAAAGTTCGGTTGGCCATCAAATGCGCCTCGGCGTCTTCGTGCAGACGCCCGGTCATCACGTGGGCGGCTGGCGGCATCCCGATGCCACGGTCGACGGCTGGCCCAACCTCGCGCTGATGCAGCACATCGCCGCCACCGCCGAGCGGGGCAAGTTCGACATGTTCTTCCTGGGCGACGGCTTTGCCACCGGCTACGGCGAGCATCCCTCGACCATCGGCAAATTCGAGCCACTGACGCTCCTCTCGGCGCTCGCCATGGGCACGTCGCGGATCGGGCTCGCGGCCACGGGGTCCACGACCTACGCCGAGCCCTATCACGTGGCCCGCGGTTTCGCCTCGCTCGATCATCTGAGCGGCGGACGCGCGGCGTGGAACGTGGTGACGACGGCCTACGACAAATCGGCCGCGGTGTTCGGCCGCCAGCATCCGCCGCACGCCGAACGCTATGCGATGGCCGAGGAGTTCGTCGAAGCGTGCCGCGCCCTGTGGGACAGCTGGGACGATGGCGCCTTCACGCCCGACAAGGCGGCGGGCCGTTTCGTACGGCCGGGCAGCCTTCATGTGCCGGACTTCCGAGGCAAATACTTCACCGTGCAGGGCGCGCTCAACGTACCGCGTTCGCCGCAGGGCCATCCCGTGCTGATCCAGGCCGGCTCCTCCGGCCCCGGACAGGCGCTGGCGGCGCGCATCGCCGACGTCGTGTTCACGGCGCAGAACGATCTCGCCGAGGCGCAGGCCTTTTACAACGCCGTAAAGGCGCAACTGGTCGGCTACGGCCGGACGGCGGACAGCGCGCGGATCATGCCCGGCGTCATGCCCGTGGTGGGACGGACCGAGGCGGAAGCGCAGGAGATTTTTGCCGAGCTCAACCGCGGCATCGACACGGCCCAGGCATTTACGGTGCTATCGGAGCGGCTGGGCTCGGACATGTCGGTCCATCCGCTCGACGAGCCGGTGCCGGACCTGCCTGAAACCGAGAATCTGAAAAGCCGCGCCGCGTTGCTGCTGCAGATGGCGCGCCGCGACAGGCTCACCTTGAGACAACTCTACTATCGCGTGGCGGCGGCGCGCGGCCATCTGCTGCTGATCGGCACGCCCGTCATGATCGCCGACACGCTGGAAGCCTGGTTCCGCGCCGGCGCCGCCGACGGTTTCAATGTCATGCCACCCTTCTTCCCCAAGCAGTTCGACTCCTTCGTCGACGGCGTGGTGCCGCTGCTGCAGGAGCGCAGCCTGTTTCGCAGTGACTATGAAGGCGCGACCTTGCGCGAGCATCTCGGCCTCGCCCGCCCCGTTGGCCCGCCCCGTTGACCGTCGCACTGCTTGAGAACCGTGACTTGAGAATCACGACAGGGCGGCGCTACTCTTCGCCTCTCGACAGCTTGTCTCTCTCGGCGGAGCAGCGCCATGGTCGCGGACGACAAGGTCTTCGCGGGATCGATTCCCGAGGTCTACGACCGGCTCATGGTTCCACTCATCTTCGAGCCCTACGCGCGTGACCTGGCCGGGCGGATCGTCCTTGCCGGGCCCCTGGATGTCCTGGAGACGGCCGCGGGCACCGGTGTCCTCACGCGCGCCATCGCTGCACGGCTTCCCGGGCATGCACGCATCGTGGCGACCGATCTCAATCAGGCGATGCTCGACCAGGCGGCGGCGCGGCAATCCCCGCCGGATCGCGTGACCTGGCGACAGGCCGATGCACTCGCCCTGCCGTTCGAGGACCGGGCCTTCGACGTCGTGGCCTGCCAGTTCGGCGCGATGTTCTTCCCCGATCGGGTCAAAGGCTACCGCGAGGCCCGTCGCGTCCTGAAGCCGGGCGGGCACTTCATGTTCAATGTCTGGGACCGGATTTCCGAGAACGAGTTCGCCGACGTCGTCACCGAAGCGCTGGCCAAGGTCTTTCCGCAGGATCCGCCCCTGTTCATGGCGCGCACGCCGCACGGCCATCACGATGTCGGCAGGATTCGCGAGGAGCTGAGCGCCGCGGGCTTTACCGACATCGCGATCGAAACGGTCGAGCACAGAAGCAAAGCCGCTTCGCCGCGGGACGTGGCCGTCGCCTACTGCCAGGGAACGCCGCTGCGAAACGAGATCGTGACCCGGGATGCCACGCGCCTCGACGAAGCGACAAAGGCCGCAACGGAAGCCCTCGCGCATCGATTTGGCAGCGGGCCGGTCGACGGCCGCATCAGAGCGCATGTGATCTCTGCCACGGGCTAAATGGTGCTGCCTAGGCTGCCCTCTTGTATATTGGATTGTTATTCCAATAAACTGGATGGATGACGATCAACGAAAGAATTGGTGCGCGCGTTCGACAGCTCAGGGCTGATCGCGGGCTGGCGCTCGACGCGCTGGCAGAGGCTTGTAGCGTCAGCCGCTCGATGATCTCGCTGATCGAGCGCGGCGAAAGCAGCCCGACCGCCGTCGTGCTCGAAAAGCTCGCGACCGGCCTCGGCGTCTCCCTGGCATCGCTCTTCGAGGCGCCCTCTGCTCCCAGCGAACCGGTTTCGCGAAGGGCCGGCCAACTCGAATGGCGCGACCCCGAATCGGGCTACCGACGGCGCAACGTGTCGCCCGACGGCTATCCGTCGCCGATCCAGATCGTCGAGGTCGTCTTTCCACCGCGCGCGCGGGTGAGCTACGGCACGGGCGCGCGCCCGGGTGTGACGCATCAACAGATCTGGGTCCTCGAGGGAACGATCGAAGTCACGCTGGGCGACCAGCCCTACACGCTGGCTTTAGGCGATTGCCTGGCGATGGTCCTCGACCGGCCGGTCGCCTACCGCAATCCGACCGCCAAGCCGGCGCGCTACGCCGTGGTCATCGTCGCCACGCCGCCTCTTCGGTAAAGACCCGATGAACGCGATCGACGTCCTCGCCGCCTTGCTGAGCGCGCTGCTGCACGCCGGCTGGAACGCCGCCGTGAAGGCCGATCGCCATCCGGCCCAGGCGATGACGGCGCAGATGCTACTGGGGGCGATCCTGGTGGTGCCGGCGCTTCTATGGTCCGGCCTGCCCGCGCCGGGCGCCTGGATCTGGGTCGTGGCCTCCACGCTCACGAATCTGTTCACGGTGACGGCACTGCTGCGCGCCTACGAGCTGGGCGGCTTCGGTCTCGTCTATCCCGTCGTGCGCGCGGTGGCGGTGCTGCTCGTGGTGCCGCTGTCGGCGGCGCTGACGGGCGAGCAGTTCGGTCCGGCAGCACTCGCCGGCATCGTCGTGATCGCGCTTGCGCTCGGCGTGCTCGCCCTTGATGCCGCGCACGACCGGACGGTCACCCTGAAAGCGCTGGCCTGGACCCTCGCGGCAGGCCTCGGCACGGCGGCCTATGTAATGTGCGACGCGCGCGGTGTCCGCGCCTCCGGCAATCCCTGGGCCTATGGCTTCGTCGTCTCGATCACCAACGCCGCCGCCATGTGCTGGCGACAGCGGGCGGCGGGATCGCCCTGGAAGCAGTTGGAGGGACGATGGGCCACCGCCCTGCCGACCGCGGTGGCCGCGATGGCGTCGTATCTCCTGATCCTGTGGGTGTGGAGCCACGCGCCGGTAGCGCCCGCCGCGGCCTTGCGCGACACCAGTTCTGTCTTCGCGATCCTGATTGCCGTCGTTTTCCTGAAAGAGCCGTTCACCCGGACGCGCATCGCGGCCGTGCTGCTGGCCGCCGCCGCCGTGCCGTTGTTGCGCATGGGGTGAAGCCGCGCGGCATGCACGTAACCCGGCCTGCTGCTAAAGTCGGCAGCATCAGGGTGGGGTTATCGAATATGACGCATTTCCGTCGTCCGACTCGTGCGGAGTAGTCTCCGCACTGGAGCGCCGAAGGCGCGAAGTGGAGGGACCTTTTTTCAAATCGACAGTCCTTGTTGATGAGGGAAGGTCCCGCGACTGCGCCGCCCTTCGGGCGGCTCCGCTCGGGACGACGGAAGAAGGTCAATATACGATAGCTCTGGCGTCTCGGGGGAGAAGCACATGGACCGCTGGCTTGGCGCCGCTCTCGACTACATGCCGTCGTGGCTCGACTACCAGATGCAGAACGCGCAACTGCCGGGCTGCCTGTTCGCCGTCGTCCATCGCGGCAAGGTCGTGCTCGATCGCGCGTTCGGCCATGCCAACCTGTCGACTGGCGAAGAACTGACACCACGGCACCGCTTCCGCATCGCCTCGCACTCCAAGAGTTTTACTTCCGCCGGCATCCTGAAGCTGCGCGAACAGGGCCGCCTCAGGCTCGACGATCCCGTCGGCAGCTTTGTCGACGGCCTGAACAAGAAGACCGCCGCCGCCACGCTGGCGCAGGTGCTCTCGCACAGCGCCGGCCTGGTGCGCGACGGCGCCGATGCCGGCCAGTTCGACGAGCGCCGGCCCTATCCCGATGCCGACGAACTCCGGGCGGATCTGGCGTCGGGACCGATCATCGAGGCGGGGCTCCGGCTAAAGTATTCCAACCACGGTTACGGCCTGCTGGGACTCGTGATCAGCAACGTCACGGGCGAGCCTTACGCCGCCTGGATCGAGCGCGAGATCGTCAAGGCGGCGGGCCTGAAGGAGACGAAGCCCGACATGCCGCTGCCGCGCGGCACGCCGTTCGCGCGCGGCCACAGCGCCCGCCAACCGCTCGGCCGCAGGATCGTCATTCCCAGCGAGTATCGGGAAAACGCCATCACGCCGGCAGGCGGCTTCGTCAGCACGGCGGCGGATACCGCTCTATTCTTCAACCAGCTCTCGCCTACGGCCAAGCGCAGCATCCTGTCGCCCGCCAGCCGGCGCGAGATGGTGCGCCGGCACTGGCGCAACCCGCATTCCGCCCTCGAAAGCTACTACGGCCTCGGCACCATGAGCGGCGCCATTGGCGGAGGGGGTGGCGGCTGGAACTGGTTCGGCCATTCCGGCGGTCTTCTCGGCTACGTCTCGCGCACCGTCACCCTGCCCGACCAGGATCTGACGGTGTCGATCATGTGCAACGCCGCCGACGGCTGGTCGGGCTTCTGGGTCGACAATGCCGTCAACATCCTGCGCACCTTCGCGACCAACGGCCCGCCCTCGCGCCGGGTCGCCGGCTGGACGGGTCGCTGGTGGTCTTCATGGGGCGCCTTCGATCTCGTGCCCATGGGCAACAAGGTCCTCATCGGCGTGCCAGGGATGGGCCATCCGTTCCTCGACACCAGCGAGATCGAGGTGACCGGACGCGACGCCGGCCGTGTCGCCCTCGGCAACGGATATGCCAGCCATAGCGAGAAGGTCCGCCGCGTGCGCAACGCCGCGGGCCGGATCGTCGAACTCTGGGTCGGCGGTAGCCGCAGCGTATCGAAAGCGCGGGCCGCCGCCGAACTCGAACGGCGCTTCGCCCCGAAGAAGCGCAAGGTGCGGCGCTGAATCGAGTGGCAGACCTGGATAGGGCCATTGGCAGGCACAGGATTCTCGATTGGCAAACTTTGCCATAGCGGATATTCTCGCCTCTGGAAGGAGAAGCGGAAATGCCGACCCGAAACATCAGTCTGACCGCGGAGCAGGACGCCTTCGTCGAAAAAATCGTCAAGACGGGCGAGTACCAGAATGCCAGCGAAGCCGTCCGCGATGCGCTGCGCGCCCTCCAGCAGCGCCGCCGCGAGGATGCTCTCAAGCTGAAGTCGCTGCGCATGCAGATCAAGGCGGGCATCGACGCGCTCGACCGGGGCGAGTTCATCGAGATCGACGATGCCGACCTCGACGGCTACGTAGAACGATTGGCACCCCAACCGGGCGACAGCACGCGCTGAACCGGTGGCGCGCTTTCGCTTCTCCCATCCGGCGCGGGCGGATCTGGCGAACATCCTCGCGACAAGTCGAGAACGATGGGGAAGCGAGGGCCGGCTTCGCTACGCAGCGATCCTCACGGCAGCGATGCGGCGAGTATCCGCCGACCCGAAAGGGCCGGCCACGCGGGACTGCACACATCTTCTATCCGGTGTTCGAAGCCTCCACGTAAGGTACGCACGCATCGACGCCCCACCAGCTCCGCCACGACGGCCGGTACATGTCCTCTATTTTCGTCAGGTCCGGCCCGGCCTGATCGAGATCGTACGGGTACTGCATGAACGCATGGACCCGGGCAGGCACATCGGCACGGATGCACAGGGCGAGAACTGAGGCGCAAATGGAAGGTACCACGGTCCGGATCGGCATCCTGGGCGCCGGCGCGATGGGTGCCACGCATGCGGCGGCCTATGCGGGTCTGCCGGACACCAAGGTCGTAGGTGTCTTCGCGCGCGACCAGGCACGCGCACGTTTCGTGGCCGGCCTCTGCGGCGCGGAGCCGTTCGCCGATGCCGATGCGTTGATCAGGCATGTCGACATCGACGCCATCGACGTCTGCCTGCCAAGCGCCGTCCACGCCGCCTTCGTCATCCCGGCGCTCGAGCAGGGCAAGCACGTGTTCTGCGAGAGTCCACTGGCCCTCCACCTCGATGAGGCCAAGCAGGTGCGCGATGCGGCGCGACGCGCCGATCGATTGCTGCAGGTCGGACTGCTGATGCGGTCGGTCGGTGCGTATGCGCATCTGAGGAACGTGGTCGCGTCGGGTGAGCACGGCCGCCTTCTCAGCCTGTCCACATGGCGGTTGGGCTCCTATCTCCGCCCCGATGCGTCCGATCGCAAGGCGCACTATGGCGATCCCTCGACCGAGCTGATGACCTTCGACTTCGACGCGGCCCTCTGGCTGATGGGCCGGCCGGCCCGCCTGTCGGCCAGCGCAGCGCGAATGGAGGACGGAACGCCGGGCGACATTTCCGCACTGCTGTCCTGGGACGACGGCCGCCACGCCACGATCGCGGCCAGCGGTCTCATGCCCCGCGGCTTTCCCTTCTCGACCGGTTTCCGCGCCCTGTTCGAGCGCGCGACCTTCGAGTTGCGGACAGTGTTTAGCGGCAGCGGCCCGCCCGAAAACGCCTTTACGATCGCCGAAGAGACCGGCCCACCCGCTCCTGTCGCGATACAGGGCCGCAATCCCTACGAAGTCGAGCTGCAGCGCTTCGTCGATTGCATCGGAGGCCGCGCCGATCCCGAGTTGCTCGATGCGGACCGGGCGATCGAGGCGCTGGAGCTGTCGCTGGCCACGAAGCGTGCGCTCGCCGAAGGCGGTGCGATCGGGATCGGGGCCGCGCGGAATTCGGGTTGAGCGACGAGAGATCAGCGCGCGTGCTGCCAGCTCTTGTAGACCGCTTCCAGGCTATAACCATCCGGATCGAAGACGTTGGCCGCGTAGTATCGCGGATCGTAATAGAGGCGCGTGCCCGGCTTGCCGTTATCGGCGGCGCCTGCCGCCATTGCGGCGTCATAGAAGGCGTTCACCTCGGCCTCGCTTCTCGCGACGAAGCCGACATGGGCCGAGCTTGCATCGGCACGGCCTTCCCTCAGCCAGAAGTAGATTCGTCCATTGGAGCCGAAGCCTTTTAAGTCGGGATGCCCTGCCGGACCGTCCTTGCCGTCGAAATCGTGGATGTGGGTGATGCCGAGCGGCGCAAGCGCTTCGGTGTAGAAGGCAATCGACCGTTCCGTGTCGCTGACAGATATGAAGACGTGATCGAGCATGATGTTCTCCTTTTGGGTCGGGTCGGGTCGGGTCGGGTCGGGTCGGCGCAGAGTGAGCACGACGTGGGATTGGCCCGTCTCCGGCATGTCTTCCGGACCAAGGCCGAGGCCCAGCTTCGCGCGCTGGAAGTGGCTGGGCGAAGCTTTTTGGATCGCTGAAATGAAAGTTGCAGGTTTAGCCGTTTCGGCGTATATTTTCATATAAGTTGGGGTAATTCACTCCAGCGTCAACGCCCGGCGGATTTTCCGACCGGGCGTTTCTTTTTCCAAATCAGGAGCGTGAAAATGACCGACCTCTCCAGGCGGCGCGTCGCCGTGGATGCGCGCAGCCGCTTCCTCAAGATCCTGCGGAAAACCGGCTCGGTTCGGGCCGCTGCCGACGCCGCCGGCGTGCCGCGGTCGAGCCTCTACAAATGGCGCGCGACCCTGCCGGCGTTCGCGGCCGCCTGGCGCGCCGTGCCCGGTCGGCGGCGGGCTCCCAAAGTGGCCGCGGCACCTGCCGAGGTGTCCGAATGGATCGAAATTCCGGGCCAGGGCGTACGGCACGTCGCGACCCTCGGCCGCCGGACGGGCGGTCCCTGAGATGGTCCACTAAATGGTCCACGCCGGCCGATCATGGAGGCACACGCATTCTGGCGCCGTCCATGCCGGAATCCGAGGCATGCGCCGCGCCAATTACAGCATTGAATCAAGGTGTTGGCTCGCAAATCGGGACGCCGATATGGAACAAACAACACCCTTTCAGGTGTGGCCGGGAATGGTCCACTTCATCCCTTGTGCCCCGCCCCCGGACTCCTGATATAAGGCCCCCGAGGGGCCGGTGTGGGCGGAGCAGTCGCCAACCCGGTCAGATCCGGAAGGAAGCAGCCGTAACGAATTCGCTTCGGGTCATGCTGGTCTCTCACCCTGTTCCCGCGCGCGCCGTCGCAAGGAACAGGTCGCCGGGCGCGACGACCGCCGGGCATTAAGGGGCTGCGGCGCATTCGAGCGGGTGAGCGCATGGCCAAGGCCACGACAGGGACGGGCGAAAAGCCCCCCAGCGAACAAGCGCTTCCGTATCGCGTCCTCGCCCGCAAATACCGCCCCACCGATTTCACCACCCTGGTCGGCCAGGAGGCGATGGTGCGCACGCTGCGCAATGCCATCGCGTCGGGCCGCATCGCGCATGCCTTCATGCTCACGGGCGTGCGCGGCGTCGGCAAGACCACGACCGCCCGCATCATCGCGCGCGCGCTGAATTGCGTCGGAGCCGACGGCAAGGGCGGCCCGACGGTCGATCCCTGCGGCGTCTGCGACAACTGCAAGGCCATCACCGAGGACCGCCACGTCGACGTGATCGAGATGGACGCAGCCTCCCGCACCGGCATCGACGACGTGCGCGAGCTGATCGAGGGCGTGCGCTATCGCCCTGTGTCGGCGCGCTACAAGGTCTACATCATCGACGAAGTGCACATGTTGTCGGAGAAGGCTTTCAACGCGCTGCTGAAGACGCTGGAAGAGCCGCCGCCGCACGTGAAGTTCCTGTTCGCGACCACCGAGATCCGCAAGGTGCCGGTGACGGTGCTGAGCCGCTGCCAGCGCTTTGACCTGAAGCGCG
Source organism: Rhizobium sp. Q54 (assembly GCA_945903635.1). GTDB lineage: Bacteria > Pseudomonadota > Alphaproteobacteria > Reyranellales > Reyranellaceae > Reyranella. The sequence goes on along the minus strand of CAMDOT010000008.1, from coordinate 29,864 downwards.
TCCCGCAGGACGTGTTGATCCAGCACTTCGGCAAGATCGCCGAGGCCGAGAAGGTCGAGATCTCGCCCGAGGCGCTTTCGCTGCTCGCCCGCGCCGCCGACGGCTCGGTGCGCGACGGGCTTTCCATGCTCGACCAGGCGATCGCCCATGGCGGCGGCGTGGTCGATGCCGCTCAGGTGCGCGACATGCTGGGTCTGGCCGATCGCGGCCGCGTGCTGGAACTGTTCGAGAAGACCATGCGCGGCGATGCGCCGGCGGTGGTCGCGGCCCTTGGCGAGATGCACGATTCGGGTGCCGATCCGGTGGTCGTCCTGCAGGACCTGCTCGAGCTCACGCACTGGGTGACCCGGCTGAAAGTGGCGCCCGAGGCCGCGGCGGGCTCGGCCGACAGCGAGCGAGCGCAGGGCCTGGCGATGGCGGCCAAGCTTTCCATGGCGTCGCTCACGCGGGCCTGGACGTTGCTGATGAAGGGCCTACAGGAAACGCTCACAGCGCCCTCGCCGCTCAGGGCCGCCGAAATGGCCCTGATCCGCCTCTGCTATCTGGCCGACCTGCCCTCGCCCGCCGACGCGATCAAGACACTGCAGAGCGGCGCACCGAGCAACGGCACCGGTGCGCCGGCGCCGCGTGGTGGCGGAGGCGGCGGTGCGACGGCGCGACTGGCAGCACAGCCGGCGCAGGCTGCCTTGATGGTGGGGGGGCAGCCCGCCGAGGCTCTGCCGGCGCCCAGGAACTTCACCGAGGTCGTGGCGCTGTTCGAAACCAAGCGCGAGGCACGGCTGGTCAACTATTTGATGCACCATGTGCACGAGGTGCGCTGCGAACCCGGCCTGATCGAGTTCCGGCCCGAACCGCAGGCGCCGCCCGACCTCGCCCACCGTCTGAGCGAATCCCTCAGCCGCTGGACGGGGCGGCGCTGGATCGCCTCGGTCTCGAGCGACGCCGGCAAGCCGACGCTGGTCGCCCAGAAGGCCACCAAGGCCGACGATCTGCGCAGCCAGGCCGAGGACAATCCCGTGGTCCAGGCCATCCTGAAAACCTTTCCCGGCGCCAAGCTAGATACCGTGCGCCGCAAGGGCGAGCACACGTCCCTGCTGGCGGGCCTCGAAGGCCCGCCCGGCGAGGAGCCGCCACCGGCCGAGGAATATCCCGCGGACGACGACATTCCCGAAAGCGAGTTCTGATGTTCGACAAACTCAAAGATCTCGGCGGCCTGATGCAGCAGGCGCAGGCGATGCAACAGAAGATGCAGGAGATGCAGGCGGCGCTCGAGCGGCTGGAGATCGTGGGCACCTCAGGCGCCGGCCTGGTCAAGGTCACGGTCAACGGCAAGAACGAGACCCGCCGCGTCGACATCGACGCCTCGCTGTTCGTGCCAGCCGACAAGGGCGTCGTCGAGGACCTGGTCGTGGCCGCCGCCAACGACGCACGGGCGAAAGTCGAGCAGACGGTCCAGGAGCAGATGAAGACCATCACCGGCGGGCTGCCCCTGCCGCCCGGCTTCAAGCTTTAACCTCAAGCACCAGGCGACCGTCGCAGATGAATGGGCCCGAGATCGAGCGCCTGATCCACTTGCTGGGCCGACTGCCCGGCCTCGGCCCGCGTTCCGCCCGCCGCGTGACGCTGCATCTGCTGAAGAAACGCGAAACGCTGATGCAGCCGCTGAGTGCCGCGCTGGCTGACGCGGCGCGGACGATCCGGGCCTGCTCGGTGTGTGGCAATCTCGACACCGTCGATCCCTGCTCGATCTGCGCCGATCCCAAGCGTGACGCGGGATTGCTGTGCGTCGTCGAGGACGTCGGCGATCTCTGGGCGATGGAGCGCGGCAAGATATTTCCCGGCCGATATCACGTGCTCGGCGGCTCGCTGTCGGCGCTCGACGGCATCGGACCGGAAGAGCTCAATATCGCAGCCCTTGTGAAGCGCGTCGGCGCCGGCGGCATCCGTGAAGTGATCATGGCGACCAACGCCACCGTCGACGGCCAGACCACCGCCCACTACCTGGCCGAACGGCTGGGCGAGCTGGACGTGCCGCTCACCCGCCTTGCCCATGGCGTCCCGGTCGGTGGCGAACTCGACTGGCTGGACGACGGCACGCTGGCGACCGCCCTCAAGGCCAGGCGCGCCCTTTGAAGTCCGACCGATGAGTGCCGAGACCCTTGCAGCGATTGCCGTGGCGCTGGGCGCCGGCTGGGCGAGCGGCCTCAATGCCTACGCCGCCGTACTGGTCCTGGGCGCCGCCCAGCGCCTGGGTCTCGTGGCTCTGCCACACGATCTGCAGATCCTGGCCTCGCCCTGGGTCATGGGCGTGGCGGCGCTGCTGTTCGCGCTCAATTTCTTCGCCGACAAGATTCCCTACGTCGACAGCATCAACGACGTGTTGCAGACCTTCGTGCGCATTCCGGCGGGCTTCCTGCTGGCCTACGGCGCCGCGGGCGGGATCAGCCCGGAGGTCGCGGCCATCGCCGGGCTGATGGGCGGTACCCTGGCGGCGGGAACGCATATCGCCAAGACCGGCTCGCGGGCCCTGATCAACACATCGCCGGAGCCCTTCAGCAACGTCGCCGCCTCGCTCACCGAGGATGTCACCGTGATCGGCGGCCTGGCGCTGGCGATCGCGCATCCCATCACATTCCTGTGTCTTCTGGCCGCTTTCGTCGCCCTCTTGGTGTGGCTGCTGCCCAAGTTGATACGGCTCGCCATGATACCCATCCGCCGGATGGCCGGCAGATCCCCCAGGGCATGACAGCGGGGCCCGATTCGACTTTTGGCGAATGAACGGCCGCTTTCCTTCGCCCGTGGGAAGGCTACACTCGCTCAGCTGAATTCATGTTCATCCGCCAAAACATCCAGACCCTCCGGTTCTTCCGAACCACGCCGGCGATGCGCTGTCCGTATCTGCCGCACCGGCTGGAGACCAAGCTCGTCACCGAACTGAGCGGACCGGATGCCATCTCCCAGCACGACACGCTGACCGACGCCGGGTTCCGGCGCTCCCACCATTTCGTCTATAAGCCCCTGTGCGATGGCTGCCGCGCCTGCGTGCCGGTGCGTATCCGTGTTCGCGACTTCGAGCCCAGCCGGGCCCAGCGCCGGATTCTGCGGCGCAACGAACATGTCCAAGCCGTCGAGTGCCAGCCGCTCGCGACCGGTGAACAGTACGCGCTGTTTTCACGCTACGTGCTGACCCGCCATCGCGACGGTGACATGGCCGACATGGATTTCGACGACTATCGCGCCATGGTCGAGGAAAGCCCGGTGGAAACCGCGATCATCGAGTTTCGCGACGACTCGACCGATGGCCGACTGGTCGGTGCGTGCCTGGTCGACTGGCTGTCGAGCGGCGTGTCCGCAGTCTACAGCTTCTTCGATCCGCAGGACGCCCGGCGTGGTCTTGGCACCCACATGATCCTGTGGCTGGCCAACGCCGCCGCGCGGCGCGGACTGCCCTATGTCTACCTCGGCTACTGGATCGCCGATTCGAGCAAGATGGCCTACAAGCAGGCGTTTCGGCCGCTGGAGTTCTTCGGGCCAGAGGGGTGGACGGAGTTGCCTACGCCCTAGGCAGAGTCCGGCGGGTGTAGCAACTTGACGCATGCCCCCCTCTGTCGGAACGGTCCCACACGCTGGCGTGGTTCCTTGGACTGCGTTATCTAAGAGGCTCCCGGGTCGGCGAGAACGGGGAGTCGACAACAAAAATTCGCCAAAGGGGAGATGGATGCGCCTTTTGCTGTCCTTCAGCGCCATCGTCGACGCACTCAACGAAAAAATCGGCATCATCTGCAACTGGCTCGTGCTGATTGCCTGCATCGTGAGCGGCGGCAACGCGATGGTCCGCTATGCCTACGACCAGAGTTCCAACGCCTGGCTTGAAGTGCAGTGGTACATGTTCGCCGTGATCGTGATGTTTGGCGCCGCCTATACCCTCAAGCGCAACGAGCATGTCCGGGTCGATCTCCTCTACATGACACTGAGCCGCCGCGGTCAGCTCTGGGTCGATATTCTCGGCACGCTGGTTTTCCTGCTGCCGACTTGCATGATGATGGCGTGGCTGAGTTGGCCGTTCTTCATGCAGTCCTATAACGTGTTCGAGCACTCGTCGAATGCCGGCGGGCTGCTGCGCTGGCCGATCAAGATAGTGCTGCCGCTGGGCTTTGCCCTGTTGGCGCTGCAGGGACTTTCCGAGCTGATCAAACGTGTGGCGTTCTTGAATGACTATGCCGTCGACAGTCTCGAAGCACATTACGAGAGGCCGACGCAATGATGATCCCCTTGGAATGGATGCCGCCGCTGATGTTCGGCGGCCTGGTGGTCTTCATGATCATCGGCTACCCGGTTGCGTTCTCGCTGGCCGCTGTCGGATTCTTCTTCGGCTTCCTGGCGATCGACATGGGCTATTTCACGATGGCCTTCATGCAGGCCATCCCCGGCCGCGTGTTCGGCAGCATCCTGTCCAACGAACTGCTGCTCGCCATCCCGTTCTTCACCTTCATGGGCGCGATCCTGGAGAAATGCGGTCTGGCCGAAGACATGGTCGAATCGATGGGCCAGCTCTTCGGACCGGTCAGGGGCGGATTGGGCTATTCGACCATCATCGTCGGGTTCATCCTGGGCGCCATCACCGGCACCGTGGCGGCCCAAGTGATCGCCATGGCGCTGATCACCCTGCCGGTGATGATGCGTTACAAGTACGACATGCGCTACGCGACCGGCGTCCTTGCCGCGTCGGGCACGATCACGCAGCTTGTTCCGCCGTCCCTGGTTCTGGTCGTCCTGGCCGACCAGCTCGGCCGTTCGGTCGGCGACATGTATCTCGGCGCTTGGGGCCCCTCGCTGCTCCAGATCGCCATATTCGCCGCCTACACGTTCTATGTGTCGATCACCCGGCCGGAGGCATTGCCGCCGGTGCCGCGAACGCTGTTCGGCAGGGCCCTGCTGATCAAGTGCGCCTGGGGCATCATCCCGGCCGCCATCCTGATCTTCCTCGTCCTGGGCACGATCATGATGGGCCTGGCCACGCCGACCGAAGCCGGCGCCATGGGCACCATCGGGGCTATCGTCCTGGCCGTCGTGCGCAATGCGCCGCTGACCAAGTTCGATCGCACGATGTTCATCGGTGGCTGCGTTGCGGCCATCGTTGGATCCCTGATCGGCATGGTCGCGTTCAAGTCGATTCCGTTCAAGATCGCCTTCACCGTCATGTTCGCATCGGTCATCTGGCTGTGCTACCGGGCGTGGCAGTTCAAGGAACTGCGCGATCTCATCATCCAGGCGATGAATGCGACGATGCGCATCACCGCGATGGTTGCCTTCATCCTGGTTGGCGCGACCTGCTTCTCGATCACCTTTGCGGGCGTCGACGGCAACCGCTGGGTCGAGCATCTGATGTCGGGCTTGCCAGGCGGCGTCTGGGGCTTCCTGATCGTCGTCAACCTGTTCATCTTCTTCCTGGCGTTCTTCCTCGATTTCTTCGAGATCGCCTTCATCATCGTGCCGATGCTGGCGCCGGTGGCGCAGAAGCTGCTCACGCCGGTGGTCGGCGCCGACGCGGCCCTGATCTGGTTCGGAGTCATGATCTGCGTCAACGTGCAGACCTCGTTCATGCATCCGCCCTTCGGCTTCGCCCTGTTCTACCTGCGCAGCGTCGCGCCCAAGGAAGTGAAGAGTTCCGACATCTACTGGGGCTCGATCCCCTGGGTGCTACTGCAGCTCATCATGGTGGCAATCGTGATCTTCGTGCCGCAGGTCGTGACCGTCTTTCTCGACAAGCCGCATGGCCTTGACCCGAGCAAGGTCAAGATCGAGATCCAGGCGCCGCCGAGCGAAGACAGCGCTCCGCCCATCTTCGGCACTCCGCCGCCCAAGAACTGAGCGGCCCTGCAACAAACCCGGCAACAAAAAAGCCCCGCCTTTCGGCGGGGCTTTCTTTTGGTGTGGTCGTCAGCGACTTCTAACGTCCCTGGGCCGACATCGAGAAGTTGAAGTTGTCGAAGGTGTTCTCGGCGACCCGGAACCACAGGTTCTCGTCCGACCGGAACGACTTCAGGCTGTCGTAGATCTTCTTGAACTTCGGATCCTTGGCCGAGAGTTCGTCGTAGTACTTGTAGGACTCGAGGAAGCACGGCTCGAGGACGGTGCGCGGGAACGGGCGCAGTTCGGTGCCGGCCGCCACCAGGCGACGCAGCGCCGGCGGATTGCCGGCGTCGTACTTCGGCACCATCCAAGAGGTAACGCGGCCAGCCGCTGCTTCGACCATCGCCTGATAAGGCTTGGGCAGCTTCGCCCAGGCATCGTTGTTGATATAGAGCGAGCCGACCGACGCGCCTTCCCACCAACCGGGATAGTAGTAGTACTTGGCGACCTTGTTGAAGCCGAGCTTCTCGTCGTCGTAAGGACCGACCCATTCGCAGGCGTCGATCGTGCCCTTCTCGAGCGCCGGATAGATGTCGCCACCCGCGATCTGCTGCGGCACGACGCCAAGGCGCGTGAGGATCAGGCCGGCGAAGCCGCCGACGCGGAACTTCAGCCCCTTCATGTCGTCCATCGACTTGATTTCCTTGCGGAACCAGCCGCCCATCTGGCAGCCAGTGCCGCCGAAGGTGAAGGAGCGGAAATTGTACTCCTTGTAGAATTCGTTGATCAGCTCATGGCCGCCGCCGAATTCCAGCCAGGCATAGTACTGCCGCTGGTTCATCGAGAATGGCAGGCCGGTCTCGAACACGAAGTTCGGATGCTTGCCGAAATAGTAGTAGGCGGCAGTCTGCCCGGCCTCAACGGTGCCGTTCTGCACCGCATCAGCAACCTGCAGGGCCGGGACGATTTCGCCGGCGGCGAAAGCCCTCACCTGGAACTTGCCGTCCGACATCTCGCCGACGATCTTGCTGAAGAGCTCAGCGCCGCCCCACAGCGTGTCGAGCGACTTCGGGAAGCTCGACGTCAAACGCCACTTAACTTCCGGCATACTCTGCGCAATGGCCGGCGCCGCCACAGTCGATACCGCCGCTACACCCGCGGCACCAACACCCGCGGTCTTAATAAACTTCCTACGCTTCATCACTCAGTTCCTCCCTAACAGGACGCTTTGATAGCTCCCCTTCAGCGGCGGAAGACTGGCATGCGGAATTCATTTTGGAAAGCGTCACACTGCCTGAAAGAAGAAAACGTCCGGACGAAGAAAACCCCGCCGCAGCGGGGTTTTCACGTCTGCGGTTGCGGTTAAAGGTCTAGACCTTGCCGGCGCCATACATGCGGGCCATGAAGCCGTCGAAACCGCCTTCCGCGATGCGGGACCACAGAACCTGTTCGGACCGGTAGGGCTTCCAGCTTTCCCATACCTTCTTGAACTTCGGGTTCTTGGCGACGATCTCGTTGCAGACTTCGTTGGTCGCATTGAAGCAGGCTTCGAGCACCGCGGTTGGAAATGGCAGGAGCTTGGTGCCGCCGGCCACCAACCGGCGCAGCGCCGCAGGATTGCCGTTGTCATACTTGGCCAACATCCAAAGCGTCACTTCGTTGGCCGCCACCTCGATCGATTTCTGATAGCCCGACGGCAGGGAGTCCCAAGACTTCTGGTTGATATAGGCGGTGCCCATGCCGGTGCCCTCCCACCAGCCGGGATAGTAGTAGTACGGCGCGACCTTGTTGAAGCCGAGCTTCTCGTCGTCGTAGGGGCCGACCCACTCGGCCGCGTCGATCGTGCCCTTCTCAAGCGCAGGATAGATGTCGCCGCCCGGGATCTGCTGCGCCACGACACCAAGTTTGCCCAGGATCTGGCCAGCGAAGCCGCCGACACGGAACTTCAACCCCTTGAGGTCGTCGACCGTCTTGATCTCCTTGCGGTACCAACCGCCCATCTGGGCGCCGGTGCCGCCCATCATGTGACCGACGACGCCGTAGTCCTTGTAGAATTCGTCCATCGCCTGACGGCCGCCGCCGTGCATCCACCACGCGACGTGCTGGCGGCTGTTCAGACCGAACGGCACGGCGGTATCGAAGGTGAAGGTGATGTCCTTGCCGATGTAGTAGTACGCAGCAGTCTGCCCGATCTCGACGGTGCCGTTCTGCACGGCGTCGAGAACCTGGAAGCCCGGGACGATCTCGCCGGAAGCGAACGGCGCGATCTTGAACTTGCCGTCGGTGATTTCACTGACCCGCCGACAGAAAAGCTCGGCGCCACCCCACAGCGTGTCGAGCGACTTGGGAAAGCTCGAGGTCAGCCGCCATCTGAGCTCCGGCATGCTCTGCGCCAAGGCCGGTGCGGCCACCGTCGTGGCGGCAGCGCCCACGCCGGCAGTCTTCAAAAATTTGCGACGTTGCATGATGTCCCTCCCTAAGGGCCTTTTGTTTGTATGCTGAGAATTGATTCCACCCAGCGGAATCAGCCTGCCATGGGAAGCCCTCATTGGCAAAGGGACAAAGAAAAAGCCCCGCTGAGCGGGGCTTTTCCGATCTTTCCGATCGACTTCATTTCACCGTCTGGCCGGCCGTGAAGGCGAAGTTCTCATAGGTCAGTTCGGCGACGCGAAACCACAGGTACTGCTCGTCGCGGAAGACCTTCCAGTTATCGTAGACCTTCTTGAACTTGGCGTTCTTGGTCGAAAACTCGTCGTAGAGTTCGTGTGTCGCCTTCCACGCCGCCGCCAGAACCTCGCGGGGATAGGGACGTAGCTGGGCGCCCGCCGCCACGAGACGGCGTAGCGCTTGCGGGTTCAGATTGTCGTAGCGTGCCAGCATCTCGCCATTCACGTCGGCCGCAACCGTTTCGACAGCAGCCTTGTAGTTTGGCGGCAGCGCATCCCAGTGCTGCTTGCCGATGAGTAGAGAGATCTGCGTGCCTGCTTCCCAGAACCCCGGGTAGTAGTAGTAAGGGGCGACCTTGTAGAAGCCGAGCTTCTCGTCGTCATACGGACCCACCCACTCCGCGCCGTCGATCGTGCCGCGCTCCAATGCCGGATAGATGTCGCCGCCCGCAATCTGCTGCGGCACCGCGCCGAGTTTCGCCCAAACCTGGCCGCCGATTCCGGGGATGCGCATCTTGAGCCCCTTCACGTCATCGACCGACTTGATCTCCTTGCGGAACCAGCCGCCCATCTGCACGCCGGTGTTGCCGGCGGGAAACGGCACCGCGTTGTATTCCGCCATGAACTCGCGCATCAGCGGCAGCCCACCGCCCTGAAGCATCCAGGCATTCTGCTGGCGCGCGGTGAGGCCAAACGGCACGCCGGCGTCGAAGCCGAACGTCAGGTCCTTGCCCACGAAGTAGTAGCTCGCTGTGTGGCACATCTCGACGGTGTTGTTCTGGACCGCATCGAGCGCCTGCAGCGCCGGCACGATCTCACCTGGCGCAAACACGCGGACCTGGAATTTGTTGTCGGTGAGCACGGCCAGCTTCTTGGCAAACGACTCGGCTCCGCCGAACAGCGTGTCGAGCGACTTGGGGAAGCTCGAGGTCAGGCGCCATTTGAGTTCCGGCATGGCTTGAGCGATCGCCGGAGCCGCGACGGTCGTCGCGGCCGTTGCAACACCGGCCGTCTTGAGGAATTTGCGCCGCTGCATGATGTCCCTCCCTAAGGGCTTTTAATGCCGAGCATTATATTCCACTCAGCGGAATCAGCCTGCCATGCGAGACTTCCGCTGGCAAAGGGGCAAAGAAAAGCCCCGCAAAGCGGGGCTCTTCCATCCGGTGCCTCGACTTGAGGTGCTAGAGCTTGTTGGCCCCCGACTGGCGCGCCATGAAGCTGTCGAAGGTGAACTCGGCAACGCGGAACCACAGGATCTCCTCGTTGCGGAACGGCCTCCAGTTATCATAGACCTTCTTGAACTTCGGGTTCTTCGCTGAGATCTCGGCGTAGAGTTCGTTGGACGCGTTGAAGGCAGCTTCCATCACCGACTGCGGGAACGGCATCAGCTTGGTGCCCGCCGCCATCAGTTCGCGCAGCGCCTTGGGATTCTCCGCGTCGTACTTGGAGAGCATCAGGGCCTGCGATCTGGCGGCTGCCGCCTGGATGACGGACTGATAGGCCTTCGGCAGCTCGTTCCACTTCGTGAGGTTGACGTAGGCCGAGGTCTGCGGGCCGCCTTCCCACCAGCCGGGATAGTAGTAGTACGGCGCGATCTTGTTGAAGCCGAGCTTCTGGTCGTCGTACGGACCGACCCATTCGGCGGCATCGATCGTGCCTTTCTCCAGCGCCGGATAGATGTCGCCACCGGCGATCTGCTGCGGCACCGAGCCCAGCTTGGCGCAGACCATGCCGGCAATGCCGGCGATGCGGAACTTCAGTCCCTTCATGTCCTCGGGGGTCTTGATCTCCTTGCGGAACCAGCCGCCCATCTGCGCGCCGGTGTTGCCGCAGGGAATCGAGATGGTGTTGTAGTCCTTGTAGACCTCGGCCAGCAGCTCCTTGCCGCCGCCATAGTTCATCCAAGCCTCCTGCTGGCGCGCGTTCATGCCGAACGGGAGCGTCGTGTCGAAGGCCAGCGTCGGGTCCTTGCCGATATAGTAGGTGCCGGCCGAGTGGCCCAGCTCGACGGTGCCGTTCTGCACGGCGTCGAGCACCTGCAGGCCGGGCACGATCTCGCCGGCAGCGAAGATGCGGACCTGGAACTTGTTGTCCGTCATTTCGCCGATGAACTTGGCAAAGTTCTCGCCGGCGCCGTACAAGGTGTCGAGGGATTTGGGAAAGCTCGACGCCAGACGCCACTTGAGTTCCGGCATCGATTGGGCAATCGCCGGCGCAGCGAGCGTTGTCGAAGCAGCAACAGCGGCGCCACCGACGCCGGCGTTACGCAGGAATTTACGACGTTGCATATTTGATCCTCCCAGATCATTTTTGTCTGCCGGATTTTGCTTCCGATCAGCAGAATCAACCTGCCACTCCGGGAGGGGTTTGCAAAGGGCCCGGTCAAAGAACAAGCCCCGCCGAAGCGGGGCTTTTCCATCGAGTGCACTGGGTGTGAGGCGCTACAGCTTGTTGGCCGCCGACTGACGCGCCATGAAGTTGTCGAACGTGTTTTCGACGACGCGAAACCACAGAACCTCTTCACTGCGGAACGGCTTCCAGGAATCGTACACTTTCTTGAACTTCGGATTCTTGGCGACGGTCTCGGCATAGAGCTCGTTGGCCGCGTTGAAGCAGGCTTCCATCACCGATTGCGGGAACGGCAGGAACTTGGTTCCGGCCGCCACCAGCTCACGCAGCGCGCGGGGATTGAGCGAGTCGTACTTCGCGACGGACTTCACATTGGTCTCGCCTGCGGCGCTGGCGATTGCCTCCTTGTAGCTAGCCGGAAGCGCGTCATAGGCCTTCAGGCCGACATAGAGCGACAGCGCGGCGCTGCCTTCCCACCAGCCGGGGTAATAATAGTATGGCGCCACCTTGTTGAAGCCGAGCTTCTGGTCGTCGTAGGGACCGACCCACTCGGCCGCGTCGATCGTGCCCTTCTCCAGCGCCGGATAGATGTCGCCGCCGGCAAGCTGTTGCGGGATGACGCCGAGCTTTGCCATGACCTGACCGGCAAAGCCGCCGATACGCATCTTCACGCCCTTCATATCCTCGGGCGACTTGATCTCCTTGCGCCACCATCCGCCCATCTGGCCGCCGGTGTTGCTCATCAGGAAGGAGGTCATGTTGTATTCTTTGTAGAACTCGCGCATCAGCTCGAGCCCGCCGCCATAGTAGACCCAGGCGTTGTGCTGACGGGTGTTGAGGCCGAACGGCACCGCCGTGTCGAAGGCGAAGGTCGGATCCTTGCCGACATAGTAGTAGGACGCGGTGTGGCCGCACTCGACGGTCTCGTTCTGGACCGCATCGACGACCTGCAGGCCCGGAACGATTTCGCCGGCGGCGAAAACCCGGATTTGGAACTTGTTGTCGGTGAGAGCTGCGACGCGCTTGGCGAAGTCTTCGCCGGCGCCATAGATCGTGTCGAGCGACTTCGGGAAGCTCGAGGCCAGACGCCACTTGATCTCCGGCATCGACTGGGCAATGGCCGGCGCGGCAAGCGTACTGGCGGCCGCGACAGCGGCGCCACCGACACCGGCGGTGCGCAGGAATTTGCGACGTTGCATTGAAGAATCTCCCTTTAAACCTCAATCAATATCCATATTCCGCTAAGCGAATTAGCGAAGATGGCGCGTTTATCGCATGCCCCACCAGGGATGGAAAGCGCGTCGCGGTCGCCATTTCCAAGCTGCAGTTTGAGCCTCAGCGCAGCAGCAAAAACGCCAGTGCAAGCCCACCCACGACGATGCGGTACCAAGCGAAAACCGCGAAGCCGTGACGGCTGATAAACCGGACGAAGGCACCGACGACGATGGCCGCCGAAACGAATGCCACGACGAACCCCAGGGCGATGACCGCTCCGTGGTCCCAGCTCAGAACCGACCAGTTCTTGTAGAGGTCGTAGACACTTGCCCCGACCATGGTCGGGATGGCGAGGAAGAACGAAAACTCCGCTGCTGTCGCGCGGTCGACACGAAAGACGCGCGCGCCCATGATCGTAGCACCAGCGCGCGACACACCAGGCACCATCGCAAGGCACTGGCAGAGACCGATCAGGAAAGCCGTCTTGAGGTCGACGTCATCGACAGACTTGATGCGCGGACGCTGCGCGAAACGCTCGATGACGAGGATGGCCACGCCTCCCACGATCAGCGCGATCGCCACGACCATCGGGTTGAAAAGCACCGACTTGATGTATTTGTGGGCCGCCACGCCGACGACGGCCGCTGGCAGGAAGGCAACGACGATCGCCGCCGCGAACCGGAGGGCGCGCTGGTCGCGCGCGAGGACGCCTGTCGCGGTATTCCAGAGCTTTCGACGGTAGAGGAAACACACCGCGAGGATCGCGCCGAGCTGGATCACGATCTCGAAGACCTTGCCGGGCGGGCCCTGGAAGTTCAGCAGCTCCTCGGCCAGGATAATGTGGCCGGTCGAGGATACCGGAAGGAATTCGGTGAGGCCCTCGACGACGCCGATCAGCACCGTCTTCCAGATCAGCGTCAGGTCCATGCCCGTCAATCCTTGAAGCGTTTGGCGCGCGGCCAGCCCTTTTCCGGCATTCGCCCCGCCTGGGCCCGCTCGCCACGCCAGAATTTCAGCTCGCCGGCCGGGATCAGCCGGTTGCCCCAGGCCAGGCCGTCACCCAGCTTGAAGACCTGCGCATCGGAGAGTCTGTCGGCCTTCGACTTCTGCAACAGGACCCCGCGGCCGCGGCTCATCTCCGGCACTTGCTCCAGGGGGAAGATCAGGAGCTTCCTGCCTTCGCTCAGCACCGCAATCGAATCGGCGCCCTCGGGCATGATCGAAAAGGCCACGGCCCTTTCCTTGTCTGCCAGATTGAGCGCCTGCTTGCCGTTCTTGGTCTGCGCGACGACCTCGTCCTCCGGTACGACGAAGCCACGACCGGCATCCGAGGCGACCAGGAACTTGCGTCCGCCCTTGAACACCTCGAGTTGCACGATGTCATGCTCGTTGCCGAGCTCGATCATCAACCGAATCGGCTCGCCGTGGCCGCGCGCGCTCGGCAGCTTGTCACAGGGCAGCGTGTAGAACCGGCCGTTGGTGCCGAACACCAGGATCTTGTCGGTCGACTGGGCGTGGACCGCGAAGCGCGGGCCGTCACCCTCCTTGAACTTGAGGTCGGCTGCTTGCTTGTCGTCGAGATGGCCCTTGGCGGCGCGGATCCAGCCCTTGTCCGAGCAGATCACGGTCATGGGCTCGCGCTCGACGAAATCCTCGATCGCGTGCTCGATCTCGACCGGCACGTCGGCGACCTCGGTGCGGCGCTTGCCCAGCGCGGTCTTCTGGCCGAACTTGGCCTTGGTTTCCTGCACTTGGTCGGCGACCTTGCCCCACTGCAGCTTCTCGTCCTTGAGCAGCGCCTTGAGGTCCTTTTGCTCGGCCGAGAGTTTCTTGTGTTCGCCCTTGATCTCAAACTCTTCCAGCCGGCGCAACGCGCGTAGCCGCATGTTGAGGATCGCCTCGGCCTGATTGTCGGTCAGCCCGAAAGCCTTGATCATCTTGGGCTTGGGCTCGTCTTCCTCGCGGATGATCTTGATCAGCTTGTCGAGATTGAGATAGGCGATCAAATAGCCTTCGAGGATCTCGAGCCGCCGCTCGATCGCCTCGAGCCGGAACGTCGAGCGCCGGATCAGCACCTCCCGGCGATGGTCGAGGTAGGCCTGCAGTGCCTCGCGCAGGTCCATCACATGGGGCGTGTTGTCCTTGTCGAGGACGTTCAGGTTGAGCGGAAATCGGATCTCGAGATCAGTCAGCTTGAAGAGCTGCTCCATCAAGAGTTCGGCCGGCACCTGGCCGGTGCGTGGCTCGAGGATGATGCGGACGTCCTCGGCCGATTCGTCGCGCACGTCTTCCAGGATCGGCAGCTTCTTGGCGTTGATGATCTCGGCGATCCGCTCGATCAGCCGGCCTTTCTGCACTTGGTACGGGATCTCGGTGATGATGATCCGGTACTGGCCGCGCGGCAGCTCTTCCTTGCTCCAGCGCGCGCGCAGCCGGAAGGCGCCGCGGCCGGTCTTGTAAGACTCGACCATCGACTCGCGCGATTCCACCAGGACGCCGCCAGTCGGGAAGTCCGGGCCCTTCACCATGTCGACAAGGGTGTCGATGCGTGCGTTTGGCGTCTTGATCAGGTGCAGCAGCGCGTCGCACAGCTCGCCCGCATTGTGCGGCGGAATCGAGGTTGCCATGCCGACGGCGATGCCGGCCGAGCCATTGGCCAGCAGGTTCGGGAAGCCGCCCGGCAACACGATCGGCTCGTCAGTCGAGCCATCGTAGTTCGGCCGAAAGTCGACGGCATTCTCGTCGATGCCGCCCAGCAGCGCCTCGGCGACCGCAGTGAGGCGCGCCTCGGTGTAACGCATCGCGGCAGGGTTATCACCGTCGATATTGCCGAAGTTACCCTGGCCCTCGATCAGCGGATAGCGGACGGAGAATTCCTGGGCCAGGCGCACCAGCGCGTCGTAGATCGACTGGTCGCCGTGCGGATGATACTGGCCGATCACGTCGCCGACCACGCGCGCGCTCTTCTTGAAGGCGCTGGTGGGATCGAGCCGCAGCAGGCGCATGGCGTGCATCAGCCGGCGATGCACGGGCTTCAGCCCGTCGCGCACGTCGGGCAGCGAGCGCGACATGATGGTCGACAGCGCATAGGACAGGTAGCGCTCGGAGAGTGCCTGTCCGAATTGCACCGGCTTCACGGCGGCGAGCGGAATGACGTTTGTGTTGCGTTTTGCCATCGACGGGACTGAAGAGGGGACCGATCGCGATTCTAGCCGCGACCATTGTTATTTTAGCGCTGAAGCGTTTCCATAAATCTCGCCCGCGCGGGAGGCAAGGGCTTGTTGTGTGGCCAATAGACGTGCCGCTCGAGGAAATAGCCCGTCAAATCGAGGCCTTGGCGCAAATGCTCGTCGTCGGACGGCAATCCGCCGGTGGACAGAAAGGCCGGCAGCGCCAGCAGCTTCTCCTTGTAGGGGCCGGCTGCCACGCGCGACACCGCCCGCCCGGTCTTGGGAGAGACATAGGCCAGGTCATCGGTGGCGCCGGTTGCAGCACATTTTTCCAGGTCGAGGCCGAAGCCCAGCTCCTGCAAAAGGCCCAGTTCCAGGCGGACGTAGATCGCAGGCCAGCCGGGATGGCCGAGCACGCCCAGGAAGGCGCGGAAGCCGTCGAACATCGCGGGATGCGGCTCGCGCTCCGGCAGGGCGGTATCGGCCACGGCGCAAGCTGCGGACAGGCCGGCCAATTCGACGGCATCGTCCAGGGCGCGGGCGGCATGCGGCTCACGCAGCTCGCCAGTGTAGTTGCCGAGCTGGTCGGACAGGCGCGCCCGCCATCCGACTTCGACAACATTGCCAATTTGCCAAACCGCACTGGACCGCCGCGAGCCGCCGCCCGGCACGAAGCCTGCGTGTCGGCCATGCGCCCGGGTCAGGAGCGACACGATGAGACCGCTTTCACCATGGGGCCGTGCCGACAGCACGATACCTTCATCGCTCCAGTCCATATCCCGGGTATGCCGCGTTTGGCGCGTTCGCGCCAGCGGACTAAGGCTCGTAGTCGAGCCCGATGGTACGGTAGTGGGCCGGATCGTCGGCCCAGCGCTCGCTCACCTTGACGTGCAGGAACAGGTGGACCGGCCGCTCCAGCATCTCGGCGAGTTCGTGTCGGGCACGGGCGCCGATCTGCTTGATGCGCGCCCCGCCCTTGCCAAGGAAGATCGCGCGCTGACCGTCGCGCTGCACGTAGATGATCTGCTCGATGCGAACGCTGCCGTCGGGACGGTCTTCCCACTTCTCCGTCTCGACCGCCGCCTCGTAAGGCAGTTCCTGGTGAAGCTGCAGAAAGACCTGCTCGCGCGTGACCTCGGCCGCCAACAGACGCAGCGGCAGGTCGGCGGCCTGGTCCTCGGGGTAGAGAAACGGCCCTGCCGGCAGGAGAGCCGCCAGCGTCGTCAGGACGTCGCCTACGCCATCGTTCTTGAGCGCGCTCACCATGAAGGTCCGCTCGAACGGCAGCAGGGCGTTCAACTCGGACGTAAGTGCCAGCAGGTTTTCGCGCGGCACGACATCGATCTTGTTGAGGATCACGAAGCGCGGGGCTCGCGATTCCTTCAGCCGCTCGATGATGGCGCGTGTCTCCTGGCCGATGCCGCGCTCGGCATCGACGACCAAGGCCACCAGATCGGCGTCCTCGGCGCCACGCCACGCGGCGGCCACCATGGCCCGTTCCAGCCGGCGCTTGGCGACCCGGAAGATGCCGGGCGTATCGACCAGAATGGCTTGCGCGCGGCCGCCATCGGCGAGATCCGCCATGGCGATGCCGATCACGCGCATGCGCGTGGTCTGCACCTTGGGCGACACGATGCTCACCTTCGAGCCGACCATGGCGTTGACCAGGGTCGACTTGCCGGCATTGGGAGCGCCCACGATGGCCACGAAGCCGGCGCGCGTATTCTGTGTGGTCATGCCTGGCTCAAACGTTCGAGAAGCGAGATCGCAGCCAGGCGTTCGGCCTCGCGCTTGCTGCCGCCGCGCGCCTGCGCGGGCTCGTGCCCCTTGATGGCGACATCGACGACGAACAGCGGCTCGTGCGGAGGCCCTTCGCGGCCAACCTCACGGTAGGCCGGAAGCGGCAACCGTCTCGCCTGTGCCCATTCCTGCAGCGCCGTCTTGGGGTCGCGGGGTGCGGCGGCCTGGCTTGTCAGCCGCTCGCCCCACAGCTTCTGCACGCACGCGGCCGACACCGCAAACCCGGCATCGAGGAAAACGGCGCCGAGCAGCGCTTCCAGCGCATCGGCGAGAATGGTCGGACGCACCGAGCCGCTCTGCGCACGCTCCGAATCTCCCAGCCTGATATCCGCGCCAAGCCCGATCGCCGTTGCGATTTCAACCAGTGTCTCGGCACGGACAAGCGCTGCATGACGACGCGCCAGCTCACCCTCGTGCTCATGCGGGAAAAGGCGGAGCAGCAGATCGGCCACGGCAAGCGACAGTACCCGGTCGCCGAGGAACTCCAGCCGTTCGTTGCCGTGGGGAAAGGCGGCCTTCAGGTCGGACTGGCGATCGAGCGCACCGCGGTGGGTGAGCGCTTCGGCCGCCAGTTCGGCGCGCCCGAAAGTATGGCCGATCTTGCCGGCCAGTGCCGCGAGATCGACTTCGGCCGGCTTCAGTGGATCGCCATGAAGAAGCGGTTGAAGCGGATGGCCTGCGGCCATTTCCATGGCTCAGTCCAGCCGGCCACAGCCGGATCATGGGAGAAGAAGATGAACTCGGCCCGGCCGACGAGATTCTCGGAGGGGACGTACCAACCGAGCTGGTCGCGATCGCGGGTCGTTCCGGAGAAGTCGCGCAACATCAAGCGCGTGCGGCTATCGAGCGAATCGTCGCGATTGTCGCCCATGACGAAATAGTTGCCGGCTGGAACGAGGAACTCCGGCGTGTTGTCGGAAGGACCATTGTCGTTGTACTCGAGCACCGTATAGCGGCGACCGTTCGGCAACTGCTCGCTGTACAGCGTGCCCTTCTGATACTGCCCGTTGGTGCCCCTCACATAGTCGCCGATGCGCAGACGCGGCACTGCCGTTCCATTGATGTGGAGCACGCCGTTCGTCACCTGGATCCGGTCGCCCGGCATGCCGACGATACGCTTGATGTAGTCGGTGCGGTTCACGCCCTGGCCCTGGTCGCCCGGATACTTGAACACGGCGACGTCGCCACGCTCGGGGGGGCTGCCGAATATGCGGCCCGGGAAGAGGCCCATCGAGAACGGGAATGAGTGCTTGCTGTAGCCGTACGAATATTTCGAGACGAACAGATAGTCGCCGACCAGCAGGGTCGGGATCATCGATCCGCTGGGGATGTTGAACGGCTCGATGGCGAAAGTCCGCACGACCAGCGCAATCAAAACGGCATAGACCACCGTCCGGATGGTTTCGCCCCACCCGCCGGTCTTGTCCTGCCCACGCTTTCGACGCTCAGCCACGTCCGTCATCGCCGTTCCAGTTCAAACGAGCCGCGCCTATAGCAGGGCCGGCAGCCCATGTCTCCCGCTCCGAGGGCACATGGGAGTGCTGCATATTGGTCATTTCAAGACTGCGCCAAGCCGGCTGAATCGCACGCAGCCCGGAGCCAACATGACGGCTTGCACTGGATGTGCGTCAGTAGCCTGCGGCCGACGGTCGCTCACGGCTGGGGCACGCCGGAAATGATCACGATGGCCTGGGCCAGGGGATATTCGTCAGTCAGGGTGAGATCGATCTGGGCCGCCATTCCGGCCGGCGTGATCTCCTGCAGGCGAACCAGTGCGCCGCCGCTCAAGGCCATGGTCGGCTTGCCGCCGCGTTGATTGATGACACCCATGTCACGCCAATAGACGCCCCGGCGGAGTCCGGTGCCCAGGGCCTTGGAACATGCTTCCTTGGCGGCGAACCGCTTGGCGTAGCTGGCCGCCCGTGTGGCCCGGCCTTCCGAACGCTTTTGTTCCGTCTCGGTGAAGACACGCTGCACGAAGCGGTCGCCGAACCTCTCCAGCGACTTCTCGATGCGCCTTATGTCACAAAGGTCGTTGCCGATGCCGATGATCACGCGGCCGTCCCCGATTCCCGCGCGGCATCCATGAGGCGGCGCATTTCCCGAATCGCAGGCTCCAGGCCGACGAAGATCGCCTCTCCAATCAGGAAATGGCCGATGTTGAGTTCGCGCACTTCGGGGATCGCGGCAACCGGCCCGACGTCGCCATAGCTCAGCCCATGCCCGGCATGGCACTCCAGCCCGAGCTTGGCGCAGAGCGCTGCTCCCTTCTGCAGCCGCATCAACTCCGCCTGCTTGGCATTGCCGTCCAGTTCGCAGTACCTGCCGGTGTGCAGTTCGACGACCGGCGCGCCCAGCGCTACCGCGGCCTCGAGCTGGCGCGGGTCGGCCTCGATGAACAGCGACACGCGAATGCCGGCATCGCGCAGCCTCGCGATCATCGGCTTCAGGTGATTGTGCTGGCCGGCCGCATCGAGCCCACCTTCGGTCGTCCGTTCCTCGCGCTTCTCGGGGACGATGCAGGCGGCGTGCGGGCGATGGCGAAGCGCGATGTCGACCATTTCCACGGTCGCCGCCATCTCGAAATTGAGCGGCACCTTGAGGTCGCGCATCAGGCCGGCGATATCGTCATCGACGATGTGCCGGCGGTCTTCACGAAGGTGCGCCGTGATGCCGTCGGCGCCGGCGGCCTCGGCGAGGCGCGCCGCCCGCAACGGGTCGGGCAGATGGCCGCCGCGCGCGTTGCGCACCGTCGCCACGTGATCGATGTTCACTCCAAGACGCAAACGGGACTGCGCGGACATACGTTACTTTCGCAAGATGAGGGCGGGAGGAATCGTCAATTGCGGGCGCGCTCGACGGCATTGATGGCCGGCGTCGCGCGAAGGGCTGCGGTGATGTCGGCAAGATGCTTCACGTCCGCGACCTCGACGTCGATCACCATGTCGAAGAAATCCATGGAGCGGTTGACGATGCGCAGGTTCGAAATATTGCCTTCATGGCGGGCGATCACCGTCGACAGGCTCGACAGGCTGCCCGGCTGGTTGGCGACCGTGATCTTGAGGCGGCCGGTATAGGCCGTGGCCGTACCCTCGCCGACCGAATCCCAGCCGACATCGATCCAGCGCTCGGGCGCCTCGGAGAAACTCTCGAGCGTGGCGCAGTCGATCGTGTGGATGGTCACGCCCTTGCCGGTCGTGATGATCCCGACGATGCGGTCGCCCGGCAGTGGATGGCAGCAGCGGGCGAAATGAACCGCCATGCCCGGGATCAACCCGCGGATCGCGATCTGGCCGGCTTCCTTCGGTCCCCGCGTCCCATCGCCGGCCTTCCCGGCCTTGTTCCGTGCCCGCGAGATCGGCACCACGTCGGCGCCCCCCTTGCGAGGCTGCTTCAGGCCCGGATAGACGGCAGTCAGCACTTCGCGCGCGCCCACCAGCCCGGCGCCGACGGCGGCTACCAGATCGTCGGTGGTTGTCTGCTTGAAGTTGGCGCGCACGCCATCGAGGCCCTTTTCCGTGACCTCGTAACCTTCCTCGTGGAACGTCTTGTTGAGCAACGACTTGCCGAGCTGGATGTACTGCTCGCGCTGGCGCGTGCGGATGAAGCGCCGTATGGCTGCCTTGGCCTTGCCAGTGACGACGAAGCGCTCCCAGGTCGGCGACGGCGTCTGCGCCTTCGACGTGACGATCTCGACCTGGTCGCCGTTGGCGAGCTGGGTACGCAGCGGCAGCATGCGGCCGTTGATCTTGGATCCGACGCAGGTGTCGCCGACCTGGCTATGAACGGCATAGGCGAAATCGATCGGCGTTGCGCCCCGCGGCAGCGCGATCAGCTTGCCCTTGGGCGTGAAGCAGAACACCTGATCCTGGAACATCTCGAGCTTGGTGTGCTCGAGGAACTCCTCGGCGTTGGGTGCCTTGTCGAGGATATCGATGAGGCTGCGCAGCCAGGCGTATTGCGGCGCGTCGGTCGACGGCCCGCCCTGCTTGTAAATCCAGTGGGCGGCGACGCCGCGCTCGGCCTGGTCCTGCATCTCCGCGGTCCGGATCTGGATCTCGATGCGCTGGCCGAGCGGTCCGATGACGCCGGTGTGCAACGAGCGATAGCCGTTGGGTTTGGGAACGGAGATGTAATCCTTGAAGCGCTGCGGCAACACCTGATAGCGGCCATGCAGCAGACCCAGCGCCTGATAACACTGGGCGACGTCGTCCACGAGAATGCGGAACGCCATGATGTCGGCGAGCTGCTCGAACGAGACGTTCTTGGTCTGCATCTTGCGCCAGATCGAGTAGGGCGTCTTCTCCCGGCCCTGGATCTGCGCATTGAGCCCGCCGTCCTTCAGGGTCTTGACCAGCTCGGCCTCGATCTGGGGCACCAGCCTTTCGCCGCGCTCACGCAGATAGCCCAGACGCGCCTCCACCGAGCCCCGGCCGTCAGGATTGAGCTCGGCGAACGCCAGTTCCTCGAGCTCGCGCTTGACCTTTTCCATGCCGATGCGCGACGCGAGCGGCGCATAGAGGTCCATGGTTTCGCGCGCGATGCGCTTGCGCCGCGCCGGCTCCTTGATGTGGCGGAGCGTCCGCATGTTGTGAAGGCGGTCGGCGAGCTTCACGAGCAGAACCCGGATGTCCGACGACATCGCGAGCACCAGCTTGCGCAGGTTCTCGGCTTCCTTGGTGCTCTCGGACTGGATCTCCAGCCGCGACAGCTTGGTCACGCCGTCAACCAGGCGCGCGATGTTCTCGCCGAACAGGCCGGCGATTTCGTCGCGCGTGGCGTCGGTGTCCTCGAGAGTGTCGTGCAGCAGACCGGTGACGATCGAGGCCGTATCGAGTTTCATCTCGGCCAGGATGCCGGCGACCTCGACGGGATGGGAAAAATAGGGGTCGCCGGAGGCGCGGAGCTGATTGCCGTGCCTCTTCAGCCCATAGACGTAGGCGCGGTTAAGCGCATCCTCGTCCGCCTCCGGATCGTAGGACTGTACGCGCTCAACGAGTTCGAACTGACGAATCATCGCAATCACGCACTATATGGTGCGGATTGCGTCTACTCCACGACGATTGCGCGAATAGCAGGGCTGAGCCCTGCTAGGCCTCAAAACAGGGCCTTATTCAGTGACGTCGTCTTCCTCGGCCATCGGCAGGGCCTTCGGCTGGGCGGCTTCGGCGCCGCCCTGGGCCAGGGCCGCCGCCAATTCCTGCTCGAGTTCGGCCATCTCGTTGACCTCTTCGGGCTTGTCGATGTCGGCATGCTTCTGCATTCCCGAAATCAACGAATCCTTCAACACGGCCTGATCGAGCTTGGTTTCGGCGATTTCACGCAGCGCCACGACCGGATTCTTGTCGCGGTCACGATCCAAAGTGATCTGGGCACCCGACGAGATGTCGCGCGCCCGTTGGGCGGCGAACATGACGAGTTCGAAACGATTGGGGACCTGCACGATGCAGTCTTCGACGGTGACGCGCGCCATGGCGACCTCTGATTTCCCGGGAGCGGCGGGTTATACGCGCCCCTCATCAAAAGGCAAGGGGCCCAAAATGCGGGCCGGCGGCCCTACAGACGCTCCGTGACCTGATCCGCCGGCAATGCCTTCAGGAGGGCGTGGATCGGCTCGTGGGTCACGGGATGCCGCCATTGTGGGGCAAGGTCGGCCAGGGGCCTCAGGACGAACGCCCGGCTGGCCAGGCGGGGATGGGGCAAGATCGCCTGCCCCGGTCCGCCAGGGGCGATTTCTCCACGGAAATCCAGTAAATCCAGGTCGATCACGCGAGGTGCATTGGCCACCGTCCGGACCCGCCCGAAGGCCTGCTCGACATCATGGAGGGTGGCCAGGAGCCTGTCGGGCGACATGTCGCTGGCCACTTCGATCACGACATTCTGGTACCAAGGCTGGTCGGACACCGGCACCGGCGCGGTTCTATACCAGGGCGACACCCGCAAGATTTGTACGCCGCGCCGGGCGAGGTCGCCGAAGGCTGCCTCCAGCGTCTCACGAGGCGTTCCATAGGACGGGTGACCCAGGTTCGCGCCGGCCCCTATGAATATCGAATTTGGCCCCGCGTTTCCCACCGGAATAACCCCCAACTCCTTGTGATCTATAGGATAATACCCTAGACTTGATGTGCACTGGGAGGGACGCAGGTTAGGCTCCTCCCTCCACAAAATAAATTTTTCGCTCGCTATGTGTATATTCTTTCAAAGGGATTAACCGCCATGAAAGGCAATTTTTACGATAACGAGCGGGTCGCTCTCTTCATCGACGGCTCCAATCTCTACTCCGCCGCACGGGCCCTGGGCTTCGACATCGACTATCGCCGCCTGCTGAAGGTGTTTCGCGAGAAAGGCCACCTCGTTCGGGCCTACTACTACACGGCACTGGTCGAAGATCAGGAATATTCGCCCATCCGTCCGCTGATCGATTGGCTCGACTACAACGGCTACACCATGGTCACGAAGCCGACCAAGGAGTTCACCGATGCCATGGGCCGCCGCAAGATCAAGGGCAACATGGACATCGAGCTCGCCATCGACGTGCTCGAGATGGCCGAGCATCTGGACCACGTGATCCTGTTCTCCGGCGATGGCGACTTCCGCCGGCTGGTCGAGGCCGTGCAGCGCCGCGGCCTGCGCGTGTCGGTGGTCAGCACCATCAAGTCTTCGCCACCGATGGTGGCGGACGAGCTGCGCCGGCAGGCCGACGATTTCATCGAACTCTCGGAGCTGGCGCCTTTGATCGCGCGCAACCCGTCGGAGCGCGCCGCGCGCCCCACGACAGGTGCCCCGCTCACCGGCCGCGAAACGGATGGCGACATCGACGACGCCCCGTCCGAGTCGCTGATGCGTTCGGCCTAGCACCCGCGGTCCCGTGGCCGCGCCACGTTTCGAGGAGCCGCCGCTCGACTGCCCGCGCTGCCCCAGGCTCGTTGCATTCCTGGACGAACTTCGCGCCCTCCACCCCGACTGGAAGAATGCCCCCGTCCGCTCGTTCGGCGCGCTGGAGGCGCGTCTGCTGATCGTCGGACTGGCGCCGGGCATGCGCGGCGCCAATCGCACCGGCCGGCCGTTTACCGGCGACTACGCCGGCGATCTCCTCTACGCCACCCTGCTCAAGTTCGGTTTCGCCACCGGCACTTATGGTGCCGACCCGGCCGACGGGCTGCGTCTGGCCGACTGCCGGATCGCCAATGCCGTGCGGTGCCTGCCGCCGGAGAACAAGCCCTTGCCGATCGAGTTCACGGCCTGCCGGCCGTTCCTGCAGTCGGAGATAGCCGCCATGGCGAACGCCAGGGTCATTCTGGCTTTGGGCAAGGGCGCGCACGATCAAGCCTTGCGCTCGCTCGCCGTGCGGCCGGCCGTAAGTTATCCCTTCATCCACGGCAGGCTACACACACTGCCGAATGGGCTGCTGCTCGCCGACAGCTATCACTGCTCGCGCTACAACACGAACACCGGGCGCCTGACGACCGCGATGTTCCACGATGTCTTTGCGGGGATCCGTCGGGTTCTGCCGGCAGCCTAGCCCGGCAGCCTAGCGAAGAGCCGCTTCAACGGCCTCGGTGATCTCGCTCGACCGGGGACGCACGCGGCTCGGCCAGGCGCCGAGCAGGCTGCCGTCCTTGCCGATCAGGTATTTGTGGAAGTTCCACTTGGGCGCGGCGCCCTCGCCGGCCTGTGCCGCGATCCACTGGTAGAGCGCGTGGGCATCCGGCCCGATCACCTTCTGCTTGGCGGTAAGCGGGAAGGTGACGCTGTACATGCTCTCGCAGAACTTGGCGATTTCCGCCTCGCCGCGCGGTTCCTGCGCTCCGAAATCATTGGAAGGCACGCCCAGCACCACGAGGCCCTTGGGACCGTAGGTCTCATGCAGCTCCTGCATGTCGGTGTATTGCGGCGTGAACCCGCAATACGAAGCGACATTCACCACCAGCACCGCCTTGCCGGCAAGGTCCTTCAAGTCCAGCGGCTTGCCGTCGATCGTCGTGAAGGAATAGTCATGAGCCGACATGTCAGATCTCCTTAGGGCCTTCAGAGGCCTCATCGTCATAGCGTTGTTCCAGCCATGGATCGCCGTAATTGTGATAGCCGCGCACTTCCCAGAAGCCCGGCTTATCGATGGGTGAAAATTCGACGCGCTTGATCCACTTGGCACTCTTCCAGAAGTAGAGCTTCGGAATCACCACCCGCAACGGTCCGCCATGCTCGCGGCTGATCGGCTGGCCGTTCCAACTCCACGCCAGCAACACGTCCTCGGCCGCAAAGTCCTCGAGCGGCACGTTGGTCGTGTAGGTGTCGTAGGAATGGAAGATGACGTACTTGGCGTCCGCCTTGGGCTTCACCAGCGCCAGCAGGTCGCAGGCACTCACGCCTTCCCACTTGTTGTCGTAGCGCGACCATGCGGTCACGCAGTGGATGTCGCTGGTGAACCGGGCCCTGGGAAGATCGGTGAACTCACCCCACTTCCAGGTCGTCGGCATCTCGACCGCGCCGTCGACGAACAGGCGCCAGGCATGGGTTGGGATCTCGGGCTGGACGCCGAGGTCGAGCACCGGCCAAGTCTCGACCTGCCGCTGCCCAGGCGGCAACCGCACCGAGTGCGCCGCCGTCTTGCCGGTCAGCAACCGCCCCTCCTCGGCCCACTTCTGCTTGCTGTCGATCAGCTTGTTTTTCAACTTGCCGAACAAGGTGACGTCGTCTTCGGCCATGCGACCCCTCAGATTCTGCGCCCCGCCTTTTCCCAATATGGGGCCCTAAGCTTGCGTTTGAAGATTTTGCCCGAATCTTCACGGGGAAGCGCGGGGCTGAATTCGACCACTCTCGGAACCTTGTAGCGCGCCAGATGCTGCGCGAGGTAGGCCCTGACCTCGGCCGCATCCAGTGCGGCTTCGGCCACGGGCTCGACATAGGCGCAGATCTGCTCGCCGAATTCCTCGTCGGGAATGCCGAAGACCGCACAGTCGCGCACACCCGGCATCTGGATCAGCGCCGATTCGATCTCGGCCGGGTAGATGTTCACACCGCCCGAAATGATCATGTCGCGCTTGCGATCACACAGGAATATGAAACCGTCGGCATCGAGGTAGCCAATATCTCCCACGGTCACGAGATCGCCTAGCGCCACCTCGCGACGCTTGGCGTCGTCGTTGTTGTAGGTGAAGTCCGACAGGTTCGGTCCGCGCAGGTAGATCTCGCCGACCTCGCCCTGCGCCACGTCGCGTCCCTGATCATCGACGATCCGGAGGATGGCGCCGGGCACCAGCCGGCCGACCGTGCCGGGCTTGCGCAACGCCTCCTCGGAGCCGTGCCAGACGACGACCCCGGTTTCGGTCGCGCCGTAGTACTCGTAGATCACCGGTCCCCACCACTCGATCATCCGCCGCTTCACGGCCGGGGCACAGGGCGCCGCACCGTGCGTCACGAAGCGCAGCGAGGAGACGTCGTAGCGCCGCTTCGTTTCTTCGGGCAGGCGCAGCAGGCGTACCAGCATCGTCGGCACGATATGCATGTGGCTGACGCCATGCCTGTCGATCAGGCGCAGCATGTCCTCGGCCTCGAAACGCGCCTGCAGGACCACGTTGAGGCCGAGCCGAGCACTCGCCATACCGTAGGCGGCCGGCGCGGAATGGTACATCGGGCCGTTCATCAGCACGACGATCGCGGGGTCGGATTTGAGGCCCCAGAAGGTCGCGGCCTCTCCTGCGGCCTTAGCCTGCTGCTCCGGCGTGCTGGGCTTCCGGCGCACGCCCTTCGGCCGTCCGGTGGTGCCGGACGTGTAGATCATGCTGCCGCGCGCGAGTTTGGGCGGCGCCGTGCGTGGCACCGATGCGGCGATGAAATCCTCCCATAGGGTGGTGCCGACCGGCGCCACGCGGTGATCCGCCGGAACGTTGTAGGCCGCCGCGATCTCCTCGGGCGTCGGGACCACCAGCACCCTCACGCCATCAGGAACACCTGATGCGATCTGCGCCAGGAGATCGCTATGCGCCACCAGTACCTTGGCGGCGCTGTCACGGAGGATGTAATCGGCCTCCTCTGGCGTGAAATGCCAGTTGATCGGCACGGCGTAGGCGCCGAGCTGGCCCGCCGCCATATTGACCTCGAAAGTGGCGAAGTCGTTGCGCAGCATCAGCGCCACGCTGTCGTCCTCGCCGACGCCGAGTGCGGCCAGACCACTTGCTCCCCGCGCCGCATTGGCCTGGATATCGGCCCAGCTTCGGAAACGCTCACCTGCCGTGACGCCCGGTGTCATCGCTTCCTCCTCGCCTTCGGAGCCGATGTCTTTGAAGACGGTGCCGCCGCCCCCTTGAACATCAGGGCGCCGTGGAAGTTACTGAGCGTCGCGTAGTCTGGACCATCATGCAGCATGCCGGCCTGATGCAGCATCACGAGACCATGGATAGCCGCCCACATCGACCAACCGAACAGCTGCGGATCAACGGCAATCAGGCCAGCCGTCACCATCTCCTCGGATTGACGGGTGATGAACTGGCGCGCCCGCATTGCCTCGCGCGCCAGGCCGGGGTGACTGTCGTCGATCGGCTGGTCGATTTCGAACATGATGCGATAGGCATGAGGGTTGGCGAGGGCGAACTTCAGATACGCCTCGCCGACGCGCCGGCCGCGCTCGAGCGGCTCGGTGGTGGAGGCGGCTGCTTTCTCAAGGGCTTCCGAGAACCTGGCGAAGGCCTCGGCGCGCACCGTCGCCAGGATGTTGGCCTTGTCCTTGAAATACCGGTATGGCGTCTTGGGGCTGCACCCCAGCGCCTCGGCGAGCTGGCGCATGGTGACACCTTCATAGCCGAAGCGGGCGAACCGCTCGGTCGCGACCCTGCACAATTCGGCGCGGAAGTCGGCGATGTCCTGCTCGGTCAGATAGCGCGGCATGTCGTTCTTTCCATACACACCGTGTACGAAAAGACATCGATTTGGTCAATGCCGCTGTATCAGGCCGATTCGGCGAACAGCTCGCGCCCGATCAGCATGCGCCTGATCTCGCTGGTGCCGGCGCCGATCTCGTAGAGCTTGGCGTCGCGCAGCAGGCGGCCGGTCGGATAGTCGTTGATGTAACCGTTGCCGCCCAGGAGCTGGATGGCGTCGAGCGCCACCATGGTGGCTTTCTCGGCGGCGTAGAGGATGGCCCCCGCCGAATCCTTGCGCGTCGTCTGGCCGCGATCGCAGGCCTTGGCGACGGCATAGACGTACGACTTGCAGGCATTCATCGTCGTGTACATGTCGGCGAGCTTGCCCTGGACCAATTGGAAGGTGCCGATCGGCTGGCCGAATTGCTGGCGCTCATGGACATAGGGCACGACGATATCCATGGCCGACTGCATGATACCGAGCGGGCCGGCCGCCAGCACGGCGCGCTCGTAGTCGAGGCCGCTCATCAGGACGTTCACGCCCTTGCCCACCGGGCCCAGCACGTTTTCCTCGGGAATTTCGCAATCCTCGAACACCAGCTCACCGGTCGATGAGCCGCGCATGCCCATCTTGTCGAGTTTCTGCGCCACCTTGAAACCCTTGCGGTCGGTCTCGACGATGAACGTCGTGATGCCGCGCGAGCCGGCAGCCGGATCGGTCTTGGCGTAGACGACAACGACTTGCGCATCGGGACTGTTGGTGATCCACATCTTCGTGCCGTTCAGCACGTAGCGATCGCCCTTCTTGTCGGCCCGCAGCTTCATAGAGACGACATCGGAGCCCGCACTGGACTCGCTCATCGCCAGGCTGCCGACGTGCTCGCCGGAGATCAGCTTCGGCAGGAAGCGCCGCTTCTGCTCGTCGTTGCCGTTGCGGCTGATCTGGTTGACGCAGAGGTTGGAATGCGCGCCGTAGCTCAAACCGACGGCGGCGGACGCGCGGCTGAGTTCCTCGACCGCCACGACATGCTCGAGATAGCCCAGGCCCGAGCCGCCATATTCCTCCGCGACCGTGATGCCGTGCAGGCCAAGGTCGCCCATCTTGGGCCACAGCTCGCGCGGGAAGCGGTCGGTCTTGTCGAGCTCGGCGGCAATCGGCGCCACTTCGGCAGAGGCAAAGCGCTGAACCTGGTCGCGTAGAGCGTCGGCGGTCTCGCCCAGACCGAAGTCGAAGGCCGGCATGGCATTGGGGATCATGATCGTGATTTACCTGTTGCGGTTCTGTTCGGTCACAGTCTGCTCGGTCACTGTCTGCTCGATCACTGGGGCGCGCGCGTCGTCTTGATGTTGATGCGGACCAACTTCCATTCGGCGTCCGACGGAATGAAGTCCAGTTCGAAAACCACGCGCGCCGGCTCGGTCGGGAAGGATCCCTTCACGACCAGCTTGCCATTGTCGTCGATCAACGGCGCCGGGTCGTAGGTGGGCTTCATTGCCGCGATGATGTCGATATCGATATCCTTTTCGGCGAACTCCCTGAAGGTCTCCTTGAGTTTTTCCGGCGAAAACTGCTGGCGAAACGGCTTGGAGAGCTTGGCGTGGAAGACCGTGTAGTTGCCCGTTACGTTGGCATCGTTGAACGACAGCAGCGAACTCTTCACCAAGGCCTCGAGGCCGCGCTCCGTCGGCAGCTTGTTCTGCGCCTGCGCCGCCGGCACAGCCAACGACAGGGCGACCATCGACAGGACGACCAGCGCGACAAGGCGGGCGATCACTTGCATGGAGCCTCCTCCCGGTGGGCACGATACAGCGCCGGACCGCCGATGCGAAGCCGTCTCGACTGCGCCCGCTACAGCAGGAACAAGGTCGCCAGACCCAGGAAGGCGAGGAAGCCGATCACGTCGGTCACGGTCGTCAGGAACACGGTCGACGAGACCGCCGGATCGATGCCG
>CAMDOT010000007.1 GCA_945903635.1 Rhizobium sp. Q54 | reverse complement strand
AAGATGCCGACTTTTTCTTTGCCCCTTCCAGACGAGGCCGCCACCGAGCGGCTTGGCGCGGCCCTGGCCGGGCGCCTGCAGCCGCGCGATGTCGTGGCGCTGGTGGGCGGCCTCGGCGCCGGCAAGACCACGCTCGCCCGCGCCATCCTGCGGGCGGCCTCGGGCGAGCCGACGCTGATCGTGCCGAGCCCGACCTTCACCCTGGCCGAGGTCTACGACACGCCGCGCGGAGTCTTCTGGCATTTCGATCTGTACCGCCTGGAACAGCCCGAGCAGGTCTTCGAGCTCGGCTGGGAAGAGGCCCGGGCGGACGGCATTGCCCTGATCGAGTGGGCGGAGCGGCTGGGCCCTTTGCTGCCGCGCGAACGGCTCACCGTGACGCTGTCGATCGAAGGCGAGGGGCGGCGCGCAATCCTGGAGGGAGAGGCCCGTTTTGGCGAAGTCTGAACGCGACCTGCGACGCGCCGACTTCGTGCGCGGCGCCGGCTGGGGCGATGCCGGCGAGCGCCTGCTGGCCGGCGATGCCTCGTTCCGGAAATATTTCAGGCTGACCCGGCCGCGCGAATCGGCGGTCGTCATGGATGCGCCACCGCCGCAGGAGGATGTCCGTCCTTTTGTGCGTATCGGTCGGCACCTGATCGACCTCGGGCTGAGCGCGCCGCAGATTCTGGCCGAAGACGCCGAGCACGGTTTCCTGTTGCTGGAGGATTTCGGCGACGACACTTACGCGCGCGTGCTGGCGGCGGGCGGTAACGAGGGCGAGCTCTATGCCCGCGCCACCGATGTACTGGTCCAGCTCTATAGAGCCGGTGACCGCGCCGTGCTGCCGGGGCTCGGCGCCTATGCGGGCGACGCGCTGATCGAGGCGGCGATGCTGCTGCCCGAATGGTACCTGCCGGCCGCGACCGGCAAGCCGACGCCTGCAGAAGAGACCGCCCGCTACATCGCCGCGTGGCGGGAATGCCTCGCCGCGCTGCCCCCGGCGCCCGATGCCCTGCTGCTGCGCGACTACCACAAGGACAACCTGCTGTGGCTGCCGGCGCGCCCCGGCGTAAAGGCCTGCGGCCTGCTCGATTTCCAGGACGCCCAGCGCGGGCATCCTTCCTACGATCTGGTGTCGCTGATCGAGGACGCCCGCCGCGACGTGCCGCCTGGAGTGCACGCCGCCTGCCTCGCGCGCTACATCGGCGAGACCGGGCTCGTCGACGTCGCGGGTTTCCGGACCGGGTTTGCGCTGATGGCGGCGCAGCGCCATGCGCGCATCATCGGCCTGTTCGTGCGGCTGCTGAAACGCGACGGCAAGCCCGACTACCTGCCTCATTTGCCGCGCGTGTGGCGCATGTTCGAGAATGCACTACGCCACGAAGCGCTGGCGCCCTTGCGCGCCTGGGTCGATCGCTTGCTGCCGCCGGCGCTGCGGCGCATTGGTGAGCCATGATTGGGGTGAGCCATGATTAGAAACGCGATGATCCTGGCGGCCGGCCGTGGCGAGCGCATGCGGCCGCTGACCGATGTCACCCCCAAGCCGCTGATCCCCATCGCCGGCCGTTCGATGCTCGAACGATCGATGGACCGCCTGCAGCGGCATGGCGTGCAGAACGTCGTGGTGAACGTCCACCATCTCGGCAACCAGATCGCCGACCGCGTGCAAGGGCGCGCCCGCATTATCCGCGAGGATCATCTGCTGGAGACCGGCGGCAGCGTTCGCAACGCGCTCCCCCTGCTGGGCAATGGGCCATTCTTCGTGCTGAACGGCGATGGCCTGTGGCGCGACGGGCCTGAATCGATGCTGGGCCGCCTGCAGGCGACCTGGGATCCCCGGCGCATGGATGCGCTGCTGCTGCTGCATCCGCTGGCTACCGCGATCGGCCGCGAGGAGAAGGACCGCGGCGACTACTACCTCGAGCCCGACGGCCATGCGCGCCATCGCGGCACGGCCGAGACGGCACCTTATCTGTTCGCCAGCATCTCGGTATGCGAGCCCAGCCTGTTCAACGGCACCAGCGAAGGGCCGTTCTCGCTGCTGAAACTCTGGGGCCGGGCGGAGGCCGCCGGCCGCCTCTACGGCCTGGTCCACGACGGACAGTGGTTTCATGTCGGCACGCCCGCAGCGCTGGCCGACGCCGAACGCGTCCTGGGATGAACGGCGTCTTCACCATCGGCATCGACCACGGCTTCGCCGATGAGCTGGCAGCGGGCGTGCTGGCCGAGTACGGCCGCGATCCCCTCGGCCTGGCCGATGTCCTGATCCTGGTGCCGACCCGGCGTTCGGTGCGCGCGCTGCGCGAAGCATTTCTGCGGGCGTCGGACGGCAAGCCCACGATCCTGCCGCGCATGGCGCCGCTCGGCGATGTCGACGACAGCGAATGGGATCTGTCCCCGGGCGACGACACCGCCCTTGCCCTGCCGCCCGCCATCGACCCGACGGAGCGCGAGGCGTTGCTGACGCGGCTCGTGGCCGCCTTCAGGGACGACCAGGGCCATCCCATCGCGCAGTCCGCCGCGCAGGCGCTCAAGCTTGCGCGCGAACTCGGCCATCTGCTCGACGAGCTGGCGATCGAGGGCGTGGACTTCGACAGGCTGGCCGGTCTCGTCACCGGCAATTTCGCCGAACACTGGCGGCGCACCCTCACCTTCCTCGACATCGTCGGCACCGCGTGGCCGGCGATGCTGGCCGAACGCGGACAGATCGACGCCATCGAACGGCGCACCCGGGCGATCCGCGCCCAGGCGGCGCGCTGGCAGGCGACGCCACCCACGACACCGGTGATCGCCGCCGGATCGACCGGATCGCAACCGGCGACACGGGCGCTGCTCGGCGTCATCGCCCAACTGCCGCAGGGCGCCGTCGTCCTGCCTGGCCTCGATCGCGAGATCGACGAGGAGAGCTGGCACAAACTCGATCCCTCCCATCCACAGTTCGGCCTGCATGAGCTCCTGGGTGCCCTCGGTGTCGAACGCGCATCGGTGCCGGACTGGCCCGGCAGCCGCGGCGGCGACCGGGCGCGGCGGATGCTGGTCGCCGAACTGATGCGGCCGGCGGAGACCAGCGAGGCCTGGTCGCGGCCCGATCCCGCGGCGCTCGACCATGTCGCCCGCGCCGACTGCGCCACCTCGCATCAGGAAGCCGTCGTGATCGCCCTCGCCTTGCGCGAAGCGTTGAACGAGCCGCGCCGCACGGCGGCCCTGATCACGCCCGACCGGGAGCTGGCGCGACGGGTCACCGCCGAACTGAAGCGATGGAACATCGAGATCGACGATTCTGCCGGTGCGCCGCTGGCCGACACGCCGCCCGCCACCTTGTTGCGCGCGCTGGTCGCCGCGGTCGACGGCGGCTTTGGTCCGGTCGATCTGCTGGCGCTGCTGAAGCACCCGCTCTGCCTGCTTGGCCAGCCGCGCGCCGACCTGCTCGACGTCGCACGCCGCCTCGACCGCAAATACCTGCGCGGACTGAAGCCCGCCGCCGGTCTCGAAGCGGTGCGCCGGATCATCGCCAACCGGCGCAAGGACGGCGATCGGGATGCGGATACCGATACCGTCCTCGCCCTGATCGATCGGCTCGATGCCGCCACTTCCGGCCTCGCCGTGCTGATGGCCGAGGGCGCCGCGCCAGATGCGCTGCTCGATGCCACCATCGCGGCGGCCGAGATGCTGTCGTCGGCCGACACGGTGTGGCGCGGTGAAGCCGGTGAAGCGCTGGCCGAGACGCTGGCCCGGCTACGGGGCGCCTGGCGCGATCAGCCGGTCATCGACGGCGGCGAGTGGCCGGGGCTGCTGGCGACCATGCTGGCGCCCGCCACGATCCGACCGCGCTACGGCCGCCATCCCCGGCTCGCGATCTGGGGACCGCTCGAAGCCCGCCTGCAGCGCGCCGATCTCCTGGTCCTCGGCGGCCTCAACGAGGGGACGTGGCCGCCGGCCGTCGAGACCGGACCGTGGCTCAACCGGCCGATGCGCGGCGCGCTCGGCCTGCCCCAGCCGGAGCGCCGCATCGGCCTGTCGGCGCACGATTTTGTCGCGGCACTCGCCGCCGACCACGTGCTGCTGACCCGCGCCGAGCGCGAAGGCGGCGCGCCCACGGTTTCCTCGCGCTGGCTGGCGCGGCTCGATGCGCTGCTGGGTCACGACCCCAATTCGGCCGGCGAGCCGCCCACATACATCCAGCGCGGCCGGCGCTACATCGACTGGGCCGAGGCGATCGACCGGCCAGACGCCTACAAGCCCTGGTCGCGCCCCGAGCCGCGGCCGCCGCTGGCGGCACGACCGACGCGGCTTTCGGTCTCCAGCATCGAGCAATGGCGGCGCGATCCCTACGGTCTCTATGCGCGGCAGATCCTGAAGCTGCGTCTGCTCGACCCGCTGGAAGCCGAGCTGGGCGCCGCCGAACGCGGCTCGGCGCTGCACGCAGCACTCGACGACTTCCTGAAGAGGCATCCCTCGGGCCTGCTGCCGGGCGACGCCGTCCGCGAACTGGAGGAGATCGGCGAGAAGCATCTAGGCGAGCTGCTGACCGCGCCGGCCGAACGCGCCTTCTGGTGGCCGCGCTTCCAGCGGCTCGCACGCTGGTTCGTGGGCGAGGAGAACAATCGCCGCGCCTCGGGCGTGCGCCTGCTCGACGGCGAGACCCAGGGCACGATCGAGGTCGGTCCGCGCAATCATCCGCTCACCATCACCGCCGTCGCCGACCGCATCGACGAGCTCGGACCTGGCGTGTGGGAGGTGATCGACTACAAGACCGGCCGCGTGCCCACGACCCGTGAACTGGAGGCCCTGTTCGCGCCCCAGCTCCTGCTCGAAGCGGCAATCGCCGAAACAGGAGGATTCAAGAAGATCAAGGGCAAGGCCGACGAGGTCATCCTCACCTACTGGCGCGCCAATGGTCTGGGCGACGGCGGCGAGATTAAGGACATCAAGGGCGCAGCGGAGCTGATCCCCGCGATGCTGGCGCT
This sequence comes from Rhizobium sp. Q54, assembly GCA_945903635.1. Lineage (GTDB taxonomy): Bacteria > Pseudomonadota > Alphaproteobacteria > Reyranellales > Reyranellaceae > Reyranella. The sequence continues at coordinate 57,992 of CAMDOT010000007.1, read as the reverse complement.
GGTCGAGAAGATGGCCGAACGTTACGCCAATCCCAACATGCCGTACGTGGCACTTCCACAGCCGGAGTTCGTTCCGCACTTCAACGACTACGAACACCTCGAGCGCGTCGCCGAATGGTCGACCACGGGCGGGAGCGACGAATGAGCGTCGCGATTCTCGACCCCGTGACGATGGCCACGGCCGAGCAGCGCAGGGCGACCTCGCCCACGCAGTCGGCCTGGGTCGAGGCCAATGCCGGCACCGGCAAGACCAAGGTCCTGACCGATCGTGTGACCCGCCTGCTGCTGGCCGGCGTCAAGCCCGAGCGTATCCTTTGCCTTACCTTCACCAAGGCCGCCGCCGCCGAGATGCGCAATCGCCTGGCCGCGCAGCTCGGGCGCTGGGCGCTGGCCGAGGAAGCCGATCTCGACAAGGAAATTACCAGGCTGATCGACCGGGCGCCGGAGGCTGAGGAGCGCGTGATCGCCCGCCGCCTGTTCGCCCGCGTGCTCGACGCACCGGGTGGCATCAACATCCTGACGATCCATGCCTTCTGTCAGGCGCTGTTGAAGCGCTTCCCGCTGGAAGCCGGCGTGGCGCCCGGCTTCGAGGTACTGGACGAGGGCGAAGCCGGCACCATCCTGAAGCAGGCGCAGGACGAACAGATGGCGGCACTCGCCCGCCGCGACGCGTCACCGGGACTGCGCGACGCGCTGGCCGCCGTCGCAGGCCGCATCTCCATCGTCGAATACGACGAGCTGATGAAGAAACTGCTGGGCGAGCGCGCCTGGCTGCTGTCGCGGATCGGCGGCGATACAGGCCTGGCGCGTGAACGGCTGCGCCTCGCCAAGTCGCTGGGCGTCTCGCCCGAGGCCACCACGGGCGCGCTGCTCGCCGCGGTTTGCGCCGACGGCGCCTTTGACGATGGCGGCCTGCGCCAGGCCGCGCGGGCGCTGGCCCGGGGTGAGAAGGAAAACAAGGCTTATAGCGAGCTGATCATGGAGTGGCTCAACCAGCCCGATGCCCGGCCGGCGTTGCTCAACGGCTATCGCGCCGTGTTCTTCACCCAGCAGGGCAAGCCGCGCAAAAAGATCGCCGGCAAGGCCGCCGTCACGGCAATGCCGGACATCGATGCCGTGTTGCGCACCGAGAGCGACCGGCTGCAGGTTGCCCACGAGGCGATCCGGGCCGCGGCGTTGATCGAACTTACCCTGGCGCTACTGCAACTCGGCCTCGACATCGTCGAGCGCTACGCCCGCGGCAAGCGGCGGCGCGCGGCGCTTGACTACGACGACCTGATCGTCGCCACGCGGCGTCTGCTGGAGCGCGCCGACAGTGCCGCGTGGGTGCTCTACAAGCTGGATGGCGGTATCGACCATGTCCTGGTCGACGAAGCGCAGGACACCAACCCCGACCAGTGGGAAGTGATCCGCCGCCTGACCGAGGAATTCTTCGTCGGCGAAGGCGCAGTCGATCGCCGGCGCACCATATTCGCCGTTGGCGATACCAAGCAGTCGATCTTCGGTTTCCAGCGCGCCGATCCGCGCAAGCTCGCCGACATGCGCGTCTGGTTCGCCGATCGAAGCAAATCGGCGGCGGTGAGATTTGAGACCGTCGACCTCTTCGTGTCGTTCCGCTCGACGTCGGCCGTGCTCGATGCCGTCGACTGGGTGTTCGGCGAGGAGGCGGCGGCGCAAGGCCTGGGTGGCACGGGCAGCGTGATGCATTTGCCGAGTCGCACCGGCCAGCCGGGCAAGGTCGAGCTGTGGCCAATGGTGCGCGGCGCCAGGAGCGAGGCCGATCCCACCGATCTCGATGCCGATCCCGGCTCGCTGGCGCCACCGCACGAGCGGCTGGCGCGACTGATCGCGCTGCACGCCAAGAGCCTGATCGGCCACGAGCGGCGTGCGAGTACGGGCAAGCTGCTCAATGCCGGCGACTTCATGGTGCTGGTCCGCCGGCGAAATGCCTTCGTGACGTCGCTGGTCAAGGCGCTGAAGCGCGAGGAGATCGAGGTGGCCGGCGTCGACCGGCTCGACCTCGGCAGCGAGCTGTCGATCCAGGATCTGCTCGCCCTTGCCCGCTTCGTGCTGCTGCCGCAGGACGATCTCAATCTGGCAACCCTGCTGAAATCGCCGTTGGTCGGCCTCGACGAGGAGGCGCTGTTCCGCCTCGCCTGGAACCGGCCGGGCCGGCTGTGGCGCGAACTGCGCCGGCGGACGAGCGAGGATCTGCAGTTTGCCGCCGCGCACAAGCGTCTCGCGACCTGGCTGGCGCGCGCCGACTACACGACGCCTTTCGATTTCTTCGCCACCGTGCTCGGCCCCGAGGGCGGCCGCGAGCGCCTGCTGGAACGTCTGGGGCGCGAAGCTGTCGATCCGATCGACGAGCTGCTGGCGCGCGCGCTGCAGTACCAGCGTGCTGAGGCAGGTTCCTTGCAGGGCTTTCTGCGCTGGTTCGAAGCAGGTGGCGGCGACATCAAGCGCGACCTCGATGCCAACCGGCGCCGCGAGGTGCGTATCCTCACCGTCCATGCGGCCAAGGGGCTGCAGGCGCCGATCGTCTATCTGCCCGACACCACACGCGTGCCGCAGAGCAACGAGCGTCTGCTGACCGCCGCCGATGGCGACGCACGCCTGTGGGTCGCGCGCAGCGAGGATGCCAACGAGGCCGCACGCGCCTGGCGTGCCGAGATGCGGGCGCGCTCGATGGAAGAGCAAAATCGCCTGCTCTACGTTGCCATGACCCGGGCCGAGGACCGTCTCTATATCGGCGGCTGGGTCGGCACACGGCCGCAGGATGCCGGCTGCTGGTACGACCGCATCGCCGCCGGCCTGGATGCCAGCGTTGCCGCCGACATCTCTCCTGATGCGGAACATCCGCGCGGCAGCGCGGTGAAGCGTCCCTTCGATTTCGCGACGCTGCTCGGCACAGAAGGCTGGGAAGGTGACGGCTACGAGTTGATCGGCGAAGGCCGAATTCCTGCCGGCGTCCAGGAGGAGCTGGCGCTCCCCGCGCCGCATTCGCTGCCGAGCTGGTCGCGCCACGCCGCCCCGGCCGAGCCCGACCCACCTGCCCCACTCGCTCCCTCGCAGCCGCTGCCCGACGAAGCGACGAGCGAAAATCCGCCTTTCAGTCCCCTCGCCAGCGAGGAGTCGGACCGCTGGCGGCGCGGCGTGCTGATCCATGAGCTGCTGCGGCATTTGCCGGCAATCGTCCCCTCGGAACGCGCCGCGGCGGCGCAGCGCTTCCTCGCGCAGCCAGCCCATGGACTGGCGGCCGAGACGATCGACCTTTGGGCGCGCGAGGCACTCGGCGTCACCGAAGCGCCCGCGCATGCCGCCCTGTTCGCGGGGGACTCGCGCGCCGAGGTACCGCTGATCGGCACCGTGAAGACTCCACGCGGCACCTTCACGGTCAGCGGCCAGGTCGACCGGCTGGCTGTTTCCGAACGAGAAGTGCTGATCGTCGACTACAAGACCAACCGGCCGCCGCCCGAGCACGCATCGGGCGTGGCGCTCGGCTACCGCCGCCAGCTCGCGCTCTATCGCAGCCTCCTCCAGGCGATTTATCCCGGCCGGCCTGTACGGGCTTTCCTGCTGTGGACAGCGGCGCCCAGGCTGATGGAGATCGACGGAAAAACCCTAGACAAATCAATGCCTTATGCCACCGCACCTTGACTCGCGCGGTCCCCGTTCCTAGCTTCTGGGCAAGGGCGGCGCCGGTCCATTCGACCGGCCTGTATTGTTTTTGGGAGAACCCACCATGACGATCAAAGCAACCGATGCTTCCTTCGAGCAGGAAGTCCTGAAGTCCGACACGCCCGTCCTCGTCGACTTCTGGGCCGAGTGGTGCGGCCCCTGCCGCATGATCGGCCCGTCGCTGGAGGACATCGCCAAAGACATGGACGGCAAGCTCAAGGTCGTGAAGGTCAACATCGACGAGAATCCGATGGTGCCGACACGCTATGGCGTCCGCTCGATCCCCACGCTGCTGCTGTTCAAGAACGGCCAGGTCGCCGCGACGAAGATCGGCGCCGAGCCCAAGCAGAAGCTGGTGAACTGGATCAACACCGCGATCGCCTGACCGGCAAGCAGGGCTCAGCCGTTACGGGCCAGCACCGCGCCCGCAAGGTAGAGCGAGCCGCAGATGAGAATGCGCATCGGCGCGGGCTGGGTGGCCAACAGGTCCTCCAGCGCCGCGCCGATGTCGTTTACGGGCACGCAATCAAGACCGACTTCCGCTGCCTTGGCACAGGCCTCGACCGGCGTATAGGCGGCGTGACCTTCCGGGAAGGGCACGGCGCGGGCCGCAATCGCATGACGCGCCAGCGGCCGCAGGAAACCCGAAGCGTCCTTGGTCGTCTGCATCGCAAACACGAGGTAGAGCGGCAGCGCCGCCGGCTCCTTGGCCCAGTCGCTGGCCATGTGCCCCAGCGCGAGGCCGCAATCCTCGTTGTGGCCGCCGTCGAGCCACAGCTCGCACCCCGGCGGCAATGCCTCGACCAGCGGACCACGGGTGAGCCGCTGCAACCGCGCCGGCCATTCCACCGATTTCAGTCCGCTGCGGATTGCCTTGTCGTCGATGGCGAACCTGGCCGCGCGCAAACGCTCGATGCAGGCAACGGCCGTCGCAGCATTGTCGAGCTGATGCATGCCTGCCAGCGCCGGCGCCGGCAGATCGAGGCCGAGCAGGTCACTCTCGTAGCGAAAGCCGGTCGCCGACGGTGTCATCTGCCATTCGCGCCCCATGCGGAACAGCGGAGCCGCAAGCTTGGCCGCCTCGGCCTCGATCACGCCCGCGCTCACGTCGCGCTGGCGGCCGATCACGGCGGGCACGGCCCGCTTGATGATGCCCGCCTTTTCACCCGCGATGCCTTCGAGCTTGTTGCCGAGGAAGCCCGTGTGGTCGTAGCCGATCGGCGTGATGGCAGAGAGCGCGGGCTCGATCACGTTGGTGCTGTCGTAACGGCCGCCCATGCCGACCTCGATGATGCCGAGCTCCGCCGGGACGCGCGAGAAGGCGAGGAAGGCCAGCGCCGTGGTGATATCGAAGAAGGAGATCGGCGTGTCGCCGTTCGCCTCCTCGCATTCGGTCAGCATCTCTTCGAGTTCGTGGTCGTCGATCAGGCGGCCGGCGATCCTGATGCGCTCGTTGAAGTGGACGAGATGCGGCGAGGTGTAGACGTGGACGCGATAGCCTGCCGCCTCGGCCATCGCGCGCAGGTAGGCGACTAGCGAGCCCTTGCCGTTGGTGCCGGCAACATGGACGAGCGGCGGCAACTTCTTCTCGGGCGAGCCCAGGTTCTTCAGCAAGCGCTCGATGCGCTCCAACCCGATGGTGATCACCATCGGGTGGTGGCTCATCAGCCGCTGGACAATGGCGTCGCTCACGGCGAAGTCAGCGGACCGCAACGGCGAGGCCGCGATCCTCCGAGACGAGCGGGTCCATGAACAGGGATGTGAGTCGGATCAACGTCTCGCGCAGCTTGTGGCGGTGCACGACGGCATCGACCATGCCGTGTTCGAGCAGGTATTCGGAGCGCTGGAAGCCGGCCGGCAGCTCCTGTCGGATGGTGTCCTGGATGACGCGCGGACCGGCAAAGCCGATGATGGCGTCGGGCTCGGCGATGTGGACGTCGCCCAGCATGGCGAACGAGGCCGACACGCCCCCGGTCGTCGGATCGGTCAGCACGACGATATAGGGCAGGCCCGCCTGCTTCACCTTGCGCACGGCGATGGTGGTGCGGGTGAGCTGCATCAGCGACAGGATGCCCTCCTGCATGCGGGCGCCGCCCGAGGCCGAGAACACGATCAGCGGCGCCTTGCGTGCGACCGCGAGATCGGCCGCCATGACCAGCCCCTCGCCCACCGCGGTGCCCATCGATCCGCCCATGAAGCCGAAGTCGAGCAGCGCCACGATGGCGATGCGGCCGCCCATCGGGCCGCTCGACACCACCAGCGCATCGGTCGTGCCCTCGGCCTTGGCTTGAGCTTCCTTCAGGCGGGCGTCATAGCGCTTGGTGTCGCGGAATTTCAGCGGGTCGGCGATGACACGCGGCAGGGGATACAACTCGTAGCGACCCTCGTCGAACAGATAGGGCAGGCGCTTCAGGGGCCGCAGCCGCATATGGTGACCGCAGTGGTTGCAGACCTCCTGGTTGGCCTCCCAGTCGCGCATGAACAGCATCTGTTCGCACTTCGGGCATTTCAGCCAGAGGTTCTCGGGCGCTTCCTTGCGGGCGACCAGCGCACGCAGCTTGGGCCGGACGAAATTGGTCAGCCAGTTCATAGCGGCGGTATCGCACGAATGGCCTTCCCGGCCAAGATCGAGGGTCAGGAGATCAACGCCAGAATCCGCCGAACGGCGGCACCATTTCCCCGGCTTTCTTCACCTGGCAGAACAATTTCTTGGCTTGATAATCGGCGCAGAGTTTCTCCGCCGCCCCCGGCTCTAGATCGGCGATGATGGCGGCCTGCTTGGTCACCTGGTTCGCCGCCACGGGCAGAATCCACTCCTTGCCGAGCCGGGAGAATCCGAGGGCCGCAAGCTGTGCCTGGCCTTTGTCGAAGGCCGTGCGCGCCGTGCGCCAGTCGCCGTAGGTGCCGAGCCAGGCGGCTTCCCCGGGGAATTCATAGCGGATGCCACCGCATTCACCATAGGGCAGGACCGTCACCGGACCGCCGCCACCATTGTGAAGCTGCCAGATCTTCTGGCGATTGCCGCCGGTCTTGAGGGCAAACGCCTCGTCGAACAACCGCACCAGGAATTCATCGCGCAGGACTGATGCGCGAAAGCCGAAGGCCACCGCGACCAGCCGCCGCCCGTCGCGCACGGCGCTGCCCACGATGTTGAAGCCGGAGGCGCAAACGAAGCCTGTCTTCAGGCCGTCGGCGTAAGGCGCATAGAGATCGAGGAATTTGACGCCGAGCCCGATCTTCTGCTTGCCGATGATGACGTTTCGGGTGCTGAAGTAGCCGTAGTACTGCGGAAATTCCTTCACCAGCGCGACGCCGAGAATCGCCTGGTCGCGCGCCGTCGTCACCTGTGCCGGGTCGGGCAGGCCATTGGCGTTGCGGTAGGTCGTGGCCGTCATGCCGAGCCGGCGCGCCGTGTCGGTCATACGCTGCGCGAAAGCGGCCTCCGAGCCCGAGATGCGCTCGCCGAATGCGGTGGCGACATCGTTTGCCGAATGGGCCACGAGCGCCTGCAAGCCCTGCTCCACCGTGATCGACTGCCCGGGGGCGAGGCCCAGCTTGGAGGCTTCCTTGGCGCGGGCGTTCTCCGAGAAGGCGAGCGGCATTGCAAGGTTGAGACGCCCCGCCTTCAATTCCTCGAAGACGATGTAGATCGTCATCATCTTGGTGAGCGAGGCCGGATACCAATAGGCGCCGGCGTTGCGCTCCATCAGCGCTTCGCCGGTCGCAACATCGACGACGGCATAAGGGCCGGCGGGGACCGGCCCCGAGGGCGAGGTCACGGCGGCGATCTGGGCCCGGGCAGGCAACGATAAAAGGCCGATCAGCCCTAGAAGGCACAGCAAGAGGCGCGAATTCATTGCCACCGACGCATAAGAGACCAACACCATACGCCCTTCCGTCCATCCGCGGGAGGTATTAGATCAGACCCATGCTCAAGGTCCTGATCGCCCCCGTCACGCCGTTTCAGCAGAACTGCTCCATCGCCTGGTGCGACGAGACCATGGAAGGCACCGCCGTCGACCCTGGCGGTGACTTCGACATGCTGAAGCAGGCGATTTCCGAGCAGGGGATCAAGATCACCAAGGTCCTGCTGACCCACGGCCATGTCGATCACGCTTCGGCCGCCGGCACCATGGCCGAGCACTACGGTGTCGAAATCGAAGGCCCGCACGAGGACGACCTGTTCCTGATCCAGGGGCTGCCCGAGTCTGGCGCCAAGTACAATTTCCCCGTCTACAAGCCGTTCGTGCCCGACCGCTGGCTCACCAACGGCGAGACGGTGACGCTCGGCAATCTCACCTTCGACGTCGTGCATTGCCCCGGCCACACGCCGGGCCACGTCGTGTTCGTGAACAAGCCGGCCAAGGTGGCGTTCGTCGGCGACGTGCTGTTCCGGGGCTCGATCGGCCGCACCGACTTCCCGCGCGGCAACCACGACCAGCTCCTGAACTCGATCCGCCAGCGGCTGTGGCCGCTGGGCGACGACGTCACTTTCGTGCCCGGCCATGGCCAGACGTCGACGTTCGGTTGGGAGCGCAAGACCAACTCATTCGTCGCCGACCTGCTGTTCGACGATTAATCCTATTTGGTGATAGCGGGTACGCGCGCCTCCAATGCTCCCAGACGTAACCGCAGCCACTGCCATCCGAATCGGTCCACTATTTTGGTGGAACCGTTCTCTTTTATGAGTGTCTCCTGCGGATGCTCGGTGCGTGCATCGAAGAGAACAGCTTCGTCGCATGCATCCCAATAGTCGGCGAGCAACATCAATCCGAGGCGATGGCGCCTATGAATTGTCTGGGTGTCGATGTTGTGGCCGCCGGCCATTACGCGCTGTTTGACGCGAAGCTCATTCAGTTGCGCAAACGGCGTAAAAAGGAAGACCAGCCGCGTTCGAAAGCCAGCTGCTTGCGCCGCCTTGACGAAACGAAGCAATGTCCGAGTTGCTAGCGTCGTCTCGATGCAGAACGATCGACCGCTTGCCAAGAGAGCTTGGCGCTCTCGGAGCATCCGCCGACCCGCCTCCACGGCGACCGCTGCGACATCGTCTGGTTTGATATCGCGCGCTATGTCGTCGGCGTTAAGGAAAGTGCCGACCTCAATGAATTCCGTCAGATTCGCTCGAGCGAATGTACTCTTACCCGCCCCATTGGGGCCTGCGAGAACGACAAAGTAGGGCTCAGTCACTCTGGCTTGGAGTCAGGCAAGCGTTCCACGGCGACACGCCGGCCATCTGGGTAGAGGGCATAGATTACCGACTCGTCCGAAACAAAAACGGGCAGCCCTCGCCGATGGGCTTCCTTGATGGCCACAGCAACACCACGATCGATGCCCGCCGCCATTTCCGCGATTGTCGGTACAACGATATCCATGGACGAAGACTAGACTAACGAGCGCCTGTCTTCAACGAGCTAGGCCTTGCGCACACCGCGCACGCCCTCGGCCAGCGCCCGGATATAGGCGAAGACGCCCGGCACCAGGTCGGGCTTGGCCTTACCCTTGTCGTCGAGGCCTGCCTTGACGCGATCGATGATGGCGGTGCCGACGACGGCGGCGTCGGCATGCCGCGCCACGGCGGCGGCCTGATCGGGCGTGCGGATGCCGAAGCCTACGCCGATCGGGAGCTTGGTATGGCGGCGGATGCGCGCGACATGCGTCTGCACCGCCTCTTCCGTCGCCGAGCGCGTGCCGGTGATGCCCAGCACCGAAACGAAATAGACGAATCCCGAGGAATACTTCAGCACCGCCGGCAGACGCTTGTCGTCGGTTGTCGGCGCGGTCAGCAGCACGGTGTCGAGGCCGTTGGCCTCCGCGAAGGGTTTTAGCTCGTCGGCTTCTTCCGGCGGCAGGTCGACAAGGATGAAGCCGTCGACTCCGGCCGCGGCTGCATCCTTGCAGAATTTATCGGCGCCACGCTGGTAGACCAGGTTGTAGTAGCCCATCAGCAGGATCGGCGTGTCGTTGTCGCCTGTCTCCTTGCGGAAGCGGCGCACCATGTCGAAGGTCTTGTCGATCGTCATGCCGGCCTTCAGCGCGCGCTGGCCGGCGAGCTGGATCGACGGGCCGTCGGCCATCGGATCGGTGAAGGGCATGCCGAGTTCGATCAGGTCGGCGCCAGCGGCCGGCAGGCCCTTCAGGATCTGGTAGCTGATATCGACGTCGGGGTCGCCCGCCGTGATGTAGGTCACGAGCCCGGCACGCTGGTCGGCCTTGAGCTGGGCGAAACGCTTGGCAATCCGGCTCATGATTCGATCTTCATTCCCATGCGCGCAGCGACCTGCGGCACGTCCTTGTCACCCCGGCCGGAGAGATTCATCACCAGCAGATTGTCCTTGGGCAGTGTGGGCGCGAGCTTCATCACATGGGCGAGCGCATGCGAGGACTCGAGTGCCGGGATGATGCCCTCGAGTTTGCACAGAAGCGCGAAGGCCTCGAGCGCCTCGTTGTCGGTCGCCGAGGCGTATTCGACGCGGCCCATTTCCTTCAGCCAGGAATGTTCCGGCCCGATGCCGGGATAATCGAGGCCGGCCGAGATCGAGTGCGCCTCGGTGATCTGGCCTTCCTTGTCCTGCAGCAGATAGGTGCGGTTGCCGTGCAGCACGCCGGGACGGCCGCCGCTGAGCGACGCGGCATGCTCGCCGGTCTCGATGCCATGACCCGCCGCCTCGACGCCGATGATGCGAATGCCCTTGTCGTCGAGGAAGGGATGGAACAGGCCCATGGCGTTCGAGCCGCCGCCGATGCAGGCGACCAAAGTATCGGGCAGCCGACCTTCGGCCTTCATCATCTGCTGGCGCGTCTCGTTGCCGATGACGCACTGGAAGTCGCGCACCATCGCCGGATAGGGATGCGGGCCCGCCACCGTGCCGATGCAGTAGAAGGTGTTCTCGCAGGTCGCGACCCAATCGCGCAGCGCCTCGTTCATGGCATCCTTCAGCGTCGAGGAGCCCGCCGTCACCGGCCGCACCTCGGCGCCCAGCATCTTCATGCGAAAGACGTTGGGCGACTGGCGCTCGACATCGACCGAGCCCATGAAGACGACGCAGGGAATGTCGAACAGCGCGCAGGCGGTGGCCGTCGCCACGCCATGCTGGCCGGCGCCTGTTTCGGCGATGACGCGCGTCTTGCCCATGCGCTTGGCCATCAGGACCTGGCCCAGCACGTTGTTGATCTTGTGGCTGCCGGTATGGTTCAGCTCATCGCGCTTCAGGTAGATCTTGGCGCCGCCCAGCTGCTCGGTCAGGCGCTTGGCGTAGTAGAGCGGACTGGGCCGGCCTGCGTAGTGCTCCAGCAGATAGTCGAGCTCGTCCTGGAACGCCGGATCGGCCTTGGCGGCGTTGTAGGCCGTCTCCAGCTCGAGGATCAGCGGCATCAGCGTCTCGGCGACGTAGCGACCGCCGAAGATGCCGAAATGCCCGCGCTCGTCGGGACCGGTACGAAAACTATTGGGTGACGATGAAGTGACCATTGCTCTTCCTGTCGGGACGGGCGGGCTTACCAGCCCCGGCAGGGGTCGGTCAAAGAGCCCTAACGCTTCTTGGCCTTGGCCGACTTGATCTTGGCCTTGGCGGGCTTGGCCTTCGCCTTGGGCGCCACTTTCCGCTTGGCAGCGGGTTTGGCAGCGACGGCAGCGATCGGGGCCGGCTCCTCCTCGATCTCGACGATCACTTCGATCTCGACCGGAATGCCGCGCGGCAGCGAACCCATGCCGACGGCCGAGCGGGCGTGACGGCCACGCTCGCCGAACACTTCGACGAAGAGGTCGGAGCAGCCGTTGATCACTTCGGGCTGGCTGCCGTATTCCGACGTGGCATTGACCATGCCCAGCACCTTGACGATGCGTTTTACGCGATCGAGGTCGCCCAGCTCCTCCTTGAGGGCGGCGAGAATGCTGAGGCCTGTGTCGCGCGCGAAGCCGTAGCCCTGATCGATCGAGAAGTCGCGGCCAAGCTTGCCCACGGGCAGCGGCTTGCCCGGCAGGCCGGGGCCCTTGCCGGCGAGATAGAGCAGATTGCCGGTGCGCACGGCGTTCACGTAACTGCCCATCGGCGTGGTGGGCCTGGTGAGTTCGATGCCGAGTTCTTTCAGCCGCTCTTCGACCTTCATGTACGTCCCTTTCAGAGCGCCTTCACGCGATCGAGGAAGGCTTGAATCAGTTCGATCGATTTCACACCCCGGCTCGATTCGACGCCAGAGGAAACATCGACGGCGCGCGCACCCGTAACCCGCACCGCCTCGGCGACGTTGCCGGGCGTGAGACCGCCTGCCAAAACCCACGGCAGTGGCACGGTCCGGCCGGAGAGGATTGTCCAGTCGAAGGGCCTGCCATTGCCGCCCGGCAAGATGCCGTCGGCCGGCTCGAACATCAGCCTGTCGGCGACGCCTGCATAAGCCGCGATACCGCGTTCGACATCTTCAGGCTTCGCAACCTTGATGACTTTCATGACGGGCTTGCCGGTGCGCGCCTTCAGCTCGGCCACGCGTTCAGGCGTCTCCGATCCGTGAAGCTGGAGCATGTCGATCGCGCCGGTCGCCAGCCGCTCGTCGAGCAGCGCATCATCGGCATCGACGAACAACCCGACCCGGCCGACAGTCTTCGGAACCCGTGCGCCCAGCGTACGGAGCAGATCGGTCGAGATGTGGCGCGGCGAGCGCGGATAGGTGACGAAGCCCACCCAGCGGGCACCGCCCGCGACCGCTGCCTCCAGCGTCTCAGGGGTCGACAGGCCGCAAATCTTGGCCTCGACGGTCATAGGTCGTTGATGCCGGCTTCGCGCGCGATGGCCTCGGCCGCCGCGCGCGGATCGGCCGCCTGGTAGATCGGCCGGCCGACGACCAGGTTGGTGGCGCCAAGGTCGACTGCCTGGCGCGGCGTCATGGCCCGCTTTTGGTCATTGGCAGCGCTGCCGACCGGGCGGATGCCCGGCACCATCAGGACGAAATCCGGGCCGCATTGCTTGCGGAGTGCCGCAATCTCCAGCGGCGAGCAGATGACACCATCAAGCCCGCTTTCATGCGCGAGAGCCGCCAGCCGCAGCACCTGGTCCGACGGATCGGCGTTCACGCCGGTCGCCTCGAGATCGGACCGGTCGAGCGACGTGAGGACCGTGACGCCCAGCAGCTTGGGCCGCGGCACGTTGAATTTCGCCGACTGGGCGGCGGCTTCGTCGACTGCGGCCTTCATCATCTCGCGACCACCACTTGCGTGGATCGTGATGAAAGTCGGCGCGAGCTCGACCACGGCGCGGATGCCGCCGGCCACGGTGTTGGGAATATCGTGCAGCTTGAGGTCGAGGAAGAAGCCCACGCCGGTGGCGCGGACCGGCGTCGGAAAGGCGTAGCGCACGCCCGGCGCGCCGTGCGCCAGGAAGAATTCCAGCCCGAGCTTGATGCCGCCGACGGCCGGCTTCGGCCCCCCGGCAATGCTCTGGATGAGCCTGGTGGCTTGGGCGAGATCGATCGTGTCGATGCCGCAATAGACGGGGTTCGAGCGGGTTCGCATGGCGGGCGCAACCTAATGGCCGCGCCCCCTACCAGCAATCATGAATTGGGCAGCAATCAGGAAGTACGAACCCTTCGCACCGCGTCCTGCCAGCCGGCATAGCGGCGGTCGCGCGAGGCGGCACCCTCGGCCGGCTCAAAAGCCCGGTCGAGCGCCCAGGTCGCCGACAGCGCGTCGAGCGACGGCCAGAGTCCGGCGTGCAGCCCGGCCAGGAAAGCCGCCCCCAGGGCGGTGGTTTCCGTCACCTTGGGTCGTTCGACCGGGGTCGCGACGGTATCGGCCAGCCGCTGCATCAAGAGGTCGTTGCCGACCATGCCGCCATCGACCCTGAGGTCGTCGATCTGGGCGCCGTCGCCGCGCATCGCGTCGAGGAGATCGCGCGTCTGGTAGCAGACCGAGTCGAGCGTGGCGGCGGCGATCTCGGCAGGACCGGAATCGCGCGTCAGGCCCAGGATGGCGCCACGGGCGTCGGGATCCCAGTACGGCGCCCCCAGGCCGACGAACGCCGGCACCAGATAGACGCCGTTGCCGTCACGCGCCTGCGCAGCCAAAGCCTCGATCTCGCTCGACTTCTCGATCAGCCGCAGGCCGTCGCGCAACCACTGCACTGCGGCGCCGGCAACGAAGATGCTGCCCTCCAGCGCATAGGTCCGCCGCCCGCCGAGCTGATAGGCGATGGTGGTCAGCAGCCGATGCCGCGAATGGACGGCCATGCTGCCGGTATTGAGCAGCGCGAAGCAGCCGGTGCCGTAGGTCGCCTTGATCATGCCGGGTTTTATGCAGGCCTGGCCCACCGTGGCCGCCTGCTGATCGCCGGCCATGCCCAGCACCGGAACCGGCGCACCGAGAAAGTCGGCTGTCGTGACGCCGAGGTCACCTGAGCAATCGACCACCTCCGGCAGCAGCGATGCAGGCACACCCAGCAGCTTCATCAGCTCGGGATCCCAGGCGCCCTTGCGGATGTCGAGCAGCAGGGTGCGGCTGGCATTGGTGGCGTCGCTCGCGTGCACCTTGCCGCCGGTCAATCGCCACAGCAGGAAACATTCGATGGTGCCGGCGGCGAGCGCGCCCTTGTCGGCCGCGGCGCGGGCGCCGGCCACATTCTTCAGGATCCACTCGATCTTGGTGCCCGAGAAATACGGATCGAGCAGCAGACCGGTCTTGTCCGTGAATGTCTTCTCGTGTCCCGCCTTCTTGAGTTCGGCACAGCGCTCGGCGGTTCGTCGGTCCTGCCAGACGATGGCATTGTGGATCGGCTTGCCGGTGGCGCGATCCCAGACGACGGTCGTCTCGCGCTGGTTGGTGATGCCGATGCCGGCGAGATCGGCAGGCTTCAGCTTCGCCTTGGCAAGCGCACCACGGCAGACCTCCACTGTCGCCGACCAGATTTCCTCCGCGTCATGCTCGACCCAGCCTGGCTGGGGAAAGATCTGCGGCAATTCCTTCTGCGCCGTGGCCACCGGCCGCCCCGTGGCATCAAAGACGATGGCGCGGGTGCTGGTGGTGCCCTGGTCGATGGCGAGAACGTGCTTGCCGGCCATCGTGTGCGAAAGGGTTCAGTGGGCCCGGTCGATGGCGAAGTCGACGGCCTCGAGCAACGCGGCCTTGAGCGGCGTGTCGGGAAACAGGCCGAGCGCATCGCGCGCCATGGCGCCGTAGTGGCGGGCACGCTCCAGCGTATCGGCCACCGAATGGTGACGTTCCATCAGCGCCTGGGCGTGTTCGAGGTCGCCCTCGCGCTGATCCAGCTTCTCGATGGTCCGTTTCCAGAATTCTCGATCGACGACGCCGCCGCGCAGGAAGGCCAGGATGACCGGCAGCGTGATCTTGCCCTCGCGGAAGTCGTCGCCCACGGTCTTGCCCAGGTCGGCTTGCCGACCGACATAGTCCAGCGCATCGTCGACGAGCTGGAAGGCGATGCCGAGGTTCATGCCGAAGCTTTCGAGCGCCACGCGCTCCGCTCCGTTGCGGCCGGCGATCATGGCCCCGACCTCGGCCGCCGCCGCGAACAGCTTGGCGGTCTTGGCCTTGATGACCTCGAGATAGGTCGCTTCCGGCGTGCTGGTGTCGCGCTGGCTCACGAGCTGCAGCACTTCGCCCTCGGCGATCGTCGAGGAGGCACGCGACAGCACGCCCAGGATGTCGAGCGAGCCGACATCGACCATCAGCTCGAAGGCGCGCGTGAAGAGGAAATCGCCCACCAGGACCGAAGCCTTGTCGCCCCACACCGAATTGGCCGAAGGCTTGCCGCGCCGCAGCGCGCTGACATCGACCACGTCGTCATGCAGCAGCGTCGCCGAATGGATGAACTCCACGCAGGTCGCGAGCTTGATGTGGCGATCGTCGTCGCTTGCGTAGCCACAAAGCCGGGCGGACGCGACCGTCAGCAGGGGACGCATCCTCTTGCCGCCGGCGCCCACGAGATGGTTGGCGAGTTCGGGGATCAGCGCCACAGGCGAGCGCATCCGCGCCAGGATTTCGCGGTCGATGCGCACCATATCGTCGGCACACAGCGACAGCAGCGGCTCGAGGCTGGGAGCCTTGCGCTTTCCTTCGAGGGAGACGACCGTTGCCATGATGGGGAGAATAGTCGCCCAATTGAGCTTGATGTTGCGACACGATGTCGTGAGATGATCCCTAGCATGGAAATGGTGCCGACCGAAAATGGCCTGCTGGGCGGCCGCGTCCGGTTGTTGCAGCCTGCACGAGGTTATCGTGTCGCCGTGGATGCGGTGCTGCTGGCCGCCGCCATCGACGCGACGTCGGGCCAGCATGTCCTCGACCTTGGTGCCGGCGTCGGCGCGGTCGGCCTGTGCCTTGCTGCGCGCGTGCGGGATTGCACTGTCTTGGGCATCGAACTGCAGCCCGAGCTGGCGGCCCTCGCCACCCGCAACGCCGCCCTCAACAGCGCCGGGGACCGTCTGCGGACGATCGTCCATGACCTCGCCGGGCCGTTGCCGCCCGACCTTGCCGCCTTCGACCACGTCGCCACCAACCCGCCTTATCTCGCCGCCGCCGTCGCCGACCCATCGCCCGATCCCAGCAAGGCCCTAGCCACGGTCGAAACCAGCGCCGACCTCGCCCGCTGGCTTTCGGTGGCAACCGGCGCGCTGAAGCCGACCGGCACGCTGACGCTCATTCATCGCAGCGATCGCCTCGAAGAGATCGTCGGCCACTTGATGCGCCTCGGCTGGGGCGACGTGACGGTGAAGCGCCTGCCGCCCGCCGCACGCGTGCTCGTCCGCGCGCGCTTGGGCGCCGCCGCGCGGTGCGAATCGCAGCCATTGCTTCTGCACCGCCCGGAAGGCGGATACACCGACGAGGCGGAGGCCATTCTGCGTCACGCCCAGCCGCTTGCCTTCTGAGCCGACCGCCGCGACAGTGCCGACCATGTTTGGATGGATCAAAAGTCGCCTGAGCCGCAGCCCCGTCGTGCCGATCGTCCGGCTGTCCGGCGTCATCGCCTCCGGAGGCGGCCCGCTCTCGGGCCGCAGCCTGTCCGCCGACTCGGTGGCGCCGCTGCTCAAGCGCGCCTTCGACATGCGCGGAGCCAAGGCAGTCGCCCTGGCGATCAACTCGCCCGGCGGCTCGCCGGTCCAATCGGCGCTGATCGCCCAGCGCATCCGCCTGCACGCCCAGGAAAAAAGCCTCCCCGTCATCGCCTTCGTCGAGGACGTGGCGGCCTCGGGCGGCTACTGGCTGGCCTGTGCCGCCGACGAGATCATCGTCGATCCCAGTTCGATCGTGGGCTCGATCGGCGTGATCAGCGCAAGCTTCGGCTTCCAGGAGCTGATTGCGCGTTATGGCGTCGAACGCCGCGTGCACACCTCGGGCGAGCGCAAGGCGATGCTCGATCCGTTCCGGCCTGAGAATCCCGACGACGTAGAGCGCCTGAAGCGCCTGCAGGCCGAGATCCACGACGGCTTCAAGGACTGGGTCCGCCAGCGCCGCGGCCGGCTCCTGAAGGCCGACGAGGCGGCGCTGTTCAACGGCGAGTTCTGGACCGGCAAGCGCGGTCTCGAACTCGGGCTGGCCGACGGGCTGGGCGAGCTGCGCACCACCCTGCAGGCCCGCTACGGCGCCAAAGTACGTCTGCCCGTGATCGGGCCGCGGCGCGGCCTGCTGAGCCGGTTTGGTTTTTCCAGCCAGCTGGGCGACATAGGCCCAGCTACCCTTGCCGCCATCGAAGAGCGCCTGCACTGGCAGCGCTTCGGACTTTAGATTTACGCGACACACCTAAAATCGCAGAATGGCGGAAGGTGATCGTAGCCTTGGTTGTCATCGGCTGATGATCAGACGTTCGGCGGAAATGATCCAGGGAAGGCGCGGTGATGGAGTGCGTGATCCGGGCTGTCCATGAGGACGACGCCGCAGATGTGAGCTTGGTGATCTTGCGAGCGCTCCGAGAATCCAACGCCAAGGACTATTCGCAAGACATCATCGAGCGGCTGGCGAAGAGCTTCAGCCCTGCTAACGTACTGAAGTTGATAGGCAAACGAAAAGTCTTCGTTGCCGTGATAAGCGGCCGGATTGTCGGGACCGCCAGCTTGGACGGAAAGGTCGTTCGAACGGTGTTCGTGGCACCAGATGTCCAGGGGCGAGGCGTTGGCAGGCTTCTCATGGCCCAGGTCGAGCGCGCCGCCCGCGAGATGGGCGTGGAGGCACTCGCAGTCCCATCGTCGATTACCGCAGAGCACTTCTATTCCAAGTTAGGTTTCAAGGCCGTGCGCGACAGTTACCACGGCGAAGAGCGCACCATCATTATGGAGCGCTCCTTGGCATCACCTTAAGTGGACTCGAGTCGAACCCAGGTGTCGCAACGTCTAGGAGAGTCGCAATGAAGCTTCGCTTGTCTGTCAATCCCGACGACCTCGCCGCTGTGCGGACCTGGTTCGACACGCTGTCGAAGCATTGCCGCGCCGTCGACTATGAGGGAGCACGGCCGATCTTCGCCGACGACATGATCGCCTTCGGCACCTTCACCGACTTCATGCACGGCCGCGAACTCGCCGAACAGAAGCAGTGGCGCAACGTCTGGGGCACGATCCGTGAATTCCGCTTCGACCTTTCCAAGGTCGAGGCGATCGTGTCGGCCGACCGCCTGACCGCCGTCGGCATGGGCGTGTGGCAATCGGATGGCTTCCATCCCAATGGCGACAAGTTCGACCGGCCCGGCCGCACAACGGTCGTGCTCGGCCGCAAGGCGGCGGGTGACCCGTTCGTGGCCACCCACACCCACATGTCGCTGTTCCGCGGCACCCCGGACCAGAGCTACGGCAAGTTCGCCAAGAGCGCGGTTGTCTAGACCGCGCTGGTGAGCTTGAGGCCGATGATGCCGGCCACGATCAACCCGATCGAGGCCAGCCGCGGGAGGTCGGTCGCTTCGCCGAACAGGAAGATGCCCAGGATCGCGGTACCGACGGCGCCAATGCCGGTCCAGACCGCGTAGCCGGTGCCGACAGGCAGGGTTTTTAGCGCAATCCCCAGCAGGACAATGCTCACGATCATCGCCCCGCCCGTCAGAATCGATGGCGTAAGACGCGTGAAGCCCTCGGTATACTTGAGTCCTATCGCCCAACCGATCTCGCAGAGACCGGCGATCAGGAGAATGAGCCATGCCATGGAACGCACCCTTCGCAAGAAGCCGGGTCGTCCCGACACTTGCCCCTTGAAGGCGGGGTCGTCCCCGCCGGGCGCAAGGTCAGGTAGGCAAATCGCCGGCGATGCGCAAGACGTTACGTCGTCGTAACTCTCAGGTCGGATCGACGGCGCCCTTGCGTTCGACGATCAGGCGATATTGATCGGGCTGGCGGTGGACGGCGAAGTTGAACGTCGTCGTCTTGTAGCTCTTGCCGGCATCGAGATCGCAACGATGGACCACGAGCTCATCGCCGTCGCCCGCGGCGCGCGCCACCACCTTGCCCGACGGCGCCACGATCATCGAGTCGGCGAGCGACGGTACGCCCTCCTCGGCGCCGCCTTTGGCGACACCAATCACCCAGGTACCGTTCTGGTAGGCGCCGGCCTGCATGGAGAGCTGGTTGTGGAACCATGAATGCTCGTCGTGGTCGGGCGACGGCGCGTTGTGCAGCGGCGTGTTGTAGCCCAGCAGCACCATCTCGACGTTCTGGAGGCCCATCACGCGATAGGTCTCGGGCCAGCGGCGGTCGTTGCAGATGCACATGCCCATGTTGGCGCCGAACGCCTTGACCACCGGGAACCCGAGATTGCCGACCTCGAAGTAGCGCTTCTCGAGATGCTGGAATGGACGCTCGGGCTCATGCTCGGCATGGCCCGGCAGGTGGATCTTGCGGTATTTGCTCGCGACGCGGCCGTCACGCTCGACGATGATCGAGGTGTTGAAGCGGTGTAGCTTGCCATCTTCATTGGCAAGCTCGGCATAGCCGAACGAGAAGCCGAGACCGAGCGCCTTGGCTTCATTGAACAGCGGCGCCGTCTCGTTCGACGGCATTTCCTTCTCGAAGAAGGAATCGATCTCCGCCTGATCCGGCATCCACCAACGCGGGAAGAACGTCGTCAGCGTGAGCTCGGGGAATACGACCAGCTCGCAGCCCATGCGCCTGGCTTCACGCAGATGGGCGATCATGCGCTCCACGACATCGCGCCGCGTGTGGCTACGCTGGATCGGGCCCATCTGGGCGGCCCCGACGGTCAGGAATCGGCTCATCTCGCTCTCTCCAAAAACCAGGAGAGAGCCTAGGGGCCCGCGCGCTTCACGTCATTGGTGAACTCTGCCGAGCAGAAAGATCCGCCCTGGAAGAGGTCGCCGACCGGATCAGGCCCGATCTTTGCTTGCTCCGCCTCGGCGTGGGCGCGGTGATCCTCGGCCTTGTCGGCCGGGCGGTAGCCGAGCTGCTGCGCGCGGGAATTGTCCCACCAGCCCGCCGCATTGTCCGACGCGCCATAGAAGACCTCGTAGCGGATATCGGGATGCTCGAGCCCGATGCGGAAGAGCTGCACGAGGTCGCGGGGCGAGATCCAGATCGAGAGGCGCCGGACGTCGAGCGGCGTCGGGCCGACATTGCCGATGCGCAGGCTGGTCACGGCGATGCCGTGCTTGTCCGAGTAGAGCGAACCCAGCCCTTCGCCGAACACCTTGCTGACGCCGTAGCGGCTGTCGGGGCGCACCGTGAGGTTGGTGCCGATGCGACGCTTGCGCGGATAAAAGCCGATGGCGTGGTTGGACGACGCGAAGATCACCCGCTTCACCCCGGCCTGGCGGGCCGCTTCGAACAGGTTGTAACAGCCGATGATGTTGGCCTGCAGGATCTGGTCCCATGTGCCCTCGACCGAATGACCGCCGAGATGGATGACGCTGTGGGCACCATGCACGACGGCCGCCACTTCCTCGGGCTTAGTGAGGTCGGCGGCAACGAATGTCTCGCCAGGCTGCAGATCCTTGGGCTCCACCCGATCGCTCAGAACCAGGCCGGGATAGAGCTTGGCCAGCAGCGGGCGCGTCATGGTGCCGATTCCACCCGATGCGCCGGTG
Organism: Rhizobium sp. Q54; assembly: GCA_945903635.1. GTDB lineage: Bacteria > Pseudomonadota > Alphaproteobacteria > Reyranellales > Reyranellaceae > Reyranella. Next base: position 37,296 of record CAMDOT010000007.1, on the reverse strand, counting down.
AACACGATCTTGCGGTTCTTGTCGTCACCGTCAGCCATCGACGCTTCTCCTTGCCAGATTTCTGTAGCGTTCGAGCGAACGCGTGAGGTGTTCGTGCATCGCCCGGCGTGCCTCGGCCGGGTCCTCGCCGGAGATGCCGGCGACGATGCGGCCGTGTTCGTGCTGGATGCGTTCGAGATAGGCGCGCCGTTCGGCCGGCGTGTCCACCGAAAGCCGCACGCTCTGGCGCGGGATGACGTGGTTGCCGAGGAAGGCGAGGAAACGCGGGAACTGGCTGTTGCCCGTGGCCTCAGCGATGGCGCAGTGGAAGGCGAAATCCTCCGCCACCGCGCCGTCACCGCCGCGCAGCGCCCGATCGATGCCGCGCAGCGCCGTTCGGATGGCCGCGATCTGCTTGCGGGTCGCCCGCTCGGCCGCGAGTGCTGCGGCCTCGACCTCGACCGCCAGGCGCAGTTCCATCACGTCGAGAATCTCACCGAGATCAGCCGTGCGCGGCGCGGCGATGCGGAATGGGCTGGCGGCAGGGTCGGCGACATAGGCTCCCGACCCACGACGCGTCACGACCAGACCGTCGGCACGCAACGCCGCCACCGCCTCGCGCACGACGGTGCGGCTGACACCCAGGCTGGCCGTCAGTTCCTGCTCTGTCGGCAGGCGCGCGCCGGGGCCCAGTCGACCGCCCCGGATGTCGGCACCCAAGCGTGTCATCACGCGTTCGACGAGATTGTTGGTCTTCAGCTTGCCGGTCATCAAGCCCGATGGTAGCTTCAATGAAGTTGTCAGACAACTTCATTAGGTCCCGAAGCGGATCAGGACAACCTACCGGGAAGGAGAAACGATGCGTGCTCCAACGATTCTGATTGCACTCGCCGCCGCGCTCGTGTCGGGCACGGCCGGCGCCAAGGAATTCCGCTCCTCCGACGTTCACCCCCTCGACTACCCGACCGTGCAGGCCGTGGCCTACATGGGCAAGCTGATCGGCGAACGCACCGGCGGCAAGAACACCATCAAGGTGTTCGGCCAAAGCACGCTGGGCTCGGAAAAGGACACGATCGAGCAGACCAAGATCGGCGCGCTCGACATGGTCCGGGTCAATGTGGCGCCGTTCAACAACATTGTGCCGGCCACCATCGTTCCCTCGCTGCCATTCCTCTTCAAGTCGACGGCGCACATGCGCCGCGTGCTCGACGGGCCGATCGGCGACGAGATCCTGGCGGCCATGGAGGCCCAGGGCTTCATCGGCCTCTGCTTCTACGATTCGGGCTCGCGCTCCTTCTATTCCGGCAAGAAGGCGATCCGGAACGTGGCCGACACCAAGGGCATGAAGATCCGCGTGCAGCAGTCCGACATGTGGGTGGCGATGATGCAGGCGATCGGCGCCAATGCGACGCCGCTGCCCTATGCCGAGGTCTATACCGCACTCAAGACTGGGGTGGTCGACGCGGCCGAAAACAACTGGCCGTCCTACGAATCCTCGCGCCATTACGAAGCCGCCAAGATCTATAGCTTGACCGAGCATTCGATGGCGCCGGAAGTCCTGGTCTTCTCCAAGAAGGTCTGGGACGGGCTCTCCAAGGAGGACCAGGCGATCATCCGCACCGCCGCCAAGGAATCGGTGCCCTACATGCGCAAGCTGTGGGACGAGCGCGAAGCCTCGGCGCGCAAGACGGTGGAAGCTGCAGGCTCGCAGGTCATCTCCGACGTCGACAAGAAGTCGTTCTCCGACGCCATGGCGCCGGTCTACGCCAAGTTCGCGGCGGATCCGAAGCTGCAGGACCTCGTGAAGCGCATCCAGGCCACTCCATAAGGGCCGACGACCCGTCATGTTCAATGCGTTGACGGCGTTCAATGCGACGGTGTCGCGTTGGTGCATGTATGCCGCGGTGACGGGCCTGATGGGCATCGTCACCGTGGTCGCCCTACAAGTGTTCGGCCGCTACGTGCTGAACGACACGCCGATCTGGGCTGAAAGCACGGCGCTGGTGCTGATCCTGTACGTCACGATGCTGGGCGCCGCGGTTGGCGTGCGCGACGCGGGCCACATCGGGCTCGAATCGCTGCTGATCCTGGCGCCCGAGGCGCTGCGCCTGAAACTCGAGATCGTGATCCATTTCCTGGTCGGCACGTTCGGCCTCATCATGGCGTGGAACGGCGGCGTGCTGGCCGAGTCGGTGATGTCCTACAAGATCCCGACGCTGGGTCTGTCCGAGGGTTTCAACCACATCCCGTTGGTGATCGCAGGCATCCTGATCGCGCTCTTCTCGCTCGAACACATCGTGGCGCTGCTGCGCGGCGAGGAAGTGATTCCCTCATGGCACTGACCATCCTGTGCGTGGTCTTCGCGCTCTGCCTCATGCTGGGCGTGCCCGTCGCCTTCTCGATCGGCCTCTCCGCCGTCGCCACCATCCTCTACGAGGGCCTGCCGCTCGCAGTCGTGTTCCAGCGCATGACCTCGGGCATGAACATCTTCTCGTTCCTGGCCATCCCGTTCTTCATCTTCTCGGGCGAGCTGATGCTCTATGGCGGCGTGGCCGAGCGAATCGTGGCCTTTGCCAAGAGCCTGGTCGGCCATGTCCGCGGGGGCCTCGGCATGGCCAATGTCGTGGCCTGCACCCTGTTCGGCGGCGTCTCGGGCTCACCGGTGGCCGACGTCTCGGCGATGGGCGCGGTCATGATCCCGATGATGAAGAAGGAAGGCTATCACGCCGACTACGCCGTCAACGTGACGACGCACGCCTCGCTGGTGGGCGCGCTGATGCCGACCAGCCACAACATGATCATCTATGCGCTGGCGGCCGGCGGCAAAGTCTCGATCGCAGCCCTGATCCTGGCCGGCATGGTGCCGGCGGCGCTGCTGATGATCTGCATGCTGGTCGCGGCCTATTTGGTGGCGATCCGGCGCGGCTACCCGGCCGGCACTTTTCCCGGCTGGAACGCGGTGCTGTGGTCGATGGTGGCTGCCGTACCGGGCCTGCTGATCATCGCCATCATCCTGGCCGGAATCCTGAGCGGCGTGTTCACGGCCACCGAATCGGCCGCGGTTGCGGTGATCTACGCGCTGGTGCTCACCATCTTCGTCTACCGCAGCCTGTCGTGGCAGAATTTCCTCAAGGCTGCGGCCAAGGCGGTGAAGACCACCGGCGTGGTGCTGCTGCTGATCGGCGTGTCCAACACCTTCGGCTACCTGATCACGCTCTACGAGGTGGCCGATCTCACCGGCAAGTCGCTGGCGGCACTCTCGACCGACCCGTGGGTGATCTTCCTCCTGGTGAACGTTATCCTGTTCATCCTCGGCACCTTCCTCGACATGGCCGCCACCATCCTGATCTGCACGCCGATCTTCCTGCCGATCTGCATGCACTACGGCATGGGGCCAGTGCAGTTCGGCATGCTGATGCTGATCAACTGCGCGCTGGGACTGAACACGCCGCCGGTCGGCACGACGCAGTTCGTGGGCTGCGCCATCGGCGGCATCTCGGTGGGACAGGTGATGCGCACCATCCTGCCCTTCTACGGCGCGCTGATCGCCGCGCTCTTCCTGGTGACCTACGTGCCGGCCTTCTCGCTTGCGCTGCCGACCCTATTCCTCGGCAAGTTCTAGCATCAGGTTCGCCAGAACCTGGGCACCGGCCGCGAGGTCAGCGGCCTCGGTGTATTCCTTCACATTGTGGCTGAGGCCGGCGACCGATGGCACGAAGATCATTGCCGTCGGACAAATCCGCTGCATCATCTGCGCGTCGTGGCCCGCCCCCGAGGGCATGCGCCGCGTGCTGAGCGCCAGCGCCTTGGCGTGATGCTCGACCCGGTCGACGAGGCCTGCCTCGAAGATCACCGGCTCGAAGCGCGCCAGTACCTCTGCTTCGACCTCGACCCGCTCGGCCTTCGCCACCTCTGCGATATGCGCGGCGACGCGGGCCTCGGCGTCCTTCAGCTTCGCCTCGTCGGTATTGCGCAGGTCGACCGTGAAGACCGCGCGGTTGGGCACGACGTTGATCAGGTTGGGCCGCAGCGCCAGCGCGCCCACGGTCGCCACCTGGTTGCCGCCCATCTCCCAGGCGAGCTTACGCGCGAAGAGATTGACCGACGCGGCGAGATAGCCCGCGTCGCGGCGCAGCCGCATCGGCGTGGTGCCGGCGTGGTTGGACACGCCCGTCACCGTGTATTCGATCCAGGAGATGCCCTGCACGCTCTCGACCACGCCGATCTGCACCTTCTCCTCGTCGAGGATAGGGCCCTGTTCGATGTGCAGTTCGACGAAGGCATGGGGCTTGAGCGCACCCGGCGTCGTGGCCCCGAGATAGCCGATACGGCGCAGCTCGTCGCCGACCGAAACGCCCTCCTTGTCGGCCGCGGCGTAGGCCTCGTTGAGACCGATGCCGCCGACATAGACGAGGCTGCCCATCATGTCGGGCTGGAAGCGCGCGCCCTCCTCGTTGGTGAAGAAGGCGACGGCGATCGGCCGGCGGGTCGTGATCTTCGCGTCGTTCAGCGCCTGCACGACTTCGAGGCCGGCCAGGACGCCGTAGTTGCCGTCGTAGCGGCCGCCGGTCCGCACGGTATCGATGTGGCTGCCGGTCATCACCGGGGCCAGGTTCTCGCGGCCGGCGCGCAGCCCGATCACATTGCCGATGGCGTCGACCCGGACATCCAGGCCCAGCGCCTTCATCCAGCCCACGACCAGATCGCGGCCGATTTTGTCCTCGTCCGTGAGGGCGAGGCGCGCGCAGCCGCCACCCTCGATGGCGCCGATCCCGGCCAGCTCGTCCAGGGCGCCGAGCAGGCGCCGGTCATTCAAACGCAACATGATTTCCTCAATGACACCAAGAGCTTACCACAGGGGCAAATTATCACGCCGCCTTGATCCAGATTGCCTTGCAAGCGCCTCATGCTGAGGTCACTTAATTGGTTCTGATGCCGCGTTTCCTTGCCCTTCTGCTGGCGCTGCTCGTCGCGGGCCCCGCTTTCGCACAGCCAGCCGCACAATCCTCACCTGCACAATCCGTCGTGCAGACCGACAACGTGCGTGCCGAGCTGCTGTCCGATGTCGCGGCGGCCAAGCCCGGCGAGCCGTTCTGGGTCGGCCTGCGCCAGACCATGCGGCCGAAGTGGCACACCTACTGGAAGAACCCGGGCGAGTCGGGGCTGCCGACCGAGATCGCCTGGACCCTGCCGGCCGGCGTCACGGCCGGACCGATCGTCTGGCCGGTGCCGCACGTGTTCGATATCGGCGGCGTCATCAACTACGGTTTCAAGGACGACATTCTTCTGCTGGTCAGGATCACGCCGCCCGCGACCCTTGCTGGCGACACTTTCAAGCTCGCGGCCGAGGCCAACTGGCTGGTCTGTGAGGATGTCTGCATCCCCGAAGAGGCCAAGCTCGAGCTCGCCCTGCCGCTCGCCGCTGCCGCGACGCCCAGCGACCCCAAGACGCGCGCGCTGTTCGAGACGGCACGCCGCAACGTGCCGATGGAGAGTCCTTGGGCCGCGCGATACGGCGTTTCCAAGACGGGCGATCCGACCCTGGTCGTCGAGGCCAAGGGCCTGAAGCCCGACACGATCGGCAATGTCTATTTCTTCCCCGCCGAGTGGGGCCATGTGGCCGCGATGGCGAAGCAAACGGCCAGCGTCACAGCCGAGGGCATCCGCATCCCGCTCAGGAAGGGCGAAGCCAAGACGCCGATGCCGGCGGCACTCGCGGGCACGCTGGTGCTCACCGAGAAGACGGCCGACGGCACGGTGCAGCAGGCGTTCGACGTTTCGGCCAAGCTCGATCCCGCCTTCGTGCCGCAAGCCGCGACACTCGCGGCAGCCGGCGGCGAGCAACTGACGCTCGTGCAGGCGCTGCTGTTCGCGCTGCTGGGCGGGTTGATCTTGAACCTGATGCCCTGCGTGTTTCCGGTGCTGGCCATGAAGGCCGCGGCGTTTGCGCGGCTGGCCGGCCATGAGCGCAGCGAGATGCGGCGCGACGGGCTCGCCTATACTGCGGGCGTGCTGGTCTCCTTCGCCGCCATGGCCGCCGCCGTCGTGGCGATCCGCGCCAGCGTCGGCGATGTGAGCTGGGGCTTCCAGTTCCAGTCGCCGGTCTTCACGCTGCTGATCGCCTATCTCTTCTTTGTGGTGGGCTTGAATCTCTCCGGCGTCTTCGAATTCGGCAACAGGCTGGCCGGCGTCGGCCAGGGACTGGTGGCGCGGGGCGGCACGACGGGGTCGTTCTTCACCGGCGTGCTGGCCGTCATCGTGGCCACGCCCTGCACCGCGCCGTTCATGGCCGCGGCCCTGGGCTTTGCCCTGAGCCAGCCGGCGCCCGCGACCGTGGCCGTGCTGCTGGCGATGGGCCTTGGCCTGGCACTCCCCTATCTGGCGCTCTCCATGACGCCGGCGCTGCAGCGGCTGATGCCGCGGCCCGGCCCGTGGATGGACCGGCTGCGCCAGTTCCTCGCCTTCCCGATGTATGCCTCGGCCGTGTGGATGATCTGGGTGCTGACGCAGCAGACCGGCTCGGATGGCGTGCTCTATGCGCTGGGCGGCATGATCCTGATCGCCTTCGCCATCTGGCTGCTGCGGATCGGGTCAGGCTCCTCGACAAGCGCCTCACCTGGCACCTGGCTGCGCCGCGGCGTGGCGGCCGCGGCCGTGCTGCTGGCGTTTGCGGCCGTGCTCAAGATCGACGACAGCCCGGCCACCGCCGCGTCGGCGTCGGGCGCGGCCACCTCTGGTGTCAATTTCGACGGCTGGGAGCGCTTCTCCCGCGCGCGCATGACCGAGGCTCACGCCGCCGGCAAACCGGTGTTCGTCGATTTCACCGCCGCCTGGTGCATTACTTGCTTGGTCAACGAGCGGGTCGCCCTCGAAACCCCGGCCACCAAGAAGGCATTTGAACAGGCCAGTGTCGTAAAACTGAAAGGCGACTGGACCAACCGTGACGCCGAGATCACGTCGGTCCTGAAGGAACTCGGCCGGGCCGGCGTGCCGCTCTATCTCTTCTGGGCGCCGGGCGCCGAGAACCCCAAGATTCTGCCGCAAGTCCTCACGGAGTCCATGATACTGTCGGAGTTGTCTTCCATTCAGCAAGCCAAGCGCTAGGAGGCGAACATGTCGAATTTCAGCGTTCCCCGTCGTTCCCTGATGTTGGGCCTTACTGCTGGAGGGGCCGCCCTCGCACTGGCCCCCGCCGCCGCTTTCGCCACCACCAGCCCCGACGTCGGCAAGCCGGCGCCGCTGTTCACCGCCGTGGACAGCAACGGCAAGAGCTGGTCGCTGGCCGACCTCAAAGGCAAGGTCGTGGTGATCGAGACGACGAATCACGATTGCCCCTACGTGCGCAAGCACTACAACGCCAAGAATATGCAGGACCAGCAGCGCGAGGCCGCCGCCAAGGGCGTGGTCTGGCTGACCACGGCGTCGAACGCCGCGGGTGAACAGGGCGCCGTGACGCCGGCGCAAGCCAACGACCTCACCACGAGGCGCGATGCCGCGCCTGCCGCCGTGCTGATCGACCCGCAAAGCAAGATCGCGCGCGCCTATGGCGCCACGGTGACGCCGCACATGTACATCATCGATGCCAAGGGCACGCTGGTCTACAAGGGCGGCATCGACTCGATCCCGTCGTCGAACGTCGCCGACATTCCCAAGGCCAAGCAGTACGTCCGCGTGGCGCTCGACGAGGTGCTGGCCGGCAAGCCGGTGACCGAAGCGTCGACGCAGGCCTACGGCTGCACGATGAAGTACCCGCGCACCTCGACCTGAGGCCCAAAAGGGAACGGAGGGGGCCATGCCGCACGACGGCTGGCATCCGCACGACCACCCGCACGACGGGGAGCACCACCACCATCACGGCCCGCCCACCCGGCGGGCCGTTCTTGCAGCGGCGACCCTGCTGCCATTCGGTGCCGCCAGCGCCCAGACCGTCGACGCCGCGCAGCGCATCGCCGATGCCGCCAACCGCTTCCTGGCGTCCCTCGACGATGCCCAGCGCAAGCGGGCGCTGCTGGCCTTCGAGGCCGACAACCGGATCGACTGGCACTACATTCCGCGCAGCCGCGCCGGCCTCACCTTGGGTGAGATGCAGCCGGCGCAGGCCGCCGCCGCGCGAACCCTGTTCGCCTCGGTCCTGAACGACGAAGGGCTAAAACTGCTCGACGGCGTGCGCCTGCTCGAAGGCGTGCTGCGCGAGCAGCAGGGCAGCTTCCGCGATCCCGGCCGCTACTACGTCACGGTGTTCGGCACGCCGGGCCGCTTTCCCTGGGGCTGGCGCTTCGAGGGCCATCACCTGTCGCTGAACGTCAGCCTACCCGCCGCCGGCCATGTCGCGGTGACGCCGTTCTTCGCCGGCGCCCATCCCGCCACGGCGCGCGACGGTCCCAACCGCGGTTTCAGGCTGCTGGGCGCCTCCGAGGATCTCGCCCGCCAGATCATGGCCGGCCTCACCGACGCGCAACGGCGCAGTGCGATCATCTCGGACCGCTCGTTCGGCGAGATCGTGGCGAGCCCGCAGCGCGAGCGCGATCTCGGCCAGCCACGCGGCCTCGAACTCGGCGCCATGAACGGCGCTTCGAGCGCGCTGGTCGTGGCGCTGATGGACCGCTTCCTCGGTACCCTGGCGCCCGACCTCGTGGCGGCCCAGAAGCGACGCGTCATGGAACAGGGCCTGGCGGCCTTCCGCTTCGCCTGGGCAGGCTCGCTCACGCCCGGCGAGGCCCATTATTTCCGCGTCCACGGGCCCGTGACCGTGATCGAGTACGACAACACCCAGAACGGCGCCAACCACGTCCATTCGGTGTGGCGCGACCTCACGGCCGACTTCGGCAACGACGCGCTCGCCGACCATTACCGCCGCCAGCCGCACCGCTGAACGGCGGACTTGCGCCAAGACGGGCGCCAAGACGGGCGGTGTCACACTAAAAAGTGTCACACCAAGTTGAGACAAATGTTGTGACACAGGTTGAGCGCCCACCTGTGACTTTGCGGGAATCATCTGACCCTGTGGCCCCACCTCGGGCAGCCACAGAAGACCGTCAATATTCGTTGCTGGAACGCGTTTTTCGCGCCTCGGTCCACCCACCTGCCGGACAGTCAATGCGGCGGGGACGTCCTTGTGCTTGCTACTCACGGCTCAGTACTCGGGTACGGACTACCCGGTAAAGGTCGCGGGACCTCCCCTCATCCTCCAGGGATACATACCGGCGGGCGCGCCGGGCGGGGCATGGCCAAAAGGTTCTTGGTGACGGGACGCCACCGGCCCACGAAAAAGGCCGCTCCGGGCAAGTGAACCGGGCGGCCCGCGCATTACACACGTCGTGGCAACGTATCAGAAATGTAACATATAACCTGCTCAACCTGCAGATACTATACTTCAATGCTACCATGCGAATTCCACCGGACTGCTGGCAGTGCCTGCACGTCAGACTTGATCCAGATCAAACCAGTTCAAGAAGCATAGTACAGCAGCTCGGATAGGTAGTATCCTCGCTCCGTCGCCAAGGAGTGGGGCCGCGATGATCGAACAGCTCACGAAAAATGAGCGTCAGCTTGCCGTCGTCATCCTGCTGGCCATCACCATCTGCGGCATGGCCTTCGCCGGCGCGGGCCAGGGCGACCCGGTGGGCGTGCACGGCTTCCTGATCATGGCGGCCGGCATCGCCGGAATTTTCTGGGTGATCTCGGGCTACTTCTCGCCCGAACCGCCGGCCGACCGCTCCGACAGCTATTACGACGATCCGAGCCGCGCCGGCATCCTGTTCGCCATGGCATGGGCCGTCGCCGGCATGTTCGTCGGTGTCTGGATCGCGCTGTTGCTGGCCTATCCAGACTTCACCTTCGACGCGGCCTGGGCAAGCTTCGGCCGGCTGCGGCCCGTGCACACCAGCGGCGTCATCTTCGGCTTCGGCGGCAACGCGCTGATCGCGACCTCCTTCTACGTGATGCAGCGCACGTCGCGCGCGCGGCTGCCCGGCCAGCTCGGACCGCTCTTCGTCCTGTATGGCTACAACCTCTTCTGTGTGCTCGCCGCCACCGGCTACCTGATGGGCGTCACCCAGTCGAAGGAGTACGCCGAACCCGAATGGTACGCCGACCTCTGGCTCACCATCGTCTGGGTGACCTACCTGATCGTCTACCTGCTCACGCTGGCGCGCCGCAAGGAACCGCACATCTACGTGGCCAACTGGTACTATCTGGCCTTCGTCGTCGTGGTCGCGATGCTCCATATCATCAACAACCTCGCGGTGCCGGTGAGCTTCGGCAGCGCCAAGAGCTACTCGCTCTTCTCGGGCGTCCAGGATGCGATGACGCAATGGTGGTACGGCCACAACGCCGTCGCCTTTTTCCTCACCGCCGGCTTCCTCGGCATGATGTACTACTACCTGCCCAAGCGCGCAGGCCGGCCGCTGTTTTCGTACCGGATGTCGATCATCAGCTTCTGGGGCATCACCTTCCTCTATATGTGGGCAGGCTCGCACCACCTGCACTACACGGCCCTGCCGCAATGGGTGCAGACGCTCGGCATGACCTTCTCGGTGATGCTGATCGTTCCGTCGTGGGCCGCTGCGGCCAACGCGCTGCTGACCCTGAACGGCGCATGGCACAAGGTGCGAACCGATGCCACGCTGCGCTTCATGATGATGGCCGCCGTCTTCTACGGCCTCACCACCTTCGAGGGGTCCTTCCTCGCCATCCGCTCCGTCAACGCGCTGTCGCACTACACCGACTGGACGGTCGGCCACGTCCACGCCGGCGCGCTGGGCTGGGTGGCGCTGATCACCTTCGGCTCGATCTACGCCTCGGTGCCGTGGCTGTGGAAGCGGCCCGCCATGTATTCGGCGCGGCTGGTCGAGGTCCACTTCTGGCTCGCGATCGCGGGCACCGTCATCTACGTGCTGGCGATGTGGAACTCCGGCATCATCCAGGGGCTGATGTGGCGCACCTATAACGCCAACGGGACCCTGGCCTATTCGTTCATCGATTCCCTGGTCGAGATGCATCCCTACTATGTCGCACGCGCGTTCGGCGGCCTCTTGTTCCTGATCGGTGCGCTGGTGGGTTGCTACAACATCTGGATGACCATCCGCACCGCGCCGCTGCCTGCCGAGGCGGCACTCGAACCAGTGGGCGATTTCCCCGAACCGGCGGCCGCGCGCCAGGCGGCGGAGTAAGCCATGTTCGGTTTCCATTACAAGCTCGAGCGCAAGGCGATCGGTTTCACGCTCGCCATCATCGGCGTCGCCAGCATCGGCGGCCTGGTCGAGATCGCGCCGCTCTTCACCATCCACCAGACCGTCGAGGAAGTGCCCGATATGCGGGTCTACACCCCGCTCGAGCTGGCCGGCCGCAACATCTACGTCCGCGAAGGCTGCTACGCCTGCCACTCGCAGATGATCCGCACCCTGCGCGACGAGGTCGAGCGTTACGGGCCCTACTCGCTGGCCGTCGAGTCCAAGTACGACCATCCGATGCTCTGGGGCTCCAAGCGCACCGGGCCCGATCTCGCGCGGATCGGCGGCAAGTATTCGGACGAATGGCAGGTCGCCCACCTCGTGAGCCCGCGCAGCGTCGTGCCGCCGTCGGTCATGCCGAACTATGCCTGGTTGCTGCGCAACGATCTCAGGACCAACGATCTCGCCGGCAATCTCAAGGCGATGCGCGCCGTCGGCGTGCCCTACACCGACGAGATGATCGCCAACGCGGCCAACGACGCGCTGGGCCAGGCGAATCCCGACGACCCGCTCGCCGCGGGCGTGACCAAGCGCTACGGCGAGGCGACCAACGTGCGCGCCTTCGACGGCGTGCCGACGCGCCTCACGGAGATGGATGCGCTCGTGGCCTATCTCCAGATCCTCGGTCGCCTCACCGAGGCGCCCTACAAGATCGTGGCGTCGGAAGCGGCGCCGGCGGTGAAGGCCCAGTCGGAGGCCAAATCGCCATGACCGTCACCTACGAAGAACTCGTCTGGTTCGCCAAGACGTTCGGCCTGTTCTACTTCATCGCGATGTCGGCGATCGTGTTGCTCTATGTCTACTGGCCGTCCAATCGCCGCGAGTTCGATCGCGCCGCCGCGTCGATCCTCGAGAAGGATGACAGGCCATGTCCGTAGAGGAGCGCGATCCGAAGACCGGCTACCTGATGACCGGCCATGAGTGGAACGGCATCAAGGAGTTGAACACGCCGGTGCCGCGGCTGATCTACTACACCCTGATCGTCACCTTCATCTTCGCCGTCGGCTACTGGGTGCTGATGCCGGCCTTCCCGACCTGGACAAGCTTCACGAAGGGCCTGCTGGGGGCCGACGACCGCGCCGCCGTCACCGCGTCGGTGAAGCAGGCAGCCGTCGCGCGCTCAGCCTGGACCGATCAGATCGCCGGCCGCAGCTTCGCCCAGATCGAGGCCGATCCCGCCTTGATGAAGGCCGTGCGCGAGACCGGGCGCACGCTGTTCGGCGACAATTGCTCGGTCTGCCACGGCGGCGATGCCAAGGGCGGCAAGGGCTTCCCCAACCTCACGACCTCGTCGTGGCTGTTCGGCGGTTCGCCCGAGGCGATCGAGCAGACGATCCGCGTGGGCATCAACTCGACGCATGCCGACAGCAGGATTTCCCAGATGCCCGCCTTCGGGCGCGACGGCATCCTGAAGCGCGACGAGATCGAGAACGTCGTGGCCTACGTGCGGAGCCTCATGGACAGTAAGGCGGCCACGGCGATTCCGGCTGCGACCATCGAAAAGGGCAAGGCCGTCTTCGCCGCGAACTGCGCCGCCTGCCATGGGCCCGAAGCGAAGGGCAATCCCGAGGTCGGCGCGCCCAACCTCATCAGCCACTATTACATGCATGGCCGCGACGAGTGGGCGCTCTACACCGATGTATGGGGCGGCCTGAAGGGACAGATGCCCGGCTGGGAAGGCAGGCTCTCGCCGGTCGATCGCAAGATCCTGACGCTCTATCTCGTCGACCTCGGGAAGAAGCGGCCATGATCGCCGCCCCTTCCGACAGCCGACGGCCCAGCGGCAAGTGGACCGTTGTTGCGGTCGTCGCGGCCTGCCTTGCGCTGCTGGCCGGCGCCAACGCCCATCTCCTCTATGTCGCGATCACCTCGCAACCCGATTGCGTCGATCACGTGAAGCCGGGAGAAACATCGCGCGGCGGCACGTTCAGCGCGGCGAAGTCGTCCTGTTCGGGAGCCAGACGATGAGACATACGATCCCCGCGGTCATGCCGCCCGTCCGGCCCGACAGGATCCTCGACCGTCACTACGCGCCGTCGGTCGCGGGCCAGTGGCTGGCGGCGGGATGGCGCGATCTCGTGGCACAGCCGGCGCCCAGCCTTCTCTACGGCCTCGGTGTCTTCATCGTTTCCGCCGCGATCGTCTTCGGCCTCGTGGCCTTCGGCTGGGACTACATCCTCTTCCCGGCCTTTGCGGGCTTCATGGTCGTAGGGCCGCTGCTGGCGATCGGTCTCTACGAGAAGAGCCGCGCGCTCACCGCCGGCACGCCGGTCAACTTCACATCGATGGTGTTCGTGCGGCCGGCGGCGGGCGGCCAGCTCCTGTTCACCGGCGCCCTTCTCTGCGGATTGATGCTGCTGTGGATGCGTGCCGCCGTCATCATCTACGCGCTGTTCTTCGGCCTGCTGCCGTTTCCGGGCCTGTCCCATGTCGCCCCGATGCTGTTCACCACGCCGACCGGCTGGGCGCTGCTGGTGGTCGGCACCCTGGTCGGCGCGTTGTTCGCCGCCTTCTCCTTCGCCATCAGCGCCTTCTCGGTGCCGATGATGCTGGAGGAGCGGGTCGACTCGCTGACGGCCATGGGCACCAGCATGCAGCTCGTCTGGAACAACCTGCCGGTCATGCTGGCCTGGGGTGCGATCGTGCTCGCGCTGTTCGTGCTGAGCCTCGCGACCGGACTTCTGGGCCTCATCGTCGTGTTTCCCCTGCTGGGACACGGAACCTGGCATGCCTGGCGCGCCATCCGGCCCTAGGGCCGACCTCGGAGAGGAGCTGCTGCTGGCGAGCCGCCTCGTCGAGGGCGGCCTGCGGCAGAACGAGCTCAGCGTCCCCTCGATCCATTGTGGTGCCTGCGTTGCGCGCATCGAGCGCGTCCTCGGTGTCCTCCCCGGCGTCGAACGGGCGCGCGTCAACCTCTCGACCCGGCGGGTTTCCGTCGCGTGGCGCGGCGAGGCGCCGCCGATTGTCGAGACGTTGAACCAGGCCGGTTTCGAGGCGCACCTGCACGCCGACGACGCGGAGAACAAGGATCCCGCCATGGGCGAGCTGGTGCGCGCCCTTGCCGTTGCCGGCTTCGCGGCAGGCAACATCATGATGCTGTCGGTCGCCGTCTGGTCGGGCGCCGACGCCGCGGCGCGCGACCTGTTCCATTGGCTGTCGGCGGCGATCGCGCTGCCGAGTCTCGCCTACAGCGGCCGCGTCTTCTTCCGCTCGGCCTGGCAGGCGGTCCGCCGCGGCAGGACCAACATGGACGTGCCGATCTCCATTGGCGTTCTCCTGGCTTTCGGCATGAGCCTCTACGAGACGGTCCATCACGGCCCGCACGCCTATTTCGACGCCGCGATCTCGCTGCTGTTCTTCCTGCTGATCGGCCGCACGCTCGATCACGTGATGCGCGAGCGCGCGCGCACGGCGGTCAAGGGACTGGCCTCGCTGGCGGCGCGCGGCGCCTGGGTGATCGAACCCGATGGCGCGCGACACTATCTGGCGGTCGACGCGATCCGCCCGGGCATGACCCTCCTGCTGGCGGCGGGCGACCGTGTCCCGGTCGATGCCCGGATCGTCGAGGGGCGGTCGGACCTCGATGTCTCGCTGGTATCGGGCGAGAGCCTGCCGCAGCCGGTGGCTGCGGGCGCGCAGCTCCAGGCCGGCACGCTCAATCTGACGGGACCGCTCACGATCGAGGCGACGGCAGTGGCTCGCGATTCCTTCCTGGCCGAGATGACGCGCATGATGGAAGCGGCCGAAACAGGCCGCGCGGGTTACCGGCGCCTGGCCGACCGGGCCGCGCGCCTCTATGCGCCCGTGATCCATGTCACCGCGCTCGCGACCTTCATCGGCTGGATGGCGGCGACCGGCGACGTGCATCGCGCGGTGACCATTGCCATTGCCGTCCTGATCATCACCTGCCCCTGTGCGCTCGGCCTCGCCGTGCCCATGGTCCAGGTCGTGGCGGCACGGCGCCTGTTCGAGCTCGGCATCATGATCAAGGGCAGCGGCGCGCTGGAGCGTCTCGCCGAGGCCGACCATGTCGTCTTCGACAAGACCGGCACGCTCACCAACGGCGTGCCCAATCTGGCGGATCGCGGCGGGATCGATCCGGAGCTGCTGGCCATCGCTGCAGCCATGGCGGCGCGCTCCCGCCACCCCTACGCGCAGGCCATCGCCGCCGAAGGAAGGGCCCGCGAGGTGAGCACCGTCGTGCTGACCGACTTGGCTGAGCAGGCCGGTGCGGGTCTCGAAGGCCGGATGGGCGACATGGTCTACCGCCTCGGCCGACCGGATTGGACCCACACCGGTGATGCAGGCCCCGGCGTGGCGCTCTCCGCCAACGGACGGCTTCTCTGCAGCTTCCGCTTCCGCGACGAACTCCGGCCCGGTGCGCGCGAAGCGGTCGCCGCACTGATGGCGAAGGGCCTGTCCGTCGAAATCCTGTCAGGCGATCACCAGGAAGCCGTCCAGCGCGTGGCCGCGTCACTGAACCTGCCGTGGCGCGCGGCGGTGTCGCCGGCAGAGAAGGTCGCGCATATCGCGGCACTCGCCGCCCGCGGCGTCAAGGTCCTGATGGTGGGCGACGGCCTCAACGATGCGCCCGCGCTGGCCGCGGCGCATGTCTCCATGGCGACGGCTTCTGCCGCCGACGTCGGGCGCAACGCCGCCGACATCGTCTTCCTTCACGATGACCTCACGGCGGTCCCCGAAGCGATCTGGACAGCCGGCGAAGCGGGCAAGCTGATCCGGCAGAACTTCGCCCTCGCCATCGCCTACAACGCTTTGGCTGTTCCGGTTGCCGTGCTGGGCTATGTGACGCCCCTCATTGCCGCCATCGCCATGTCGGCATCGTCGATCCTGGTGATCGCCAACGCCCTGCGCCTCGGCAAACGCCCGGGCCGCGGCAGCGTCGGCACGCTGCCCGAAGCGCCGCAGACTCCGGCACCCCAGACCACGGTGATGCAGGCAGGGCGATGACGGATTATTTCTACCTGATCCCGGTGGCGCTGGCGCTCGGCGTTGCAGGCCTTGCCGCCTTCATGTGGTCGCTGCGCAGTGGCCAGTACGAGGATCTCGACGGCGCGGCCGAACGCATCCTGTTCGACGAGGATGCCCCGCTTAAGAGCACGGCGGAGGAAAGCCGCGCCGGGCAAACGGGACAGCCGACATCGCCTCCTCCTTCGGCGCCGCCAGCGCGTTGATCGTGCTGCCGAGCGTTCCTATGTCGAAGCATCAAGGTCGATAAGGGCCAGGCCCGAATTCGCGTCATGTCTCTTGCGGAGATGGACGGGGGATTCGGTCAGGACGAGCTCCAGAGTCGGCCGCACCGTTGCCTTCAGAAGATGGCCAGCCAGTGAGCTGAAATCGCTGCGGCCGAGCACGCAATGGACGTGGATTGCCGGAGCGCGGTCGGGCCCGAGCGCAACATCGCCCGTAAGCGAGGCGACTTCCATCTGCTCGGCATAGTCGCGCCCGACATAGTCCTTCTTTTCCCAGTCGAAGTAGCCCAGCCTTACTGCACTAAAAGCGCCTATCGCGGTGAATTGCGCACCGGACAGCTTCTCCCGGGTCGCGAAGGTGCGCAGCAGATCCAGGACGGAATCGCCCGAATCGAATACGAGGGCAAAGGTGCGCTGCCCGTCATCCTCATGCAGCAACTTCGCCTTCATGGCGGCTCTCCGTTGACCTCGATCTTCGGAAACGCGAATTCAGCGGCCAAGTTGCATAAAAGGCCGCCACCCGCGCAAACGGATTGCATCCTCCGCGCACAATCTGCGTTCACGATTTGCGTTGCAGCTCTACAACCCCGGAGCAGATCGATGGCCAAATACTCTGCGAGCGCCACCAAGGACGTGGCCAGAGCGCTGCACAAACGCAAGGAAGGCACGCTCAAGAGCGGTAAAGGTGGCAAGGGCGGCACGGTGAAGAGCCGCAAGCAGGCCATCGCCATCGGTCTTTCGGAAGCGCGGGCGAAGGGCAAGAAGGTCCCGAAGCGGAAGACGGCCAGCGGGAAGTCGAGATGAACCGGCCAGCTTGCAGAAAAGCATCGAGACTCTCGGTCGATTGTCATGACGCGATCATTTTGATCGAAGCGTCGAACAGCGCCGCTATCCGATCAGGCGCCAAACGCGGAACGCTATGGCAATCGAGCGTCCGACCAACGCCCCCGCACATCCCAGGGCAACCAGCGTCGTATAGAAGCGCCACATCCTCGCCTCCGGTCCGATCACTGCACCGGCGATCTCGACAGCGACGGCCGCCAGCAGCAGCCCTGCAAGCCAGGCCATGTAGCGACCGCCGGGAGGCCGCGGAATCGACCAGGACCGATCGACCCTCAACGTCAGGGTGGCGCCATAGACGCCGCCGATGATCAGGCCAACCGCCAGGGCGCTTCCGATCGGCCAGATGGGTTGTTTCATCCCGACGCGGAAAAAAACCAGCAGGAGCACAGCCCCGATTGCGAACCAGGAGGACCGGAAGTGCTTCCTGAAGGCGATCGTCCGCTGCCGGTTTTCCCACAAGACATAGTAAAAGCAGGCTCCGGCGCTCAATAGAAGCAGGATGTGCAGGAGGTTGAGCTTTTGGGCGGCCATCGGACTTCACTCTGACGCAGGCATCGCCGCAAAGGCAAGACCGGCTCGTGGTTTGCGGCGCTCACCGCCTGCATGCCGAGTGCTAGCGGGCCGGGGCGGGCCCGCCCTGCGCCAGAAGCGACCGTATGGCTGCCATCATATCGTCCACCTCGACCTTGAGGTCGTTGGTCCCGGGCACGACCGACCGGCATTTGATGCGGCGATAGGGGAGGCCGCGATGGTTGGCGAGTATTTCGTAGGACGGGCTGAAATCCTCCCTGACCTCGAACTCGAGGACACCGCTTCCGGCCGGGCTGAACACCAGATTGCTGAACCCCGCGCCGTGCGAGCCGACAACCAGCTCGGCCGACGCGAAGAGCAGCGCCTGTTTCGCCACGGCCATACCCTCGAGCTCCACGGTCTCGAACCCGAGCGGTGACAATGCGGCGACGACTTCGTCTTCATTCACAACGCGACGCGTGAGGGCATCCCGCCGCGTTACGTAAAGCCGGCGGCGCGGCAGCACGGGCAGCGTCGACGGCAAGAAGCTCTTCCGCAGGAAATCGTAGGTCCGCAAGGTCGGGTAGCCACTGGCGCCCGGCAATGTCGGGACGATCAGCTCATCGGCTTCGATATGGGTCAGCATCGACGGCGAGATGACCGGCGTCATCGACAGGTGCTCGACGGATTCGCGCTGATAGCCGATCTCCGTGTTGATCAGATAGGCGTCGACGCCGAGGCCCGTCTCCCGCAGCAGGCCGAAGCGCGGCAGGATGTCGAACATCCAGTGATAGTAGCGCTGATGCGCCGTTGCCGTGAGGACGGCCAGGCGGCCCGGGAAGCGGGTCATCGGCGGCAGCCGCCACGCGGCCAGGGCATCATGCGTGTGCGGCGGCAAGCCAAGCTGTGGCGAGACGTCCGCGAGAAGCGTGCGTTGGGGCGTCAGGACGACGCCGTAGTCGTACAGGACCCGCGCCCGCGGCAGGACCGCGACGCCGAGGCCGGCGGAAGAGCTTTGGATATAGGCGGCGCCCGTTCGCCTGGTGTAGGCGGCGATATCGACTTCATAGCCCCGCAGCGGCGCGCTCTCGCCGAGGATCGGCCGCAGGAACACGCTCGCCAGGCGCGGCGCCCGGTGCCGACCATGCGCTTTCAGGGCACGAACGCTCCGCCTGAACCAGGGGGGCGCCATCTGCCGGAGCCGAGAGACTATCGAATTGATCAAAGCGTCCCTCGCTGGGGCATTCACAACCTACGCGAGGGCCGGTTCGAGGGGCAAACTCTGCCCCAGGCCGTCAAGCGTCGGCGATGCGCTTGCCGGTCTGGGAATCGAACAGATGGAGGTTGCCGGGATCGGCGGCGAAGCGCCGCTTGTCGCCGGGCTTGGCCAGCACATGGCCGCCCTGGCGTACCGTCACCAGCTCGCGCGCGTCGCCGAAATGGCCGTGCAGCAAGGTGTCGGCGCCCAGCGGCTCGGCCAGCTCGATGGTGAATTCCAGAGGGCCTTCCGGTGTCGGCAGCAGGTGCTCGGGCCGGATGCCGAGCGCCACCGCCGTCGCGTCCGGCGCCGAGGTCGGGCGCGCCAGCGGCAGCGCCACGCCGGAGATGCCGAGGCCCGCGATTTCGACCGCCTTGCCGCCGGCCGATACCTTGGCGGCGAGGAAATTCATCGACGGCGAGCCGATGAAGCCCGCGACGAACACCGAGGCCGGCCGGTCGTAGACATCCATCGGCGTGCCGATCTGGTCGGCGACGCCCGCGTTCATGACGATCAGCCGGTCGGCCAGCGTCATCGCCTCGACCTGATCATGGGTGACGTAGATCGAGGTGACGGCGAGTTCCCGCTGCAGGCGCTTGATCTCGAGCCGCATCTGCACGCGCAGCTTGGCGTCGAGGTTGGAAAGCGGCTCGTCGAACAGGAACACCGCGGGCTCGCGCACGATGGCGCGGCCCATGGCGACGCGCTGGCGCTGGCCGCCCGAGAGCTGGCGCGGCCGGCGCTGGAGGAACGTGCCCAATTCGAGGATCTTTGCCGCCTTCTGCACGCGCTGATCGATCTCGGCCTTCGACATGCCGCGGATCTTCAGGCCATAGGCCATGTTCTCGTAGACGCTGAAATGCGGGTAGAGCGCATAGTTCTGGAACACCATGGCGATGTCGCGGTCCTTGGGCTCGAGCTCGTTGACCACGCGATCGCCGATCGCCACCTCGCCGCCGGTGATCCGCTCCAGCCCCGCCACCATGCGCAGCAGGGTGGACTTGCCGCAGCCCGAGGGTCCGACGATGACGATGAACTCGCCATCGGCGATGTCGATGTCGACGCCGTGGATGACCTCGAGCTTGTCGTAGCTCTTCTTGACGCCGCGCAGGTGGACTTGCGCCATGGCCTATTTCCCCATCTTCCTACTTCTCGACTTCGACGAGGCCGCGCACGAACTGTCGCTGCATGAAGACCACGACCAGGACCGGCGGCAGCATGGCGAGCATGGCCATGGCCATCAGCAGGTTCCAGCTCGGCACCGAATCGACCACATTGGCCTGGCGCGATACGGCCATCACCACGGTGTAGAAGCTCTCCTTTGTCGTGATCAGCAGTGGCCAGAGATACTGGTTCCAGCCGTAGATGAACTGGATCACGAACAGCGCGGCGATCGAGGTCCGGCTCATCGGCAGCAGAATGTCCCAGAAGAAGCGCATGGGAGAGGCGCCGTCGACGCGGGCGGCCTCGGTGAGCTCGTCGGGCACGCTGAGGAAGAACTGGCGGAACAGGAAGGTAGCGGTGGCCGAGGCGATCAGCGGAACGATCAGGCCGGAATACGAATCGAGCATGCCGAGACCCGCCACCACGCCGTAAGTCGGCACGATGCGTACCTCGACCGGCAGCATGAGGGTGACGAAGATCGCCCAGAAGAATGCCATCCGGAACGGGAAGCGGAAGTAGACGATCGCGAAGGCCGCGATGATCGATATGAAGATCTTCCCGATGGCCACGCCCAGCGCCATGATCATGCTGTTGGTCAGCGTGATGTAGAGCGGCACGGTCCCGGGCCGGTTGCGGTAGCCCTCAGTCAGCACGGTCCAGTAATTCTCCAGCAGATACGGACCTGGCCAGATCGGCACGGGTGAGCGCAGCATGGTCTCCTGGTCGTGCGTCGAGGCGACGAAGGTCATCCACACCGGGAAGGCGATGACGATCAGGCCGATGATGAGCACGAAATGACTGAGAAAGGTGACCCAGGGGCGGTTCTCGACCATCAGTAATGCACCCGGCGCTCGATGAAGCGAAATTGCACGAAGGTGAGCCCGATCACCACGATCATCAGGATCACCGACTGCGCCGAGGAGCCGCCGAGATCCTGACCGCGGAAGCCGTCATTGTAGACCTTCCATATCAGGATGTTGGTGGCCTGGCCGGGACCGCCCTGCGTCAGCGAACCGATGATGCCGAAGGTGCCGAAGAAGGCATAGATGATGTTGATCACCAGCAGGAAGAAGCCGGTGGGCGAGAGCAGCGGGAAGGCAATGTCCCAGAAGCGCTTGCCTGGCCCCGCGCCATCGATGGCAGCCGCCTCGATCAGCGACTTGGGGATCGATTGCAGGCCGGCGAGGAAGAACAGGAAGTTGTAGCTGATCTGGTTCCAGACCGCGGCGAACAGCACCAGGATCAGAGCCTGGTTGCCGTTGATCACGTAATTGAACTCGATGCCGATTGCCGCCAGCATCCAGGCGATGACGCCGACCGAGGGGTTGAACAGGAAGCCGAACAGGACGCCCACCACCGCGGGCGCGACAGCATAGGGCCAAACGAGGATCATCTTGTAGACCGAAGCGCCGCGAATGACGCGATCGGCCATTACCGCCAGAAGGAGCGAAACGGCGAGCCCGATCGAAGCGACCAGCGCGCTGAACACCAGCGTCAACCGCGCGGAGGCGTAATAATTCGGATCGCCGAACAGATGCGCGAAGTTGTCGAACCAGACGAACTTGGTGTTGCCGCCGAAAGCGTCCTCGGTCAGCATCGACTGCCAGATCGCCTGGCCGGACGGCCAGAAGAAAAAAACCAGCGTGATGACGATCTGCGGCGCCACCAGAAGGTAGGGCAGTAATCGTTCGTTGAACGTGACGCGCTTTTCCATCCCCCGCTCTATCTCCCCTCCGCCCCTTGAGCGCCTCCCCCGCAAAGCGGGGAAGGCGGGAGGGATCTACTTATTCTGCGCTTCGAAGCGCTTGAGCAGCTCGTTGCCGCGCTTCACAGCTTCGTCGAGGGCGGCCTTGGCGTCCTTCTTACCCGACCACACCGACTCCAGCTCTTCGTCGACGACATCGCGTATCTGCACGAAGTTGCCGATACGCAGACCCTTCGAGTTCGCGGTCGGGGGATTCAACGTCAGCTCCTTTACCGCGACGTCGCGGCCCGGGAACTTCTTGTAGAAGCCTTCCTTCTCGGTCGCCTCGGCGGCAGCCGTCGTGATGGGCACATAGCCAGTCTCCTGATGCCACTTGGCCTGCACTGGCGTGCTCGACAGGTAGCTCATGAACTTGGCGACGCCCTTGTACTCCGCCGCCGGCTTGCCCTGCAGCACCCACAACGTGGCGCCACCGATGATCGAGTTCTGCGGCTTGGCAATGACGTCGGGCGAATAGGGCATCATGGCGATTCCGACCTTGTCGGCGCCCAACGCCTTCTCGATGCCCGCGGCGCTGCCCGAGGAAGCGACGTGGAAGGCGCAATCGCCGGCATTGAACAGCGTCGTCGACTTGCCCTCGCGGCCGCCGTAGACGAACGTCTTGTCCTTGCCCCAGTCGGCCAGCATCTGGATGAACTTCACGCGCGGGGCGTCGTTGAACTTCAGCTCGATGTCGGTGCCGCCGAAGCCGTTGTCCTTGGTCGCATAGGGCAGGTTGTGCCAGGCGCCGTAATTCTCGATCATCGTCCAGGTCTGCCATTGCGGCGTGAACCCGCATTTGGCGCCGGCGGCAATCGCCTTCTTGGCCATTTCGCCCAGCTCCGGCCAGGTTGTCGGCGGCTTGTTGGGATCGAGGCCGGCCTTGGAAAGCAGTTCCTTGTTCCAGTAGAGCACCGGTGTCGAGGAGTTGAACGGCATGGAGAGCAGCTTGCCGTCGGTCGTCGAATAGTAGCCGTAGACCGGGCCGATATAGGCCTTGGGATCGAACGGCTCCTTGGCGTCGGCCATGAGCTGATAGACGGGATAGACGGCGCCCTTGGCCGCCATCATGTTGGCGGTGCCGACCTCGAAGACCTGCACGATGTGCGGCGCCTGCTTGGCGCGGAAGGCGGCGATCGCGGCCGTCAGGGTCTCGGTGTAGGAACCCTTGTAGACCGGCGTCACCTTGTATTCGCTCTGCGACTTGTTGAAGCCCTCGGCCTGAGCGCTCACCGCTTCACCCAGGTTGCCACCCATGGCATGCCAGAACTGGATCTCGGTCTGGGCGACGGCGCCCTGCGCACTTACCAGCACGGCGGCTGCAGCGACGGACGACAGCAGAATGCGTGTCATGGTCCAAATTCCTCCCTGTAGAAGTCCCGTCGTTGTATCGACGGGTCCAAAGACTGCGATGTGTCTGTTTTGTTTCAATCTGATGACAGTCGACCAAGACTGTGCACCAAACGCAACCCCCAAAAGCTCAATTAATATTAATTGAGAGCGGCCAGGATGACGTCGGGCGCGTCGGTGATGATGCAGTCCACGCCCATGCCGACCAGCGCCCTGGCGACGTCGCCGTCGTTGATGGTGTAGACGCTGAGGGCAAAGCCCGCCTTCCTGATTTCGACGGCGCGCGGGGCGGTGAGCTTGGCGCCGTTGGTGTTGACGCCCGCGGCGCCGACCGCGTCCGCCCGCGACCGCCAGTCCTTGCCGATCTCGCCGAGCAGGATCGCGCGGACGAACTCGGGCGCCGCTTCCCGGGCGGCAGCAAGCGAGGCATCCTTGAAGCTCGACAGCAACGGCTGAGGCAACGACGCGGGCCACCACCGCCGCAGCGCCGCCACCGTGAGGTGCGCCGTCTCGACCTCGCGGCCCTCGCAGGGCTTGATCTCGACATTGCAGCCCAGCCCCAGCTCGGCAAAGCAGGCGATCGCCTGCTCGAAGGTCGGCACCTCGGCCGGCAGGTCGGCGCGCGGCGTCTCGGCCACCAGCCGATCGACCCCCGTGGTCCGTTTGAGCGAGTCGTCATGCATGACGATGGGCACGCCATCGGCCGTCAGCTTGACGTCGATCTCGACCCACGTGGCGCCGCGACGCCGGGCTTCCTGGAAGGACGCCAGCGTGTTTTCCGGGGCGTAGGCCGCCGCCCCGCGGTGGCCGATGACTTTAGGCAGTTGCAGCATTGACCAATACGTCGCTAACTCGGGTGTTGCAGATAGACGAATGACCCCTCCCATGTCGACCTTTCCCGATCAATTCCGTCTCGATGGCCGCACCGCCCTGATCACGGGCTCGGCGCGCGGCCTGGGCTGGGAGATGGCCAGGGCCCTGGCCGAGGCCGGCGCCCGGGTGCTGCTGCATGGCCGTACCCGGGACCGGATCGAGCCCCGGCTGGCGGAAATGCGCCGGGCCGGCTTTGCCGCCGATGCGCTGGCCTTCGAGATGGGCGACCGAGCTGCGATGGCGGCGGAGGTGGCCCGTGGCGGGCCGATCGACATCCTGATCCACAATGTCGGCGAACGCGACCGCCGGCCCTTCGCCGAGATCGCGCCGGAGGACTTCGCGCGCCTGATCGATGTCGACCTCAACGCCGCCCACGCCCTGGTCAAGCTGGTGGTGCCCGGAATGATCGAGCGACAGTGGGGCCGCCTGATCCTGGTCACCTCGATCGTGGCCGACCTCGCAGTACCAGGGGCCGCCTCCTATATCGCGGCCAAGGGCGGGTTGGCGGCGCTTACGCGCGCACTGGCGGCCGAACTCGGGGCCACCGGCATCACGTCGAATTCGCTGTCGCCAGGTTTCTTCGCCACCGAGACCAACGCCCAACTGCTCGCCTCGCCGGCCGGCGAACGCCAGCGCGAGCGTTGCCCGGCCAAGCGCTGGGCCGATCCGCCGGAGATCGCGGGCGCCGCCCTCTTCCTCGCCTCCCCCGCCGCATCCTACGTCAACGGCCATGCGCTGGTCGTCGATGGCGGCGTGTCGGCGACCTACCTCGCCTGATAGAAGGCTGCGATGCACGGCTTCGACTCGACCAGAGATATCGTCTCGCAAGGTATCGTCGCGTTCGTCCTGATCGCGATGTTCACCTTGCTGGCGCTCGATCGCGTGCACCGCGTGCTGATCCCGATCGGCGCCGTCGCGGTAGTTTGGCTGATCTCCTACTTCTCGCCGTTCAGGCTGATCTCGTTCGAGACCGCCAAGAACGCCGTCGACCTCAATGTCATCCTGCTGCTCTTCGCCATGATGGCGCTGGTCGGCGTGCTGAAAACCACAAACGTCTTCCCCTGGGCGGTCGACCGACTGCTCGAGCGCTCGCGCGGCAATCCGAGCCGGGCGGCACGGCTGATCCTGTGGTTCACCGGCGTGCTGTCGGCCATCCTCGACAACGTCACCACCGTGATCTTCGCCTATCCGATGGCCTCGGAGATGGCGCGGCGGTTGAAAATCAACGGCTCGGCCTTCTTCCTGCCGATGGTGATGGCGGCCAACATCGGCGGCACGGCGACCCTGATCGGCGATCCGCCCAACGTGCTGATCGGCGCCGATCCGCGGACCGGCCTCAGCTTCATGGACTTCATCTACAATCTGACGGTGCCCTGCACCTTCATGATGATCGTGCTGGTCTGGTACAGCCGGCGCTACTATCCGAAGGATATCGGCAGAGCCGCGGATGCCGATCACGAGGGCGCCGCCGCGCCGAGCGGCGCGAAACTCGAGAACGTCCCGCTGCTGCGCGCCACCTGCTGGATCACGGTGCTGATCTTCCTCGGATTCATGACCCACACCTTCACCCACATGCCGGTGGCCGTGCCGGCGGTGATCGGCATCGCGGCGATCCTGTTTGCCCAGGACTACTACTATCTCAAGGAACACAAGCCGACAGCGGAGGAGCGCCAGCACGGCGTCCTCACCATCCTCGAAAAAGACATCGAGTGGCCGACGCTCGCGTTCTTCCTGTTCCTGTTCATCCTGGTCGGCGCGGCGGTCGCTACCGGCCTGATCGCGAGTCTCGCCGACGGTCTCGCCTGGGTCATCCAGCGGATTTCCAGCGGCTTCGGCCTGTCGCCCACCGCCACGCTGCTGGTGGCGGCGCTGATCATCCTCTGGGTCTCGGGCTTTCTCTCGGCGATCATCGACAACATCCCCTACACCGCCGTCACCATCCCGCTGGTGGCGAGCCTGCTCGGCCAACTCAACGCCGGCCCGGACGGACAGGTGCTGTGGTGGGCGCTATCGCTCGGTGCCTGCCTCGGCGGCAACGGCACGCTGATCGGCGCTTCGGCCAACGTCACGGTGACGGGACTGGCCGAAAAGGACGGCAAGCGCATCTCGTTCAACGAGTTTACCGCCTTCGGCTCGCGGGTCGCGGGCATCACGCTGGTGATGTCGTCGGTCTATCTCGCCCTCTGGCTCTATGTCGGCTCGACCCTCGTCAATGTCGCGGGAGCGTTCGTGCTGCTATTGCTGTTCACCGCTCCGCGCTTCCTGAAAAGGAGCGCGTCGAGTGAATAAGGCCCGGGACCGCGCGTCAGGATGAAGACCAGGATCGCCAGCCACAACAGGTGTGAGGGATAGTCGTTCCAGTAGACCAGGAACTGGATGGTGAGGGTGAGCACGATCAGCGACACGGCAGCCAGTCGCGTGAACAATCCCGCCAGGATCAGGCAGGGCGCACCCAACTCAACGGCCGTGCCCAGATAGGCTGCGATCTCCGGCGGCAGGATTGGCAGCTTGTACTCGTCACGGAACAACCCGATCGCCTGTTCGATGTTGTCGGCTTTGAGGGAGCCCGAGCGCCAGAATACCCAGAAGATGCTGAAGCGCATCAGGAGCTGCAGCACCGATTGCGGGAAGGCGTCGAGCCTGGCGCGCCACGTGTCGAGCAATGCCGTCATTCGCTTCTCTCCCGCGTTCCTGCCGGTATAGGCAGAAACGCGGGCCGGGTTCGGTCAAACCCCGTCACGCGCGCGTGAGAGAATGATCACAAAACGCGGAAGTTCTTGAACTGCCACGGGTCCGACTTGTCGAGATCCTCGGGAAAGAGTTCGCCGCGGTCCTTGAGCGGCGTCCAGTCGCTATACTTGCCGACGACCGGTCCGAGGTAGGGCATGCAGATCTCGAGGTTGCGCGCGAAGTCCATCTCGTCGGCTTCGACGAGGCCCTCGTTTGGGTTCTCGAGCGCCCAGATGATGCCCGAAAGCACCGGCGCCACGACCTGGATCGACGTCGCATTGTTATAGGGCGCGAGTTTGCGCGCCTCGTGGATGTCGATCTGCGATCCATACCAATAGGCGCCCTTCTTGTGACCCATCAGCAGCACGCCGAGCTCGTCGCGACCCGAGGTGACCTCGTCGACGATCAGGCGCTGACGCTTCTGCTGCTTGAGGTTCTTTCCCGCGATCTCATGCATCGACATGATCGCCTGGTCGCACGGGTGATAGGCATAGTGCACGGTCGGCCGATAGACGGCCTTCTTGCCGTCGTGCACGGTCAGGTAGTCAGCCATCGAGATCGATTCGTTGTGCGTGATGATGAAGCCGTGGAACGGGCCCTCGATCGGAGTCCAGGTGCGCACCTGGGTCAGCAGGCCCGGGCGATTGAGGTAGATCGCCGCGTCGCAGCCGAATGTATGACGCTTACCGTCGGGCGGCAGCGCCTTCTCGTGCGTGCCCCAGCCCATCTCGGCAGGCTGGCCGCCCTCGGAAACGAAGCCGTCGATCGACCAGGTGTTGACGAACTCACCCACTTCCTTCGGCTTCGGCGAGACCTGCGTGTCGCGCTCGGCGACATGGATCACCTTGATGCCCAGGCGCTGGGCCAGCTTGCCCCAGCCCTCGCGCGTCGTCGGCGTGGCCGTCTTCACACCGGTGTCGCGCGCAATGTTCACCAGGGCCTGCTTGGTGAAATGCGACACCAGGCCCGGGTTGGCGCCGTGGGCGATCACTGCCGTCGACCCGCCTTTGTGGCGCGACTTGAGCTTCAGCATGGTGTCGCGCAGCGCGTAGTTCGAACGGCGGGAGACCGACAGGTTGGGGTCCGAATAGCCGCCCGGCCAGGGCTCGATGCAGGTGTCGAGGTAGAGCACACCCTTCTTCTGGCAAAGCTCGATCAACGCCGTCGAGGCGACCTCGACCGAGAGATTGACCAGGAAATCACCCTGGCCCAGCCGATTGTCCAGCACAGAGCGGATGTTGGACTCGGTCAGGCGCTTTTCGACGAACTCGACGCCGTAGCGCTGCGCCTCGTCTTCGCCGCCGCGCATGTCGTCGGTGATGATGGTGATCTGCTCGGGCTTGATGCCGATATGGCGCAGGATCAGCGGCAGCACACCCTGGCCGATCGAGCCGAAGCCCACCATGACCATACGGCCACCGAAATCGAGGTACTTTTTGTTGCGCGCGATCTTCTTCGCCATTTGAGCGCCCCCAAGTCTGATTCGATTAATTAAAAGGTCGATAAACGGCAACGGGGCCTTTCTCAAGGCCCCGTTGTGTCGTCTGCCTGTAACGAACGGAGGCTAGATGCAGACCGCCTTGAGCGGGGCGAAGCCATTGAACGCGACCGACGAGTAGGTCGTCGTGTAGGCGCCGGTCGAGAGGATCTCGACCTTGTCGCCCGGCTTGAGAGACAGAGGCATTTTATACTCCGTCTTCTCGTAGAGGATGTCGGCCGAGTCGCAGGTCGGGCCGGCGAGCACCACCGGACCGACGCGCGTGCCGTCGCGGCTGGTGCGCAGGCGGTACTTGATGCTCTCGTCCATCGTCTCGGCGAGGCCCGAGAACTTGCCGATGTCGAGGTAGACCCAGCGCTTGCGATCGTTCGCGGCCTTCCGCGAGACTAGCACGACCTCGCTCTGGATCACGCCCGCGTCGCCCACCATGGACCGGCCGGGCTCGATGATGACCTCGGGCATGCGGTTGCCGAAATGGCGCACCAGCGCGCGGCCGACGGCCTCGCAGTAAGCCTCGATGCTGTTCACTTCCGCGCGGTAGCGCGCCGGGAAGCCGCCGCCCAGGTTGACCATGCGCAGGTCCACGCCTTCTTCAGCGAGGGCGAAGAACATCTGCGAGACCTGGCTCAGCGCCTTGTCCCACTGTTCGAGGTCGGTCTGCTGGCTGCCGACGTGGAAGGAGATGCCGTAGGCGTCGAGGCCCCAGTCCTTCGCCTTGCGCAGCAGGTCCTTGGCCATCTCGGGCGCGCAGCCGAACTTCTTGCTGAGCGGCCACTCGGCACCGCCGCAATCGACCAGCACGCGGCAGAACACGCGGGCGCCGGGCGCCACGCGGGCGAGCTTCTGCAGCTCCGCCTCGCTGTCGAAGGCGAACAGGCGCACGCCCTGCTGGTAGGCCCAGGCGATGTCCCTTTCCTTCTTGATCGTGTTGCCGAAGGAGATGCGGTCGGAGGCGACGCCGGCGGCCTGCACCAGCTCGATCTCGCCGCGGCTCGCCGTGTCGAACTTTGAACCTGCCGTGGCTAGACGAGCCAACACCTGTGCGGCTGGGTTCGCCTTCACGGCGTAGAAGATGTGCGCCGTCGGCAGCAGTTCACGCATGCGCCGGAAGTTGTTCTCGACCACATCGAGGTCGATCACCAGGCACGGCGTCTCGGGCTGCTGCTCGCGGAGATAACGAAAGATACGCTCGGTCATCGCTGGGGGGTTCCCCGTCAACTAGTCGGAAATGTCGATGGAAATGCAGATGACGCCGGCGCCCCTAATGGGCGGCGTGCGTCAGCCGATACTCGACGGAGTCCGGAACCGCTTAAGCGGAAGAGGTGAGGCGGAGGCCCGGTTCAAATTGACCAGGCTGATGACATAATAGCGGGGAACGCGCCCCGCGCGGTAAGCAACCATCTCAGAAGCTCCTTCCCGGACCCGGCTCTAAAACCGGCACTGCCAAAAAGAACACTTTCCGTCGTTGCGTAACCACTAAGGGCCAGCGGCACGTGCGTTGGGCGTCTTGGATATTCCGTATCTACAACTAATCGACGCCGTTACAAGAGGATTCTTCCTCCTCAGCAAAATAATTGGGAGTCTTGTGTTCGAAAGAACACACAAGCGCGTCAGGTCCGCGGCAGGGAGGAGCCCGGCAGCCGGATCGAGGCCGCCAGCATCGTGAAGGGCACCAGGGCGACCGCCGAAGCGACGAGCGACGCCTGGGTACCGAACAGGGTGGCGATCTTGCCCCACAAGAGGGAGCCCACGACCATGGCGCCGAAAAACACCATCTGGTGTACCGCCATGCCACGCGCCCGCATGAAGTTGGGGAGGATCGTCTGAACGGAGGTGCCGTTGTTGGCAATCACCGTGATCCAGCAGGCCCCGGAGAGGGCAATGCAGCCACCGACCACGAGAGGCGTCATGACCAGGGCGATCACCAGCGTCGCCGCGGTGTGGATGCCCATGGCCCAGATGTTGGCGCGGTCGGGCCCGAGCAGGCGATTGAAGGTCGGCATGACGACAGCACCCGCCACGGCGCCGGCGCCGAACACGGCGTAGAGGATGCCGAAAGCGAACTCGTCGAGACCGAGCTCGAAACGGCCGATCACCGGCAGCAGGGTGCCAACGGCGATGCCTGGCACGAAGAAGCAGAGGCCACGGGCGAAGATCGCCTTGAGCTCGCCGGAACCGCGCACAAAGGCGATGCCGGTCCGTGCCGCCTCGACCAGCCCCTCGCGGCGTTGGGCGGCTTTCGCTTCGGCCGGCCGGCGCCAGCGCAGCATGGCAAAGACGACGCCGATATAGGTGGCGGCGTTGATGGCGAAGAGCATGAAGACGCCGACCAGGCTGAGAAGGATCTGGCCGACCACCGGACCCACCGTGCGGGCGAGGTTGAAGCCCGCGCTGTTGAGCGCGATGGCTGGGCGGAGGTGCGGCCCGGAGACGATTTCGGGCACGACGGCGTGCCAGGCCGGTGCATTCATGGCGTTGCCGAGCCCCATGCAGAAGCTGAGGCCAAGCAGGCTCCAGTGATCGAGCCGGCCAAAGAAGGCCAGCGCCGCCAAGGTGGCCGCCACCCCCATCATCCAGATCTGGCAGACGATGATGTACCGGCGGCGATCGAACCGGTCTGCCAGGACACCGGCAAAGAAGCAGAACAGGAACATCGGCAGGGTGCCCGCCGCCGACAGCAGCGCCACGAAGATCGGCTCTTGCGTCAGGCTGGTCATCTCCCACGCCGCCCCCGTGGTCGCCATCC
Organism: Rhizobium sp. Q54; assembly: GCA_945903635.1. GTDB lineage: Bacteria > Pseudomonadota > Alphaproteobacteria > Reyranellales > Reyranellaceae > Reyranella. The sequence continues at coordinate 6,160 of CAMDOT010000007.1, read as the reverse complement.
AGCCGCCGGTGTTCGACAGCACGTTGGCGGTCCACAGCAGCCGAAAGGCGCGATTGCCGAAGGGCGCGAAGGCCGACGCCGGGCGGCCGGCGCCGGGCGGCGGTGCGCTCACCCCAGCGCCTTCTCGTAGATCCGGTGGGTCTTGTAGTGAACGCCGCCGACCGAGCGGATGATGTTGTTGGTCGCCTTGTTGTCTTCGAGGATCCAGCCGAGTTCGGCCGAAGTCTTGCCCAGCCGCTTGCCGTTGGCGCGCAGGTGGTCGATCGCGATCATGGCGAGCCCGGCGCCCATCAGCGGGTGATTACGGAATTTCTTCTTCACGCCCATCAGCGGCACGCGTGTGCTGCGGACGTCGGTGATCTTGAGCCGGAACAGGAGCTTGGCCAGGTTCCAGGGATTGAGGGCACCGTTGAAATCGACCGTCGCCTCGCTGAGGTTGGTGAGAGCCAGGATGAAGGCCACCGTCTCGTCGTCGACGTCCACGAACACGGCGAGCTCCGGCACAATCACTGGACGCAACGCCTTGGACGCATGGTCGATCTCGGCCTGGGTGAAGGGCACATAGCCCCAGTTGTCGCTCCAGGCGTCGTTGAAGATGCCGACCAGGGTGCGGACCTCGGCGTCGAATATCTTCATGTTGGCGGTGCGAACCTTGACCCGCCCGGCGAGACCGGCGCGGTCGAGGAGTTTGCGACCGATCGTCTCCGGCGCATTCTGGACGTCGTAGTCGTAGGAGAAGAGGTCCTTCGCCTTCACATAACCGCAGGCCTCGACCCGCGCCCCGGCATAGGGTGGATCGTAGGGCACCATCAGCACGGGACGGCTATCGAAGCCGTCGACCAGAAGGCCCACCTCCTCGTTGATCGACAGGCTGAACGGACCGGTCGCGCGCACCATGCCCTTGGCCTTCAGCCAGGCCTCGGCGGCGGCAAACAGCGCGGCGAAAATGGCGGGATCGTCCTCGGCCACCAGGCAACCGAACTGGCCGGTGTTGTCGGCGTACTGCTGGAGATGGGCGCGATCGACCTGGGCCGAGATGCGACCGACCACCCGGCCGGCACGGCGCGCGAGGAAGAACTGGACCTCGGCGTGCTGGAACAGCGGGTTCTTCTTGGGCGAGAACGCCTCTTGTCGCTCGACATTGAGCGGTGCCACCCAGCCCTTGTGGCCGACGTAGAGCCGCTTGGGCAGGCCGATGAATTCCTTGAGGTCGGACTTTCCGCTGACCGGCGTGACGACGATGTCGGACGATGCCATTTCCGCCTCACGCTGCCTTGGCGACCGTTCCGCCGCTTTGAAACACGATGCGCCCATCGGGCTCGCACCCTTCGCCATCTGCCCTCAGTGCGCGGATATCGACGGCGATGCGCCAGCCGGCGCCCTCGCGCTCGATGCCGATCAGGTGATACCGGGCGCGCCCGTACTTGCTATCCGGTGCAGCTGACGCCGAGGTGACGCCGATGACGGGGATGTCGCCTTGCGGACCGGCGATGCGCGCCACCTCGCTGCGGTGATTGTGCCCGTGCAAAACGAGCTCGCAGCCGACCCGCCGGATCATCGCCTGGAACGCCGCCGCATCGGTCAGGCGCTTGAAGCGTGATTCGGTGGTGAGCGGCGGATGATGGATCAGCACGACACGGCAGACGCCCTCGCGACCGAGATCGACCAAAAGCTTCTCGGCGGCTGCGATCTGCGTCTGGCCGAGTGTCCCGGTGGCGAGAAAAGGCGGTTTCGGCACTCCGCTGTTGAGACCGACCAGCGCCACCGGTCCGCGCCGGCGCAAGGTCGGGAAGACCTGGAAGTCGGTGGCAGGTGGATTGTCGTCACCTGCCATGTAAGCGCCCCAGAGCCCCTGCCCTTCGGCCCAGGTCGTGGCGACATAGACATCGTGATTGCCGGGAATGACCGTGACCTCCTCGGGCGTGCCGAATTCGGCGAGCCACTTCGAGGCGCGGGCGAACTCCTGGGGCAACGAGATATTCACCAGGTCGCCGGTCAGCGCGATGTGATCGGGCTTCTGCACCTTGATGTCGGCCACGATGCCGGCCAGCGCCTCCGGCGCATGCATGCGTACGCGGTGCCGCCACCAGTTGAGATACCCCGTCACACGCTTGCCGAGGAGGTCGAGCGGACGCGCCACAGGCATCGGCAGATGCGGATCGGACAGATGCGCCAGCGTGAACATGGAAGGGTGATCCACCGTCCGGGCGGGACGGTCAAGCAAGGCGGCTGAGGCTAGCGGTTGCCGGCGACGATGCGCAGCTTCGGCGCCCCGGAAATGACCCCGAGCTGACGGCCGATCCCGGTCATGACCTCGATCGTGTGCTGGAGCTGTTCCGGCGTATGGACGGCGCAGACCGAGCAGCGCAGCAGCGAGACGCCATTGGGCGTGGCCGGCGGCACGGCGACATTGACGTAGATCCCGGCGTCGAGCATGGCGCGCCAGAAGCCGACCGCCGTCATTCGGTCGGGCAGATGGACGCCCACCACAGGGCCGTGCTCGGGGCCGAGCTTGAATCCCTGGGCGGCAAGGCCGTCATAGAGGGTGGCGACATTGTCCCACAGCTGCTTGCGCAGCTCGGGCCGGGCCTTCACGACCCGCAGAGCCTGCCGGACCGACGCGACGATCGACGGCGGCAGCGAGGCGGTGAACATGTAGGAGCGTACGGTGACGCGCAGGATGTCGAAGTCCGGGTCGTTGGAGACGCAGTAGCCGCCGATCGCGCCCAGGGTCTTGGAGAAGGTACCGACGATGAAATGGCAGTCGTCCAGCACGCCGGTCGATTCGCAGAGACCGCGGCCGGTCTCGCCGAGCGCGCCCAGCGAGTGGGCCTCGTCGACCAGCACATAGGCGCCGTACTTCTTGCAGACGTCGACGAATTCCCGGAGCGGGGCGCTGTCGCCCAGCATCGAATAGATACCTTCCAGGATCACCAGCCGGTTGCCGGGCTTGTCGCCCAGGCGCCGGAGCCGAGACTCCAGGCTCGACGGATCGTTGTGCTTGAAGCGAACGACCTCGGCCTGGGTCATTTTGCAGGCATCGTAGATCGAGGCGTGGCTGTCGGCGTCGATCAGCAGGTGGTCGCCCTGGCCGACCAGGGTGGAAATCACCCCGAGGTTGGCCTGGTAGCCGGTCGTGAAGACCATACAGTGCTTCATGCCGTAGAATTCGGCGATCTCCTCCTCGAGGAGGACGTGCTCGCTGTAGCTGCCGTTGGCGATGCGCGAACCGGTCGTGCCGGTGCCTTCAGCGCGGATCGCCTCGATGGCAGCTTCCATGCAGGAAGGATCGAACGTCAGGCCGAAATAGTTGTTGGTGCCGACCAGCAGGGTCTTGCGGCCGTTGATGATCGCCTCGGTCGGCGACAACACCCGCTCCATGCGGATCTGGAAGGGATCGGCCCCCGTGGTCCGGACGTCGCGGTACGCCTCGAGCAGGCCCGCGTGACGGTCGAACAAACCCATTTTGATTAGCGCTTGGCTTGACTAGCGCTTGGCGCGCAGGTCCAGGATCGTGTCGGCAAGCTGGTCGACGGTATGGATCTCGGCCACGACGTTCATCGGGATCGACACGTCGAAGCTGTCCTCGAGCTCCATGACCATGTCCATGATCGCCAGCGAATCGATGGTCAGGTCCTTGGCGATGATGGTCGCGCCGACAATCGGCCGCTCGCCAGCCTGGTACGGCGCCAGATGACGGCAGATCTCCCGGATCACGTCGACGCGCGACGCGAGGCGGGGCAATTCGAGAGTGCTGGCGATGTCGTCGTTTTCGACGATCAGTTGATGGGCTGTGCGCAAGAGCAGCTCTCCGGTCCCGGGGTCAGGCATGCCACCTTGTGACAGAAACCCTGATTCCTTGTGAAATAACAATTTGTTACGCAGTGTTTCACAAGTCCTAGAGCCATTGCTGACGGCGATACCACAATACAGTGTCGCGAAATCCGGCGCTGAGGTCGTAACGGGCCCGGAAACCGATCGTTGCCGCCAGGCGGTGGTCATGAACCGTCCAGTCGGGATGAAACATCTCCCGCACCTTGGAACTGGTCAGGATTTGTGGCGACCCACCCCAAGCCTGTCGCAAGCCGTTGGCCCACCCGACGACCTTCATGATGCCGCGCGGGATCGGTAGCGACCGCACTGCCCGTTCCAGCGCGGCGGCGGCCGCCGCTTCCATGTCGCCATAGCCATATCCACCCTCCTGGCCGTCATCGACCTCGTAGACCGAGTTGGGCAGCGAACACTCGACGGCCGCGGCCAGGGCTTCGGCCAGATCCTCGACGTGGATCAGGGCCAGGCGGGCGTCCTTCAGTCCGGGCCGGGGCGCCAGGCCCCGGGCCACGGCGCGGAAATAGGCCAGCGTTTCACGGTCGCCCGGCCCATAGACCGCGGGTGCCCGAATCACGAGCCAGGGCCCCGCACGCCCGGCCACCACCCGCTCGGCCTCCTGCTTGCTCTCGGCATAGGCCGAAAGCTGGGGCTCCCGCGCCGCAAGCGACGACAGCAGGACGAAGCGTGCCTGGGGAGCGAGTGCCGACAGGCGAGCCGTGCCTTCACCGTTGACCGTCCTGAAATCGGCGGGCGCCCGCGCCTTTATGAGGCCGGCAGCATGGACCACCGTGTCGGCCCCATCGACCAGGCGCCGGAGCGCGGCCTCGTCGCCAAGGTCGCCCAACACGATCTCCGCTTCGACGCCGGGCAGCGAGGGCAACGGCGACCAGCGCCGGACCAGAAGACGGAGCTTCCAGCCGCGCCGGGCCAACGCGGAAACGAGATGCGGCCCGACGAACCCCGTGGCGCCGGTGACCGCGACCAGTCTACCCACCGGGGTCGCCTCAGGCCGCGACGGGCTTCGAGGGCGAGGCCGGGACCGCGTAAAGGCCGGCGAGATAGTTGGCCTTGGTCCGCGCCCGGCTGAGCTTGCCTGAACTCGTCATCGGCAGACCCGACGTCGGCGGCACCAGGGCGACGTCGCAATCGACCGCGATCGCCTCGCGTACCGCGCCGGCGACGTCGCGCGCCAGGGCCAGCCGCGCCTCCTCGCCGGACACGCGCGCCAGCACCGCCACGACCACGCGCTCTCCCGCACCGGTGTCGATGGAGAAGGCCGCGGCGTCGCCATTTTTCACGACGCGCCGGGCTTCGATCGCCCACTCGATGTCCTGCGGCCAGACATTGCGGCCGTTGATGATGATGAGGTCCTTGGCCCGCCCCGTGACGACGATCTCGCCGGCCAGCCAGTAGCCGAGATCGCCGGTGTCGAGCCAACCATCGTCCGAAAGCACCTCGCGACTGGCCTCCGGCTCGCCGAAATAGCCCGGCATCACGCTCGGGCCCTTGATGAAGATGCGCCCCACGCCGCGGTCGGCCAGCAGCTTGCCGTCGGGGTCGCGCACTTCGAGAAGGTGACCGGGCAGCACCCGGCCACAGAGCACGAAACTGCGGGCGCGCTCGCCATCCTGCGGATCGGCCGCCGGGAGCGCGGTCTGATCCTTGCCGAGCGCGATGCGGTCGACGACATCGGTGCGCACACCCGCGCCCTTGGGACTGAAGGTGATGGCCAGGCACACCTCGGCCATGCCGTAGCTTGGAATGAAAGCCTTGCGATCGAAGCCCGAGGGCTCGAAGGCGTCGGCGAAGCGACTGAGCACCTCGGGGCGAATCATGTCGCCGCCGATGCCGGCGCGTCGCCAGCACGACAGATCGAGATCGGCCGGTGCCTGCGCAGCACCTCGCCGCGTCGACAGGTCGTAGCCGAAGCTCGGGCTGTAGGCGATCGTGCCGCGATTGCGCGAAATGACGTTGAGCCACTGCATCGGCCGGCGCGCGAAGTCGCGCGGCGTCAGATAGTCGATCGAGAGCTGGCAGCTGAGCGGCGCCATCAGGAACCCGATCAGGCCCATGTCGTGATAGAGCGGCAGCCAACTCGCGGCACGATCGCCCGGGATCACGTCGAGGCCCGCCGGCCCGGTCATGCCGGCGAGATTGGCCACCAGGGCCCGCTGGGTGATCTGCACGCCGTGCGGATGGCGCGTACTGCCCGACGAGAACTGGATGTAGCAGAGGTCGCCGGGGCCGAGCGGCCGGAGGTCGACCGGCTTCTCGGGCAACGCAGCGAGGATATCCTTGCCGCCGTGCAGGCGAACCGCCGGGAAATCCT
>CAMDOT010000006.1 GCA_945903635.1 Rhizobium sp. Q54 | reverse complement strand
TGCGCGGGCCCTTCCCACTCCGGACACTGGCCGGCGGTCGACCCTCAGCCTCCCTGTCGACCGCCGGCTTTTTCTTTGCGACCTTCTGTCTTTGCGGCCGGCGGGGGCTCTGCTAGAGCCCGCGCGTGACACTCTCCGACCAACAGATGGAAGCGCTCGGCCGTGACGCCCTGCAGCGCGCGGCAGCCGGTGATTTCGCCGGCGCCGAGCCGCTGTTCGCGCGCGCCGTCGAGGCACGCCCCAACTCCGGACAGCTTCTCCATCTGCTGGGTCAGGTCCGGCTGAAGCTCGGCCGCTTCGCCGAAGCCCGTGAGCCTCTTCAGCGCGCCGCCGCCTTCCTGCCGCGCGATCCCGCGGCGCAGATCAACCTTGCGGGCTGTCTCAGCAAGCTCGACCGGCACGACGACGCGCTGGCGGCGCTCGAGCGCGCGGCGCGGCTGAAACCCGGCGATGCCGCCATCGCCTTCAACAGAGGCCGCGCCCTCGAGGCGCTTGGCCGATCCGAGGAGGCGGAATACGCCTACGACGAGGCGCTGTCGATCGACCATCGCCTGATACCGGCGCTCAGCGCACGGGCCGGCCTGCTGGCGGCGCGCGGCGATTGGGTCGGCGCCCTCGGCGATCTCGACAGGGCGCTCGCCACCAGACCCGAAGAGTACGCCTTGAAATTGCGGCGCGGCGAGCTGCTGCTGCGGCAGGGCGACTGGTCGCGCGGACTGGTCGACCACGAGGCGCGCCTCGACATCGCGGCCGACCGCTACGTTCCCGCGCTGCCCCGCTGGCAGGGCGAACCGCTCGATGGTCCCCTGCTGGTCTATCCCGAGCAAACCGACATCGACGGCGACGAAGCGGTGCGCGACACGCTGATGCTGGCGCGCGGCGTCGATGCCGTGGTGCAGGGCGGCGCCAGGATCGCCGAACTGATCGACGGCCCGACTGTCCGGCGCGACGCGCCGCTCGCAGGCTTCGCGGCAGCGGCGCCGTTGCGCAGCCTGCCGCATCTGCTCGGCTGGACACTCGAAGCCCTGCCGCCACCCGGCGCGCTACGGCTCAAGGCACGGCCTTCGGCCTGTATCGGCTGGTTCGCCCGCACCACGCCGCCCAGCGATACCATTGTCGAGAGCGACGTCACCCAGGTCGCGGCCTGCAGCTTCGTGGTCGGCAACGACAGTGTCGCTACGCATATCGCGGCTTTGCTGGGCATTCCGACGCTCCTGCTACTGCCGCCTTCCGCAGACTGGCTCTGGGGTCCGCGCCGCGGTCCGTCGCCCTGGTATCCGAGCCTGGAAGTCATCGGCGAGGACGAGTCCGAGACGCTGGCGGCGTGGCTTGGGAGGTGCTGATATCCGCCTCCGCGGAGGAACGGCAAATGGGCAAGACGCTTTTCGACAAGATCTGGGATAGCCACGTCATCACCGATCTCGGCAGCGGCTTCGTCCTGCTGCACATCGACCGGCTGCTGCTGCACGACATGTCGGGCGGCAAGGCGCTGAAGGAAGCCATCGAGAAGGGCTATCCGCCGGCGCAGCCGCGGCTCACCTACGGCACGCCCGACCACACCATGTCGACCAAGCCCGGCCGCACCGAGAAGACCCATCCGCCGGGCGAGCCGCTGATCCTGTCGATGCGCGAGACGACCAAGGCCTATGGCATAAAACTGTTCGACCTCGGCCAGGACGGCCAGGGCATCGTGCACGTCATGGGGCCCGAGCAGGGCCTGACGCTGCCCGGCACCACGCTGGTCTGCGGCGACAGCCACACTTCCACGCACGGCGGCATGGGCGCGCTGGCCTTCGGCATCGGCTCGTCCGAGCTGGTGCATGTGATCGCGACGCAAACCATGGTCCAGCGCAAGCCCAAGCGCCTGCGCGCCAGCTTCGAGGGCGCGCTGATGCCGGGCGTCACGGCCAAGGACATGATCCTTCACCTGATCGGCGAGCTCGGCACCGCCGCCGGCACGGGATTCTCGGTCGAGTACGCGGGCTCGGCGGTCCGCGCGCTGTCGGTCGAGGCGCGCCTCACCCTCTGCAACCTCACCATCGAGATGGGCGCGCGCACCGGCATGGTGGCGCCCGACGACACGACTTACGAATATCTCGCCGGCCGCGACTATGCGCCCAAGGGTGCGATGTGGGACCGCGCCGTCGCCCACTGGCGCACGCTGCCGACCGATCCCGACGCCGAGTTCGATCGTGAGCACTCGGTCGACATGAAGAACGTGGCGCCGCAGATCACCTGGGGCACCAGCCCCGAACACGTCATCGCCGTCGACCGCGCCATCCCCGATCCGCGCACGGGCCCCGAGGAGAAGCGCGGGGCTTGGGAAGCCGCGCTTAAATACCAGGGCCTCGAGCCCGGCAAGCCGATCGAGGGCACCAAGGTAGACTGGGTGTTCATCGGCTCCTGCACCAACTCCCGCATCACCGACCTGCGCGCCGCCGCCTCGATCGTGCGGGGCCGGCACAAGGCCGACCATGTGACCGCCTGGGTCGTGCCCGGCTCGGTGCGCATCAAGGCCGAGGCCGAGGCCGAGGGACTCGACCGCGTGTTCCTCGACGCGGGCTTCGAATGGCGCGAGCCCGGCTGCTCGATGTGCCTCGCCTCCAACGGCGAGCGCGTGCCGCCCGGCATGCGCAGCGTCTCGACCTCCAACCGCAACTTCGTCGGCCGCCAGGGCCCCGGCGCGCGCACCCATCTCGCGAGCCCCGCCATGGCCGCGGCCGCCGCGATCAAGGGCGCCATCGCCGATGTCAGAAAAATTGGGTGAGGAAGATCTGATCATGGACAAATTCACCAAGGTGACCGGCGTGGCGACACCGTTGATGCGCCAGAACGTCGACACCGACCTGATCATCCGCATCGAGCGGCTGGTCGACAACGTGACCCGCGACGGGCTCGGGCCCTATTGCTTCGAGCAGATCCGCTTCAAGCCCGACGGCAGCGAGGACCCGGACTGCATTTTCAACCAGGAGCCTTATCGCGGCGCGCCGATCATCCTCAGCCGGGAGAATTTCGGCTGCGGCTCCAGCCGCGAGGGCGCGGTGTGGGCGCTCAAGGGCATGGGCATCAAGACGGTGATCGCGCCCTACTTCGGCGACATCTTCAACAACAACTGCTTCCAGAACGGCATCCTGCCGGTGCCGCTGCCGATCGAGGAGATCGAGCAGCTGGCCGACGAAATGAAGGCCTCGCCCGGCAATGCCCGCGTCACCGTCGACCTGGAGAACTGCACCGTCGTGTCTCCCACGGGGCGCACCATTTCCTTCCAGATCGATGCGCGGCGCCAGCACGCCATGCTCAATGGACTGGACGACATCGCCCAGACCATGAGCCGCAAGGGCGAGATCGAGGCTTGGCAGACCGGCGACAAGACCGCCCGTCCGTGGGTCTGGCTGTGACGATCTGGCTGTGACGGTCTGGCTGTAACCTTGTGAAACCGCTCCACGCGGCCGCGGCGCTTCTCATCGTGGCGATGTGGGGTCTCAACTTCACCGTCATCCGTTTCGGCCTCGACGAGTTCCCGCCCTTCGCCTTCGCGACCTGGCGCTTCGTGCTGTGCGCGCTCCCCGCGCTGTTCGTGGCCCGGCCCGACATCTCCTGGGCGACGCTGGCCGGCATCGGCGGCTTCATGTTCGGCGGCCAGTTCGTCTTCCTGTTCTTCGCCATGCAGGCAGGCCTGCCGCCCGGACTCACCTCGGTGCTGGTGCAGTTGCAGGGCCCGCTCACCGTGGTGCTGGCCGCCGTCTTCCTGCGCGAGCACGCCACGCGCGCCCAATGGCTGGGTCTCGCCGCCGCGGCCGTCGGCGTGGTCGTTATCGGCCGCTCGGTGGAAGGCACGGCAAGCATCTTGGCCGTCGGCCTGGCGCTGCTCTCGGCGCTGACCTGGGCCGTCGGCAACCTCTTCTTCCGCTCGGCGCGCGGCACGTCGATGTTCGCCGTCACCGTCTGGGCGAGCGTGCTGCCGCCGATCCCGTTCGCGCTGATGAGCCTTGTCATCGAAGGGCCCGATGCGCTCCTGACGCCGATCCTCCATCCGACCTGGCGCGGCTGGTTCGTGCTCTTCTATACGGTCGTGCCCGTGATGTGGCTGGGCTACCTCATCTGGGGCACGCTGCTGCGGACTTATCCCGCCGGCAAGGTCGGGCCGATCTCGCTGCTTGTGCCTTGTGTCGCCCTCCTCTTCGCCTCGCTGCTGGTCGACGAGCCGATCGGCGGCCTGCGCCTGCTGGGCGTCGTCATCGTGCTGGGCGGCGTGGCGATCGGCGTGTTCGCCTCGGGCCGGCGCCTGCGCTAGAGGCGTCGCGGAAAGTGGACCATTCCCTGCCACGCCTGAACGGGGTTTGTTTGTTCGGGATCGGTGTCCCGAAACGCTCTCCAACCCGTTGATCGGGAAAAGAAATAGCCGCGACGACTGCCACGGAATCGGCGAAAGTGGCTTTCGGAATGCGTGTCCCAGTCCGAAGCACCGGCGTGGACCATTTCGTGGACCATTTGGACCATAAAAAACGCCCGGCGGATTTCTCCGTCAGGCGTCTCCCATCATAGCAAAAAATTTAGCAAAAACCTGTCGAACCTGCAAATTTCAGATTGCAGGCACTGCCAGCACATCACGCCTTCTGCAGGCCGCACCACTCGGCGATGAAAAGCGCCGTCGACTGCGTGATCTTGCGGATCGATTCGAGGTTCACGCGCTCGTCGAAGCCGTGGACGTCGTCCGACTGCGGTCCATAGACCAAAGCCGGCAGGCCGGCATAGAGGCCGAAGAAGCGGGCATCCGTCGTGCCGGTCGTCCGGCGATCGTCGAGTTCCGCCCCGAATACCGTCTTGTGCGCTTCCGCCAGGATGTCCCGCACATGCTCGTGGTTCTTGAGCACATAGGGCTCGGCCTGGAAGCCCTCCCAGCTCACGGTCGGCAAGTTGTTGCCGAGGAAGGGATCGTTGGCCGCGGCCTGGCGAATCGTGTCCTCGACCTCCTGCCGGCACTCCTTGAGGGTCTGCGTCGGCAGCACGCCCACGCGCATGTCGAAGGTGCACCAGGACGGCACCGAGCTCGCCCAATCGCCGCCGGCGATCTTGCCGACGTTGAAGTTCACCGGATGGTGATGGTCGCAGTAGTGCTTGTCGTGGACCTTGAGCGCGTTCCACTTCTTCTCGAGCTCGCGCAACTGCTGGATCAGGCGGAAGGCGGATTCGATCGCGTTCGAGCCGGCATCAGCCTTGTAGACGTGGACCGGGTGTCCGGTGACCTTGACCTGGAACCACATGACGCCGACCTGCGAGACCGTGAGCGTGCAGCCCGACGGCTCGGGGATCAGCGCCGCCTCGGCTCGATAGCCGCGCTGCAGGCAGGCCAGCGCGCCGTTGCCCGTGCACTCTTCCTCGACCACCGACTGCTGGTAGACGTCGGCCGCCGGCATGTAGCCCAGCGCGCGCAGGGCGCGCAGCGCGAAGACGTTGAGGATCAACCCTGCCTTCATGTCGCCCGAACCGCGACCGTACATCCAGCCATCCTTGATGTACGCATCGTAGGGATTGCGCGCCCACATCTCGTGCGGCCCCTCGGGCACGACATCGATATGCCCGTTGAGGATCAGCGAACGGCCCTTCGGGTTCGACGGCCGCCAGGCGCCGACGACGTTCCAGGCATCGTCATAGTCCAGCGAATGCGGCGAGTAGCCCGGCAGGTGCTTGAGATCGTCGATCTTGATCTGCCAGCGGTCGACGCCCAGCCCGTCTTCCTTGAAGAGGCGGGCCATCATGTCCTGCGCCGGCGCCTCTTGGAACCGGGTCGAGGGGATCCTCACCAGATCGGCCAGCACCTTCATCTGGTCGTCGAACTGGCGGTCGACCTCGCTCATGATTTTGGTTTTGACGGCGCTCTCGAGCATGGGCGGCATTCCTGTGGGGAGGGGATCGGTTCGGCCGACATTGGCCGACACGAAATGACTCGTCAAAGCGGGGCTGGCCTTCTATTTCACGCCGCAATGCCGACCTTGCGCACCTTGCAGGAACTGGACCGCGAGGGGCTTCTGAGCCCCGACCCGCGGCTGGCGGAGGCTGCCCAATCGATGGCCATCGCCATCACGCCGGAGATGCTGGCGCTGATCGACCGCGGCGACCTCGCGCACGATCCCATCGCCCGCCAGTTCGTGCCGAGCGCCGCCGAGACCGAGGTGTCGGCTGACGAACTCGCCGACCCGATCGGCGACGAGGCGCGTTCGCCGGTGAAGGGGCTGGTGCATCGCTATCCCGACCGCGTGCTGCTGAAGCCGCTGCATGTCTGCCCGGTCTATTGCCGCTTCTGCTTCCGGCGTGAAAAAGTCGGCCCCGGCGGCGAGGCGCTGTCGGCGGCCGAGCTCGAGACGGCGCTCGACTACATCCGCGACCATCTCGAGATCTGGGAAGTGATCCTGACCGGCGGCGACCCGCTGATGCTGGCACCGCGCCGGATGGCCGAGCTGATTGCGGCCCTCGATGCGATCCCGCACGTCGCCGTCATCCGCGTTCATTCCCGCGTGCCGATCGTCGATCCGGGGCGGGTGACCGACGAATTGGTTGTCGCGCTCAAACCGCGGCGCGCGAGCCTCTGGCTCGGCATTCATTGCAACCATGCCCGCGAACTCGCGGCCTCGACGCGGGCCGCGCTGGCGCGCCTCGCCGATGCAGGCATTCCCCTGATGGGCCAGACCATCCTGCTGCGCGGCATCAACGACGACGTCGAGACCCTGGACCAGCTCATGCGGGCGCTGGTGACGGCCCGGGTAAAGCCCTACTACCTGCATCATCCCGACCTGGTGCGCGGCACCGCCCATTTCCGCGTCTCCATCGCGCGCGGCCAGGAATTGATGAAGGCGCTGCGCGGCCGTCTTTCAGGCCTCGCCCAGCCGACCTATGTGCTCGATGTGCCTGGCGGCCATGGCAAGGTGCCGATCGGGCCGGCCTATCTCGGCGACGATCCATCGGCGCTCGACGTCGAGGATGCCTTCGGCGGGCATCATCGCTATCCGGCGTAGCTGGCCGGATCAGAGCGTTTGCGTACCGACCGGACCCGGCGCCTCGACGGCCAGTTCGATGTCCATCTTGCCGGCGTTTTCAAAAGCCAGCGTGACCGGCGCCTGCGACCCCGGTTCAAGCGGCGCCTTGAGGCCCGTCAGCAACAGATGATAGCCGCGCGGCTTCAGCGTCAGCGTGGTGCCTGGCGGCAGGGCAAGGCCACCCTCGCGTTCGCGCATCCGCAGGCCGTCGCCCACCACCTTGATGAAGTGGATCTCGACGCGCTCGGCCAGCGGACTGCTGGCGGCGATCAGCCGGTCCGGGACCGTTCCCTTGTTGGTGAGTGTAAAGAAGCCGCCGCCGTCCGCCGAAGCCGGCAAGGAGGCGCGGGCCCACGGGCCGGTGACTTCGATGCCACCCAGCACGAAGCTGCGGGCAGCGGCTGGGCCCTTGGGGCCTTCGGCGGTATCACGCGAACGTTTGAACCAGCTCATGGGAGGGTCTTTTAGCGCGAAGCGAACGGCCTCGTCATTTGCCGTTCCGTCCTCATCGCCCCTCTTCTCGGGGATTAGTTTTGTTGCCGGTCTCGACCCGCGCCGCCGTCGGTCAGCGGCGGCCGGTCAACGACGACTCGCGGCGGCCAGTGCCGGCCGGCCGGATCGCATTTGTGGCGCGCTGAGTTCCTCGACCAGCCATTCCTCGAAGGCGCGCGTCTTGGGCCGACCCACCGAAGCTGGCGGACAGACGAACCACCACGCCTTGCCGCTGTCGACGATCTGCGGAAACGGCTGGAACAGACGGCCCGATGCCAGCTCCTCGCGGAAGAGCTGCGGCGGGCCGAGGGCCACGCCGGCCCCTTCCATCGCCGCCTCGACGGCGATCATCGTCGAATCGAAGGTCAGCACGCGCTTGGGCTTGAAATCGCCAAGCCCCACCGCGCGCAGCCAGATCGCCCATTCGGGGTCGTAGGTCATGTCGATGAAGGGCACGCGCTTCAGATCGTCGAGGGTCTTCAGCTTGTCGCGATAGCGCTTGCCGCAAAGCGGCGTCAGCACGTCGCTGAACAGGCGCGTGGCGTGAACATCGGCCTCGGGCTGGACGGTGAAGCGGATGGCGCAGTCGAAATCCTCGCGCGCGAAATCGACCCGGCGCTGCGTCGTCGTCATGCGCACCTCGATCTCGGGATGCTTGGACTGGAAACGATGCAGGCGCGGCGCCAGCCAGCCCAGCGCGAAGGTCGTCACCAGGCTGACGTTCAGCGTACCGGAGTTGGCTTTGCGGCCGACCCGCTCCAGCGCGTTGGTCATGCGGTCGAAGGCGTCGCGCAGATCGGGCAGCAGGGCCGCGCCCTCGCTGGTGATCTCGAGCCCGCGCGGGCGGCGCACGAACAGCGCCACGCCGAGCCTCTCCTCAAGCGCCTTCACCTGGTGGCTGACGGCCGCCTGGGTGACGTGCAGCTCTTCGGCGGCATGCGTGAAACTGGCGTGACGAGCGGCGGCCTCGAAGGCGCGGAGTGCATTCAGTGGCAATTGAGAGCGGCTCATTTAAGGCACTCATGCATAGATTTTCTATGCCTCCCCCGAGGTTTCATCCTTTGTAACTGGAGGCATTGTAGCGCAAATATACTGAAGAAACGAGGCACAAAGAGGCTCCCCCGAGCACTCAACGCCTCAAACGGAGCTAAGTCATGTCGACCCTTTCCAGCGTGCGGTCTTTCGCCCGTACCGGTACTCCCTCCTTCTCCCTCGGCCGCACTGTCGCGCTGATGGCCGGTGCGGTTGTCGTTGGGATCGAGGCCGTCATGACCCGCGCCGAACTCGCCCGTTCGCGACGCCAGCTGTCCGAGCTCGACGAGCGCCTGTTGCGCGACATCGGACTCGACCGGGCGACGGCGCGCTTCGAGGCCCATAAAGGCTTCTGGGCCTAAGCGGGAATTGCCGTCGGCAGGCGGATAGAGCAGGTTGAGTCATGGTGCTTTTATGGCGCCATGACCCAACATCCTCTCTCGCTTCCCACCTTGGCACTCGCCACCCACACCCTTCCTGACCCGGATACGAGCTGGCAGGCCCTCCTGCGGCGCGATCGGGCTTTCAACGGCCGGTTCTGGTTCTCGGTCAAATCGACCGGGGTCTACTGCCTGCCGTCGTGCGCCGCCCGGACGCCGTTGCGCCGGAACGTGGATTTCCACGCCTCGCCCGATGCGGCCGAGGCGGCGGGGTTCCGCGCCTGCAAGCGCTGCAAGCCGCGTGACTGGCTGACCGAAACGGGCCTCAGCCGGCCCGTGGCCCGGGCTTGCGCCCTTTTCGACTCGGCCGAAGCCGACACGGCACCATCGCTGGCGGCCGTGGCACGCCAGGTCGGCCTGTCGAGCGGCGCGCTCAGCAAGCGTTTCATCGCCGAACTGGGCGTCAATCCGCGCGACTGGCTGGCGGCGCGCAAGCGCCTGCGCTTCCGCAAGGCATTGCGCGGTGGCGAGACGGTGGCCGGCGCGCTCTATGGCGCGGGATACGGCTCGCCCAGCCGCGTCTATGAGAGCAGCGACAAGGCGCTGGGCATGACGCCCGCGACCTATGCCAAGGGCGGTGCCGGAGCCCATATCGACTACACGACGGTCGATTCGGACTATGGCCGCGTGCTGGTGGCGGCGACCCACAAGGGCATTGCCGCGGTCTTCCTGGGCGACAACGACAGCGCGCTGGAAAAGTCCCTGCAGAACGACTTCCCGGCAGCCGACATCGCCCGCAACGACAATACCCTTGGCCCGCGCGTGAAAAGCGTGCTGGCCCGGCTCTATGGCCGCAAGCCCACCGCCCTCGATGCGCCCGACGTGCCGCTCGACATCGTGGGCACGGCTTTCCAATGGAAGGTCTGGAAGGCACTGACCGAGATCCCGGCCGGCCAGACCCGCACCTATGGCGAGATCGCCCGGCGCATCGGCGAACCGAAGGCCGCCCGCGCCGTCGGCCGGGCCTGCGCCACCAACCAGGCGGCCGGCGTCATTCCCTGCCACCGTGCCGTCGGCGCCGGCGGATCGCTCACCGGCTACCGCTGGGGCGTCGCGCGCAAGGAACGGCTCCTGGCCGAAGAACGCCGGCGCAGCGGCACATAGCGGCGGCGTCTTTCTCGCAGCTTTCGCCTCAGCACATCAGTATCTCCTCATCACCTCATATTCCTCTCCCCCGATAGGGGGAGAGGCTAGGTGAGGGGGAGAGAGGGTGCGCCGCCCCCTCACCCAACCTCTCCCCCTAGCGGGGGAGAGGAGCTTGAAGAGTGAGTGAGGGAGAGAATTAGCGCAGCGAAGCGCGCTTGCGCCGGCGCAGCAGCACGTAGAAGGCGCCACCGCCGCCGTGGTGCGGGTGCGCGGGACGAACGCTGCGCACCCGGGCACGATTATCCGCACGATTGAGCCAACCGACGAACTCCGAGCGGATGCGGCCGCCCATCAGGCGCCCGCCTTCCTCGCGCAGACCCTTGCCCGTGACGATGAGGACGATGCGCAAATCGCGATCGGCCACCCGTTCGAGAAACTGGCCGACGGCGCGCTCGGCTGCCGCCAGGGTCATGCCATGGAGATCGAGCGTCGCCTCGGGCGCGAGCTTGCCGCGCGACAGGGCGCGCGCGACGTCACGGTCGAAACTGCGGTCGTCGACACCGAGATCCGGCTCGACCGCCGGAGCCCGCACGACCTTGACCGGCGGCGACCCGATCTTGGGCGGAGCGGCCTTGCCTTCCCTGGCCTTGGCCGGTTCGACATGCTCCGGCGCCTGCCGGCGTTTGCCGTCGAGTGGCTTCACGTCGGCCATCGCTTTCGAGAACAAAGCCGCGTCCTTGACCATGGCATTTCGTGTAGCCTTGGCCGTGGGGCGGGTCTACACAGCGCGCCATGGCCCTGCCTTCCCCGACTCCAGCGCCTCAGCCCGACCCCGACCTCAAGTCCGGCCTGCAATATCTGCGCGCCGGCTGGTTCGACCGTGCTGAGCCGCTGTTCCGCGCCGCCCTCGGCCGCTATGGCGAGCGGCCCGACATCCTGCACTACCTCGCGGTCTGCCTGTCGCAGCGCGGCGCGCTGGCCGACGCCGAGGCGTTGTGGCGCAAGGCGCTGGCCAAGGATCCCAACGAGCCGATGCTGTCCTACAATCTCGGCCTGGTGGCGCGGCGGCAGGGCCGCCTCGACGAGGCGGCGCGGCGCTTTCGCGACACGATCCGCCGCACGCCGGCCCATGTCGAGGCCCGGCTGGCGCTCACCTCGGTCTATATCGACCTCAACCGCTTCGCCGCCGCGGAACGCGAGCTGACCGAATTCGTCGGCAATCTCGACAAGGCCATTCAGGAGCAGAGCGGCCAGGAGCAGGGCGGCGATACGCTGAAGCCGCTGCAGGCCCGGGCCCGCAACATGCTGGGCTACGTCCTCTATCGCATGGGGCATCATTCGTCGGCGATCGCGGTCCTCGACATGGCCATGGTCGACGCCGGCGAGGACCCGGCACGCCGGGGCCAGATCCTGGGTGACCGGGCGCTCGCGCTGAGCGGCCTAGGCCATCACGAGGAGGCCGCCGCCGAAGCCGGCCGTGCCCTCGAGTTCGCCCCCGACAGCGCCGGCCTCAATCATGTGCTGGGCTTCGTCCTTTACCATTCGGGTCGGCCGACGGACGCGATCGCGCCGATCGAGCGGGCGCTCGAGCTCGATCCAGCCTTCGCCGCGGCGTTCAAGACGCTGGCCCTGGCCCTGGCCGCCGCCGGCAAGGGCGACGCGGCCGTCGATCTGCTGCACCGCGCCCTTCGGGCCAACGCTCACGACAGGGAAGCCGTCCTGCAGCTTTCGAACCTGCACATCGAGCACGAGCGGTTCGCGGAGGCCCTGGAAGCCCTGGAAGCCCACTTGAAAGCAGTGCCCGACGATGTCCGGGCGCTCAACAACCAGGGGCTGGCGTTGCGCGGACTGAAGCGCTTCGAAGAGGCGCGCCGCGCGCTGAAGCGTGCATCGCGACTGGCGAGCGACGATCCGTTCGTGCTGACCAACCTCGGCCGCGTGCTGGTCGACCTCGGACGGGCGGCCGAAGCGCGGACGTTGCACGAACACGCGCTGCGCGGACTGCCGGGCGACGCGCGGTTGCTGGCCCACTACGGTGCCTGCCTTGCAGCCCTGGGCGACCGCGACAAGGCGCGCGAAATCCTCGATGAGGCGCTGGCGGCCAATCCCCACAGCGCCGAGGCCCTGGCGGCGCGGACGAGCCTCGACGCATGAGTGCCGCAGAAAGACTGGCTGAGGTCCGGCAACGGATCGACGCCGCCGCGCGCAGCGCCGGCCGCGATCCGGCCGACGTTACCCTGGTCGCCGTCTCCAAGACCCATGGCGCCGACCGCGTCCGCGAGATGCTGGACGCAGGCCAGCGCGTGTTCGGCGAAAACCGCGTCCAGGAGGCACAGGAGAAGTTTCCCGACCTCAAATCCGCCTATCCCGACCTCGAATTGCACCTGATCGGTCCGCTGCAGACCAACAAGGCACGCGATGCGGTCAAGCTGTTCGACGTCATCCAGTCGGTCGACCGCGAACGGCTTGCGGCAGCGCTCGCCAAGGAAATGGCGCATCTCGGTCGCCGGCCGTCCTGCTACATCCAGGTCAATACCGGCGAGGAGGCGCAGAAGGCGGGCATTGCCCCGGCCGATGTCGATGCCTTCGTCGCCGCCTGCCGCGACACCCACAAACTGCCGATCGTCGGGCTGATGTGCATCCCGCCGGTCGACGAGGAACCGGCGCTGCATTTTGCCCTGCTGACCAAGATCGCCGCGCGCAACGGCCTGGCCAGGATCAGCATGGGCATGAGCGCCGACTACGAGACGGCCGTGCGATTGGGCGCCACCCATGTCCGGGTCGGCAGCGCCTTGTTCGGCGCGCGCCCGCCGCTCGCGACCTCATCGCCGGAGACCCCACCATCAGAGAGCCCATCGCCGGGAACCAATGCCTGAACTGCCCGAGGTCGAGACCGTCCGCCGCGGCCTCGTCCCCCGGCTGGTGGGCCGGCGCATCGTCCGTCTGCTGCAGCACCGCCGCGACCTGCGCGTCCCGCTGCCCACACAATTCGCCAAGAAGGTCGAGGGCCGCAAGGTCCGCGCCATCGACCGACGCGCCAAGTATCTGCTGTTCCGGCTGGATGACGGCCAAACCCTGATCGCCCATCTCGGCATGTCGGGCCGCATGACGCTGCACGATGCCGCGAGTGCCGCCGAGCATCCGTTCGACCGCCACGACCACGTCGTCTTCGAGACCGACGAGGGTTGGCAGGTCCGCTTCAACGACGCCCGCCGCTTCGGACTGATGCTGCTGGCCGCCGACGAGGCGATTCCCAAGCACAAGCTTTTCAAGGGGCTGGGACCCGAGCCGCTCGACGAGGCGTTCGATGGCGCGGCACTGGCCGCCCGCCTGAAAGGCCGGCGCACGCCCATAAAAGCCGCCCTGCTCGACCAGAAGACGCTGGTCGGCGTCGGCAACATATATGCCTGCGAGGCGCTGTTCCTGGCCGGCATCTCGCCCAGGCGCGGCGCCCATACGGTGCAGGGCGAGCGCGCCGAGCGCCTGGTGGCTGCCATCAAGAAGGTGCTGCACCGCTCGATCGAGGACGGCGGCTCGACGTTGCGCGACCACGTCCAGCCCGGCGGCGAGCTCGGATATTTTCAGACCCGCTTCAACGTATACGATCGCGCCGGCATCGCCTGCCCGACGCGGGGCTGCAGCCGCACGGTGCGTCGGCTCGTGCAGGCCGGGCGTTCGACCTTCTATTGCGCGCACTGCCAGCGCTAGCTAAGAGCGGCCCGATACTTGGAAGTACGCTTGTGGGAAGTACGCTTGTGGGGAGGACGCCCGTGGCTGTCGCATACGAAAACATCCTGACCGAAACCAAGGGCCGCGTGGGCATCATCCGGCTCAACCGGCCCAAGGCGTTGAACGCGCTGTGCGCCGATCTGGTGCGTGAGCTCGGCCTGGCGCTCGACGCATTCGAGGCCGACCCCACCATCGGTTGCATGATCCTCACTGGCAGCGACAAGGCCTTCGCCGCCGGCGCCGACATTAAGGAGATGAAGGACAAGTCCTACCAGGACGTCTTCCTGCAGGACTTCATCACGGTCGGCTGGGAGAAGGTGAGCCAGGTGCGCAAGCCGATCGTGGCCGCCGTGGCGGGCTATGCGCTGGGCGGTGGCTGCGAGATGGCCATGATGTGCGACTTCATCATCGCTGCGGATAACGCGAAGTTCGGCCAGCCCGAGATCACGCTCGGGACCATTCCCGGTGCCGGCGGCACCCAGCGCTTGCCGCGTTTCGTCGGCAAGTCGAAGGCCATGGACCTCGTGCTCACCGGTCGCATGATGGATGCGGCGGAAGCCGAACGCTGCGGCCTGGTCAGTCGCGTCGTGCCACTTGCCGAGCTCATGGGCGATGCGCTCGCCACGGCCGAAAAGATCGCGGGCCTCTCGCTGCCGGCCACGATGGTCGCCAAGGAAGCGGTCAACCGTGCCTTCGAGACGACTTTGGCCGAGGGTATTCGCTTCGAACGCCGCACCTTCCATGCAACCTTCGCCTTCGACGATCGGGCGGAGGGAATGGCGGCTTTCGCCGAGAAGCGCAAAGCAGGCTGGAAACACCGCTGATTGGGTGGTTTTGGCGCGCTTGACCGGTCCCCATGCGGCCCGTATAAGCGCGCCCTTCGAGCAATGAGGACGAAATGGCTAATCACAAGTCGGCCCAGAAGCGCGCCCGCCAGACCGAGACCCGCACCGTCGTGAATACGGCGCGCCGCAGCCGCGTGCGCGGCTCGGTCAAGAAGGTCGAGGAAGCGATCGCCGGCGGCGACAAGAACGCCGCCCAGGCGGCACTGCGTGCGGCGCAGCCGGAGATCCAGCGCGCCGCGATCAAGCGCATCGTGACCAAGAATGCTGCAGCGCGTCGCGTGTCGCGTCTTGCCGCTCGCATCAAGGCGATGGCCTGATCCACGGCATTTCTTCAGTGGAAGTGAACACGCCGCTCATTCGAGCGGCGTTTTCTTTTTCAGCGCTGCTCTCGGCAAGAGGGCATCAAAATAATTTCCACCACTTTCAGCGAAGAGTATTTGGTCGCCAATTGGTCGAACAACATACGATTCGCTTTTATCGTCTCGCACGGACGAATGAGCGCTAGATATTGAGCGACGTCTCGCGCATCGCACGACAGAAAATCGAATGAACAGAGTTGTCAATCGAGTCGCGCGAAGAACAATCTGAATCACGTGTGACGTTCTCCGCTGAATCGTTTGCGCTCGTCATCGGGTCTGCTAAGAGTCCGTTCATCGCGACGGGGCGTGGGGCGCTGGAACGCGAGCCAAGGCGGAGACGGGGGGCTTCCTCTTCGCTGACAAGACGAACGAGGGAGAGAGCGGCAGCGCTTCTGCATCAGCGACGTTCGAACAATAAAGCGTCCCGACAACGACGCTCAACTCGAATTTTTTCGCTCTTGCCGCGTTGCATTATTCTTCCGCCGTTTGCCGGCTCGAGGTTCGACGCCCTGCTCGACAAATGAAAAGCGGGGGCCATGTCGACAGACAACGAGACAGCCGACACACATCAAGTGTCTCCCGCTGCCGGCTATGCCGGCGACGTGGCACCGGCGACGGCCTGGAAAATTCTCGGCGAGCGCAAGGACGCGGTTCTCATCGACGTCCGCACGCGACCCGAATGGAACTACGTCGGCTTGCCTGATCTCGAAACGCTGGCCAAGAAACCAGCGCTGGTCGAGTGGCAGGTCTTCCCGAGCATGCAGATTAACCCGGATTTCGTGACCACCCTTTCGGGTGCGCTTACGGACAAGGAGGCGCCGTTGCTGTTCCTCTGCAGAAGTGGGGTCCGATCGGCCGCGGCGGCGAAAGCCATGACCGCGGCCGGCTATAGTAGATGTCTCAACGTGACGGACGGCTTCGAAGGGCCCCTGAATGCCGAGGCCAAGCGCGGCGCGGCAGGGGGATGGAAGGCGGCAGGGCTTCCGTGGAGACAAACGTGAACCGAATTCAATCACCGATTTCTGGCAATAACGAAGCAGCTTACGATAAGAAGAACGTGGCGGGGGTCGAGATGGATGAAATTGCGGGCCGTAAGGAGTTGGAGGCGCATTGGGTGCGCGTCTGCGATCGGCTGCGCAAGGAAATCGGCGACAAGGCTTTCAAGACGTGGTTCGGCGAAGTCGAGCTGGGCGAGCTGAAGGCCGGCAAGCTTCGTCTTTATGCGCCGACGCGCTTCGTCCGCGACTGGGTCGGCCGCCACTATGGCGACCGGGTGCTGGCCTATTGGCAGGCTGTGGCGCCCGACGTGAAGAACGTCGAGGTGAACCTCGTGCCGCCGCCGGCGCCGCGCCGGCCCAACGAGATCATCGCCATGCCGCCCCTGCCCTCGTCGCAGAACTACCAGCCGCCGATGCCGCGCCTCGGACCGTCGATCGGCCGTGGCACCGATGATGCCTTCTCCGGCCCGGAAGCGCGCTACACCTTCGCCAATTTCGTGGTCGGCAAGCCCAACGAGTTCGCCTACGCGGCCGCCCGCAACATCGCCGAGCAGGACCAGCCGCTGCCGGAACGCAATCCGCTCTACATTTTCGGCGGCGTCGGGCTCGGCAAGACCCATCTGATGCATGCCGTCTGGCACGCCATCCGCGAGCGCGACCCCAAGACCCGCGTGCTCTACCTGACGGCCGAGAGCTTCGTGAACCGCTTCATCCAGGCGCTGCGCACCAAGAACACCGGCCAGTTCAAGGAGCTGTTCCGCAACGTCGACGTCCTCATGGTCGACGATGTGCAGTTCATCTGCGGAAAAGAAGCCAGCCAGGACGAATTCTTCTTCACGTTCAATTCGCTGGTCGAGCAGAACAAGCAGATCATCCTGTCCTCGGAGAAGCCGCCGAGCGAGCTGCAGGACATCGAGGAGCGCATGCGCTCCCGCCTGGGCAGCGGACTGGTGGCCGACATCCATTCGTCGACCTATGAGCTCCGCCTCAGCATCCTGCAGGCCAAAGCCGAGAACGCCCGCGTGCCGGTGCCGACCGCCGTGCTGGAGTTCCTGGCACACAAGATCAGCACCAACATCCGCGAGCTCGAGGGTGCGCTCAACCGCGTCGTCGCCCACGGCCAGCTGATCGGCCGCGAGATCACCGTCGAAATGGCGCAGGACGTGCTCCACGACCTGCTGCGCCAGGCCGACCGCAAGGTCACCGTCGACGAGATCCAGCAGCGGGTGGCCGCTCACTACAACATCAAGCTCGCCGAGATGAGTTCGCCGCGTCGTGCCCGCTCGGTCGCCCGGCCACGCCAGGTGGCAATGTATCTTGCCAAGCAGCTCACTACCCTCAGCCTGCCGCAGATCGGCAAGCGCTTCGGCAACCGCGACCACACCACGGTCATGCACGCCGTGCGCAAGATCGAGGAGCTCAAGATTTCGGACCTCTCGATTGCGGAAGACGTAGAGTTGCTCAAGCGGCAGTTGCAGGGTTAGCAAATTCCCTGCTGGAATTGTGAAATGGGGCCCTGCGGGGCCCCATTTTCATGGAACGAGCAGGGCCTAAGGGCCTCAAATTACGGGCGAAATCGCTTTCCGCCGGCCGCGTGCGTGCTATAGTCTGCGACCGTTCCACCAGGGTGTTCCGCAGCCTGGGAAACGGGGTGTCTAAACCGCATTTGGCCCCTCGTTACAGCGACCCAATCATGAAACTGACGATCGAACGGGCAGCCCTCTTGAAGGCGCTGGCCCATGTCCAGAGTGTGGTCGAGCGGCGGAACACGATCCCGATCCTGTCCAACGTCCTGATCACGGCCCAAAAGGGCCGCCTCAGCCTCGCCGCGACCGACATGGACCTCGCCATCACCGACTCGGTGGACGCCAACGCCTCCAAGAACGGCTCGACGACCGCGCCCGCCCACACGCTCTACGAGATCGTCCGCAAGCTGCCGGACGGCGCCCAGGTCGAACTGGAGTCGGCGTCCGACGGCGGCACCCTGGTGATCCGCGCCGGCCGTTCGCGCTTCACCCTACAATGCCTGCCGCCGGCTGACTTTCCGACCATGAGCGAGGGCGACCTTCCGCACCGCTTCCAACTTCCCGCCACCGACCTCAAGGGCATCATCGACCGCACGCGGTTCGCCATCTCCAACGAGGAAACCCGCTACTATCTGAACGGCATCTATTTCCATGCCGCTGTATCGGGCGGCACCCAGGTGTTGCGCGGCGTGGCCACCGACGGCCACCGCCTCGCCCGTGTCGAAGTCCCGCTGCCCAAGGGTGCCGGCGAGATCCCTGGTGTCATCGTGCCGCGCAAGACGGTGGGTGAGGTCCGCAAGCTCCTCGACGAAAGCGACGGCTCGGTCGATATCGAGCTCTCCGACACCCGCATCCGCTTTTCCAGCGGCAACGTCACCTTGGTGTCCAAGCTGATCGACGGCACCTTCCCCGACTACGAGCGCGTCATCCCGACCGGCAACGACAAGATCCTGAACGTGCCGTGCAAGGAATTTGCGCACGCCGTCGACCGCGTTTCGACGATTTCCACGGAGAAATCACGCGCCATCAAGGTCGCAGTCGCCAAGGGCATGGTCACGCTCTCGGCCACCAGCCCCGACGCCGGCAGCGCCACCGAGGAGATCGAGGTCGACTACAAGGACACCGCCATCGAGATCGGCTTCAACTCGCGTTACCTGCTCGACATCACCGAGCAGATCGTGGGCGCCGAGGCGCGCTTCCTGATGGCCGATGCCGGCTCGCCCACCCTGGTGCGCGACGGTGCCGACGAGAGCGCGCTCTACGTGCTCATGCCGATGCGGGTATGACCGCGCAGCCCGGCAGCACCCGCGACCTTTCTCCCGACGCCGGCCCCGGTCCCGCGCCGGTCCATCGAATCGAGTCTTCCGCGCGGTCCCTGCTGGCCGTCCGGCAGCTTCGCCTCACCGATTTCCGCAATTACCGCCAGCTCAGGCTCGACTGCGGCCTCGAACCGGTGGTCCTGGTGGGCGGCAACGGCACCGGCAAGACCAACCTTCTGGAGGCCCTGTCCTTCCTGGCACCAGGTCGCGGCCTGCGACGGGCCCGCCTCGACGATGTCGGCCATCGGACCCGCGGCGAGGCGCCGGGCGCCGGCACCGGATCAACGAGCTGGGCGGTCGCCGCCACGCTCGACACGCCGGACGGACGCCTTACCATTGGCACCGGCCTCGAGTCGGGTCGCAGTGAAGGCAACCTGCCCCGCAGGGTCGTGCGTATCGATGGCAAGGCCGCCTCCAGCCAGACCGCGCTCGGCCTGCATGTCGCCGCCGTCTGGCTGACGCCGCAGCTCGACCGCCTGTTCCTCGACGGCACGACTGAGCGCCGGCGCTTCCTCGATCGGCTGGTGACGGCACTGCATCCCCAGCATGCCGGAGACGTTGCGGCCTACGAGCATGCGCTTCGCCAGCGCGCCCGCGTCCTGGCCGAAGGCGGGCGCGATCCCCACTGGTTCACGGCACTCGAAGACACCATGGCCCGCCACGGTGTGGCGCTGGCCGCCGCCCGGGCCGACACGGTCCACCGCCTCGACGCCGCCGCCCGGCTGGGCATCGGCCCCTTCCCGCGCGCCGCCCTCGCCATGGCAGGCGAAGTCGACGATTGGCTCGACACCATGCCGGCGCTCGACGCCGAGGATCGCCTGCGCGCCACCCTTGCCGCGAACCGCTCGCGCGACGCCGAGGCCGGCACCACCTCCTGCGGGCCGCACCGCAGCGACCTCGCGGTCCGGCACCTCGATCTCGACCTGCCGGCGGCCGAGGGTTCCACGGGACAGCAGAAGGCCGTCCTGGTTTCGATCGCCCTCGCCCACGCCCGCCTGGTGGCGATGTCGCGCGGCCGGCCGCCGCTGCTGCTGCTCGACGAGATCGCGGCCCATCTCGATGCCGAGCGCCGCACGGCGCTGTTCGACGAGGTCGTGGCACTGGGCGCCCAGAGCTGGATGACGGGCACCGATGCCGAGCTTTTTGCGCCGCTCCGCGGTCGCGCACAGATCCTGTGCGTGGCCGACGGATCGATTGCGACTGTCTGAACTATTTCCGGGAAGTCGGGTAAATGAGCGACATCGAAGACGTAACGCCGGGCGCCGAAGAGTATGGCGCCGATTCGATCAAGGTGCTGCGCGGCCTGGAAGCCGTCCGCAAGCGGCCTGGCATGTATATCGGCGACACCGACGACGGCACCGGCCTGCATCACATGGTCTACGAGATCGTCGACAACGCGATCGACGAGGCGCTGGCGGGCTACTGCGACGGGGTCGAAGTCGTCCTTCATGGCGACGGCTCGGTCACGGTGCGCGACAACGGCCGCGGCGTGCCGGTCGACATCCACAAGGAAGAGGGCATCTCGGCCGCCAACGTCATCTTCACCCAGCTTCACGCCGGCGGGAAGTTCGACCAGAACTCCTACAAGGTCTCGGGCGGCCTGCATGGCGTCGGCGCCGCCGTCGTCAACGCGCTGTCGTCGCAGCTCGACCTGCACATCTGGCGCAACGGCAAGGAACATTTCCTGCGCTTCCGCCATGGCGAGCCCGAGCACGACCTCAAGGTCATCGGCGACGCACCACCGGGCAAGCACGGCACCGAGGTGACCTTCCTGCCCTCGACCGGAACCTTCACCAAGACCGAGTTCGATTTCGCCACGCTGGAGCACCGGCTGCGCGAGCTCGCCTTCCTGAACTCGGGCGTGAAGATCATCCTGACCGACGAGCGTGGCGCCGAGCCCAAGGTCTCCGAACTCTTCTTCGAGGGCGGCGTCGAGGCCTTCGCCAAGTACCTCGATCGCAACAAGACGGTGCTGCACGCACCGCCGGTGTCCATTCGCGGCGAAAAGGAAGGCATCTCGATCGAAGTCGCGATGCAGTGGAACGACAGCTATCACGAGACGATGCTGTGCTTCACCAACAACATCCCGCAGCGCGACGGCGGCACTCATCTGGCGGGCTTCCGCGGCGCGCTCACGCGCACGCTCAACAAATATGCCGACGAGAGCGGCCTCTCCAAGAAGGAGAAGGTCAACCTCACCGGCGACGACATGCGCGAGGGCCTGACCTGCGTACTGTCCGTCAAGGTACCCGACCCGAAATTCTCGTCGCAGACCAAGGACAAGCTGGTCTCGTCCGAAGTCCGCCCGGTGGTCGAATCGGTGGTCGGCGACAAATTCGGCCAATGGCTCGAGGAGCATCCCTCGGAGACCCGCAAGATCCTGACCAAGGTGGTCGAGGCCGCGGCGGCGCGCGAGGCGGCAAAGAAGGCCCGTGAGCTCACGCGCCGCAAGGGTGCGCTCGACGTCAGCTCGCTCCCCGGCAAGCTCGCCGACTGCCAGGAACGCGATCCGGCGCTTTCCGAACTCTTCATCGTCGAGGGCGATTCGGCCGGCGGCTCGGCCAAGCAGGGCCGCAACCGCGCCAACCAGGCCATCCTGCCGCTGCGGGGAAAAATCCTGAATGTCGAGCGCGCGCGCTTCGACAAGATGCTGGGCTCGGCCGAAATCGGCACGTTGATCACGGCGTTGGGCACCGGCATCGGCCCCGACGACTTCAACCTCGACAAGCTGCGCTACCACAAGATCATCATCATGACGGACGCCGATGTCGACGGCTCGCATATCCGCACGCTCCTGATGACGTTCTTCTACCGCCAGATGCGCGCCCTGATCGATCGCGGCCATCTCTACATCGCCCAGCCGCCGCTGTTCAAAGCCGCCAAGGGCAAGTCGGCGATCTACCTCAAGGATGAGCGCGCGCTCGACGAACAGCTCATCCAGACCGGGCTGGAAAACGCCCGGCTCCAGCTCGGCGGCGGCAGCGTGCAGGCGAGCGACGACCTGCGCCGCACCGTCGACATCGCCCGTTCCGTCGCCAACCTGGTGAAGCCGCTGTCGCTGTCGAGGCGCGTCACCAGCCAGGCGGTGATCGAGCAGGCCGCCATCGCCGGCGCCTTCAAGCCCGACATCCTGAACGACGCCGAACTGGCCAAGGCGACCGCCGACTACATCGCCCGCCGCCTCGATGCCGTCAGTCCGCCGCTCGAGCGCGGCTGGAGCGGCGAGCCGACGCCCGACGGCGGCCTCGCTTTCAGCCGCCGCCTGCGCGGCGTGCAGGAACGCCACGTCATCGACGGCCCCCTGGTCAGGAGCGCCGAGGCGCGCAAGCTCGACGGCCTCGCGCTCGAACTGCAGTCGGTCTACCAGCGGCCCGGCCTGTTCATCGCCAAGGAAAAAGAGACGCAGATCTTCTCGCCCACCGAGCTGTTCGCGGCCGTGGTCGAAGCCGGCCGCCGCGGCGTCACCATCCAGCGCTACAAGGGGCTGGGCGAGATGAACCCCGACCAGCTCTGGGAGACCACGCTCGACCCCGAGGCCCGGACGCTCCTGCAGGTCCGCATCAACCATGCCGACGAGGCCGACGAGATCTTCTCGACCCTGATGGGCGACGTGGTCGAACCCAGGCGCGAGTTCATCCAGGAAAACGCCCTCAAGGTCGCCAACCTCGACGTGTGAGGCCGCGGCCCGTTTGCGGTGAAGTGCTGAAGTAGACCATTTCCTGGCACACCTCGTTGTGCCACGCGCTGTCCCGCTGCCTGTGCCAAAAATTGGGGCCAAGCCCTTGATCCGGCTGCCCGATCGCCCCCTGACGAACTGTGCCACCGCGGCCCGCTGCTCGGCCGGATGGGAATCCCGGAAGTCGTCACGCGGTTGGACGTGCGTGGACCACTCAAACCGCCTGGCGCGGGAGGTCCTGCCCGACTTCGAAGACATGAAAAAGGCCGGCACAATCCAAGCGCCAGCCTATCGAAATTCATAGCATTTTCCTGCTGAACCTGCAACTTTATTTTAAGGTCTTGAGCACCGCGCGGCAGCCCCTCTAGGCTGGGGGATGTCCCCGCCCCCGGCCGTCCAGGCTGCCATCGACGCGCTCGCCCGCGACCCGCTCCGCCACGTCGTCCTCCTGAAGCAGCTGCTGGCGTACCCGGAGCATGTGAAGGTCCATCGGGTCGCCAGCCCGGCGGGCGCCGCCACGCTGGTTGCCCTCGACACGTCGGCCAGCGCCTACGACCGGCAGGCCTACCCGAGGGCCGCCGTCGCGGCCTTTATCGCAAGCGACCATCCGGACCTCACCGCGGCGCTGCTGTCCCATCTCCCTGCATCCGATGTCTCACCGGGTGCCGGCATCGTGTTCAAGCTGTCGAGCGATGCCGACCTGGCGCCGGTCGAGGCGCAGTTTGCGGTGACGCGGCGCACCGCGTTCATCTCCTTCACCGCGTCAGGTGCAGTGACGCCGGCGCCCGACGTCCACGTCACATCGGCGCCCGGCGACGAGGCCTTCCGGCTGTTCGAGACCCAGGGTCACGATCGCGCCTGGCTCGCGCCGCTGCTGGGGAACGGCAAGGCCTTCGCCTGCGTGGCCGGGCGCGATGGCGAGACCCGGGCAGCCTGCATCGCCTTCGAGAATTACGGTGCGGTGTGGGAGGTGGGCGGCGTGGTCACCGCCCCGTCGCACCGCCGGCAAGGCCTGGGGGCACGCGTCGTCCGCACGACGCTGGCCGAACTCGCCGCACGCGGGCTGACACCGCGATACCAGGTCGAAGAACACAACACGGCATCGATCGGCCTCGCCCGATCCGTCGGCCTCGCGCCGTTCCTGACGATCGTCCACTACGCCCACGACTGCTGATCGCGCCCGGCAAAAGCCCGGTCTACCGCGACGAAATTTTCCCTAGTCCGGCTCCGATCCAGTGATGAGCCGCGCGCCGGACTGGAAGGTCACGTAGGACCAGATCCACTCCAGCATCACGACCGCCCGACTCCTGAAGCCGATCAGGAACGAGATGTGGATCAGGCCCCACATCAGCCAGGCGAGCGTTCCGTCGAGGCGCAGCCAGCCGAAATCAGCGACGGCGGAGCGCCGCCCGATCGTCGCCATGGTGCCGTAGTCGCGATAGTGGAACGGCGGCGGTAGCGGCTTGCCGGCGAGACGTGCGCGCAGCACGCGCGCGACATAGGCGCCCTGCTGCTTGGCGACCGGCGCCAGGCCGGGCAACGGCTTGCCGTCCTTGCTGGCGGCACTCGCCGTGTCGCCGATGACGAAAATCTCGGGATGGCCCGCCACCGTGAGATCGAGGCCGACCGGAACGCGGCCGATCCGGTCCTTCTCGACGCCGAGCCAGTTCGCCGCGGCCGAGGCGGCGACACCGGCTGCCCAGATGATCGTGGCGGCGGGCAGATGCTCGTCACCTATGGTGACCCCGCCCTCGTCGCAGTTCGAGACCGGCGTGCCGAGACGGACCTCGACATGCAGCCGCTGCAGTGCGGCTTGCGCCGCGTTGCTCAGCGCCGGCGGGAAGGCCGCGAGCACGCGCGCACCTGCTTCCACCAGCATGACGCGCGCCTCGCGCGGATCGATGGTGCGGAAATCGTGCCGCAGCGCCACGTGCGCCAGCTCGGCGATGGCACCCGCCATCTCCACGCCGGTCGGGCCGGCGCCGATCACGACGAAGGTGAGGAAGCGCCGCCGCGCCTCCTGGGTCTCCGCCGACTCGGCGTTCTCGAAGGCGGTGAGGATGCGGCGGCGGATGGCCGTGGCATCGTCGATCTTCTTGAGCCCCGGGGCGACGCTCTCCCATTCGTCGTGGCCGAAGTAGGCGTGCCGCGAGCCGGTGGCCAGCACGAGCTGATCGTAGGGGATATCTCGATCGTCGAGCCGGACCACGCGGCGTTCCTTGTCGACGCCGGTGACCTTGCCCAGCACCACGCGCACGTTGGCGGCGCGGCGCAGGATGGCGCGGATCGGCGAGGCGATCTGCGCCGGCGACAGGCCGGCCGTCGCCACCTGGTAGAGCAGCGGCTGGAAGAGATGGTAGTTGCGGCGATCGATGACAGTGACGTCGGCGTCGGCACCGCCCAGCGCATGCGCGGCGCTCAGGCCGCCAAAGCCCGCGCCGACAATGACGATGCGCGGCCGGGCCATGGCGAAACTCCTTTGCTTCAGCTGCGCCCAAACAGGTTGGGCGCGACGATGCGGTCGACCGACAGTGTGCCGGGTCCGCTATCGCGGCTAAAGCACCATCTGCGTCTGCGTGACGACGGCCACCAGCTTGCCTTCGGCGGTGGTGATGCGCGTCGTCCACACCATGGTGCGACGGCCGCGATGGATCGGTGTGGTCTCGCCGATCACGGTGGTGCCCACGGGCGCGGGCCCGACGAAATTGGTCTTGCTCTCGATTGTGGTCGTGCCCTTGCCCTCGGGCAGGTTGAGCACGGTGGCGGCGGCGCCCAGCGTGTCGGCGAAGGCCATGACCGCGCCACCGTGCAGGATGTCGGGCCGCGTGCAGAGCTCGGGTCGGACGACCATCTCGGCCGTCACCCGCGTCTCGCTCGCGGCGGTGAACTTCAGCCCCAGAACCTCGGCGAAGGGCAGCTTGACGTTGTTCAGGAGCTGAAGCTTGTCCATTTGCGTTTCCTTAGTTGGGGTCGTTTCCCCTAGTTGGCGGTGCCGATCCGGCGCAGGCCGAGATACTCCAGGATGACGAAGTCGGCCACGATCAGCGCGACGACGACGATGCCCGCGATGCCGGCCGTGGTCCACGAGGCCGGAAGCGCCAGAACCAGGACACTGCCCGCCACCCAGGCGATGTCGGCGGCGAAGATCAGGCGGGCGAGACCCTGCGGCAACGTCTCGCGCGAGGCGGCCCAGGCGCAGAGGGCGCCGAAGGCCACGACACCCAGGCCCAGCAGCTCGAACAGGATGGCGAGGTCGAGACCCAGCACCGAGACGGGCGCTGATGCGGCCGCCCTGGCGAACGGTCCGGCGAGGATCGCGAGCCCAGCGCCGGAAACCACGGAGAAAGCGGCGTTGCCCCAGAGCGTGCGGCGGAGCAGGCGGTCGGATGAAGCAGTCATGACGTCCTCCTTGTGTGTTGCGGACGCCCTGGAAGTCGCATGCACCCGCCGATCTCTCAATTACGCCGGAGGTAATCGGCAGGCCTGCGGGCCGGTGCTAGGTTCCGACCCATGATGAGCAATCCTTCCGCCTCCCTTGCCGCCACACCCGACCTTTTCGGCCCCATGCTGCGAACCTGGCGCCGTCGCCGCGGCGCCAGCCAGCTTTCGCTGGCCCTGCAATCCGGCGTCTCGCAGCGCCATGTGAGCTTCCTCGAGTCGGGGCGTGCCAAGCCCAGCCGCGAGATGGTGGTCCAACTGTCCTCCGCGCTCGATGTGCCGCTGCGCCAGCGCAACGCCATGCTGCTGGCCGCAGGTTTCGCGCCGGTCTACCGCGAGAGCAGCCTCACCGCTCCCGAGCTTGCGCCGGTGCGCCGGGCGATCGACCACATGCTGAAGCAGCAGGAGCCTTATCCCGCCGTCGTCATCGACCGGCTGTGGAACCTGCTGCAGGCCAACGAGGCGGCGAGCGCCTTCACCGTGTTGTTGTTCGAGGGGCCGCCGACACCCCCGCCCCCTGGCAAGGGACCGAACCTGCTGCGCTGGATTCTCGATCCCAAGGCGCTGCGCTCCAAAATCTCCAATTGGGAAGAGGTCGCGCGCTACCTGGTCTCGACCACCTATGCCGAGATCCTGGCGGCCGGCGGCGAGCCCAAGGCCCTCGCCTTCATCGAGGAGATCATGGCCTATCCCGACGTGCCGGCGTCGTTCCGCAAGCTGCGCTTCGAGGACCGGCCCGCGCCGATGCTGACGATCGACTATCTCGTGGGCGGCAAGGCGCTGTCGGTATTCACCACCATCGCCACGCTGGGCACGCCGCAGGACATCACCCTGCAGGAAGTGCGCATCGAGTGTTTTTTCCCGGCCGACGACCGCAGCGACGCGCTGTTCAAGAGCCTGGCGGCGAAACGCTGAACCGTTGCCGCACGGCCGGGGTGGCGCGGCGGCGGCGAAATGCTAAGCACGCTGCCAACCATGGGCGGCATCAGCTTTCTCGTTACTCTCGACATGGCGCTGCGCGGCGGCGCCATCGCACTGCTGCTGATCGTTGCCATCGCCACACTGCGGCGCGGCCGCGGCCGGCCGGCGGCCTGGCTCGGCGCCCTGCTGGCGGTGGGCGCCGCCGCTTACGCTGTCTGCTCGTCGCCGGGACCCCACGGCGAGCTGTCACCCTGGTTCGCGCCGGTACTGATGCTGTGTACCGGCAATGCCGCCGTTTTCTGGCTGTTCGCGCATGCCCTGTTCGACGATTCCTTCCGGCTGAGACCCTGGCATGCGCTGGTCTGGCTCGGCCTGGCCATCTGGCCCGTGGCCCACCTGTTCGGTGCCGGCTTCACGGCGCACTGGCTGCTGGGCGTGGTGGTACGGGTCGCGGTGATCCTCCTGGCGCTTCTGGCCCTGGTGCAGACGGTGCGCGGCTGGGGCAGCGACCTGGTCGAGGGCAGGCGGCGCCTGCGGCTCTTCATCCTGATCGCCGTGGCCCTGCATATCGCCGTCACCGTCACGGTCGAACTCGTCTTCGGCCACGACCATGTGCCGATGGCACTGCACGTGCTCAATTCAGCGGCATTGGCAGCCATCGCCGCCATCATCGCGGTCCTGTTGCTCCAGGCCGACCTCGACTCCGTGTTGCCGGCGCTCGCCATCGAAGCGGTGCCATCGCCCGGGATCGCACCTCCCGAGGACGAACCCGTCGACCCGGGCCTGCTGGCCACCCTAGATCACCTGATGTCGGTCGACCGGCTCTACCGGCAGGAGGGCCTCACCATCGGCGTGCTGGCAGGCAAGCTCGGCCTGCCCGAATACCGGCTGCGGCGCGCCATCAACCAGGGACTGGGTTACCGGAATTTCAACGAGTACCTGAACCGCCACCGGCTGGCCGACGCCAAGCAGGCCCTGGCCGATCCGGGCCAGGCCGAGGTCCCGATCCTCACCATCGCCCTCGACTCGGGGTTCCAGTCGCTGGGGCCCTTCAACCGGGCCTTCAAGGGCGACACCGGCATGACCCCGACGGAGTACCGCCGGGCTGCCGAAAGCCGCAACGGCGCCTGATTCCTCGCCGATTCTGGAATCGGCGAGCCGTTTTTCACCAATAGCCGCCGATTTTCACCTTCGGCGCGATCCGGCCGCCGCATCCTCCTAGGCATTGGGCACGCCTGATGGAGGGGCGCCCGATGAACGAACTGTTGCACGTCTATCTGTCCGCCTGGCCCACGGTCTGGGCCATGGACACCGCCCGCTACCTCGTGGGCGCCACGCTGATGGCCACCATCCTCGCCCTGTTCTGGCGGGCGGGACTGGCGCGGCGCAAGCTGCAGTCCCGTGACGCCACGGGGGCCGACAAGCGGCGCGAGATCCTGGCCTCGCTGCGCACGGCCTTCATCTTCTCACTGCTGGGCGCGATCGTCGCGGTGGGCGACCACCAGGGCTGGATCACGATCTACAAGGGCTTTCGCCAAGCGGGGCTGCTCTATCTCGTGGGGTCGCTCGCACTGATGCTGGTGGCCCACGACACCTATTTCTATTGGGTCCACCGCGCGATGCATCACCGCCGCCTGTTCAGGCTGTTCCATCGCACACACCATCTGTCGCGCACGCCAACGCCGTGGGCCGCCTATTCCTTCGCCGTCCCGGAGGCCATCGTGCACGCCGCCTTCGTGCCGCTGTTTCTCCTGTTCGTTCCGATGCATGGCCTTGGGCTGCTCGCCTTCGGCATTATCCAGATCCTGCGCAACGTCATGGGGCATGCCGGCGCCGAAGTGCATTCCGCGGCCTTCGGCCCGGGCCGCTGGCTGGGCTGGAACAACACCACGACCCATCACGATCTTCATCACGAAGCCGGGCGCTACAACTATGGCCTCTACTTCCGCTGGTGGGACAAGCTGATGGGCACCGAGCATCCCGACTATCGCGCCAAGTTCGAAGCGATCGTTTCGCCCGGCGTGGCCGTTCCGACGCCGGCCGGCGCCGGCAACGCCATGCTGCGCACGGTCGCCGGAAGCGTTTTAGCCGGCGGGCTTTTGCTTGCCGCCGACCCGGCCCACGCCGACGACGGATTGGCCGGGCGCTGGATGACACAAGGCGCCGCCGCGGTCGTCGAACTCGCCCCCTGCAACAGCACGCCGGGTCTCTGCGGTACGATCCGCTGGCTGTGGGATGCGGTCGACGAGAAAGGCCGGCCACGCCTCGACGCCCAGAACACCGACACCGCACTCCGCCAGCGGCAGCTGGTCGGTCTGTCGATTCTTTCGGGGCTGACGCGATCATCGAACGGCGGCTGGGAAGGCCGCATCTACAATCCTGAAGACGGTCAGACCTACCGCGCGACCGTGCGCCAGACTGGCACCGACAGGCTGACGATCGAAGGCTGCGTGCTGTTCATCTGCCAGAAGCAGGTGTGGCGCAGCACCGCCGCTCTCGTGGCGGCGTTGCGTTAGGCGTCGCCGCCGTCCCGGACATCGACGCTGATAGACATCCCGAAGGTCTCGGTCGCCCCTGGAGCGATCGGGACCATGCCGGGCTTGTCGCCCAGATCGCCGTCGAAACCCTCGGGGCTGGCATAGCCCTGCCACGGCTCGATGCAGAGGTAGCCTGCACCGGGCTTTGTCCAGATGCCGAGATGGGGCATGCGCGGGAAGGACACGCGCACCGCATCACCATAGACGAGACTGCGGCTCGCGAGCGTGTCGAAGACGAGGGCGCCGTCCTCGAACAGACCGTCATGCAGCGCCAGACGACGATCGCGCACCGGCGTCGGATACCGGGCCGCGCTCAGCAGGCCGTCGATCGGTCGCCGGATCGGTGCCGTCTCGTCCTGGTCGAAGACGATCTGGTGCGCCGCGCGCGGCTTGCCGTAGGGCAAAGGCCAACGCAGCGCCGGATGAAAGCCGAACGCGGCCGGCATGGTGTCATCGCCGGTGTTCGTCACTTCGGCGGTCATATGCAGCGCCGCCCCCTCGATCCGGTAGGTGACGTCGAGGCGGAACTCGAACGGATACTGCCGCCGCGTCGCCTCGCTCGCGTCCAGCCGCCAGGTGCACTGCATCGTATCGGATGAGACCAGCGCAAACGTCGCAGTGCGGGCAAAGCCATGACGACCGATCTCGTACTCAGCACCCGCCACCCTAATCCGGTTGCCCTTCGCCTCGCCGACGATGGGGAACAGAAGAGGCGAACGGCCGTTCCAGAAGGCGGGATCGCCGTTCCACAGCAGGTCCGATCCACGGCCGTCCTGCAGACGTACAAGCTCTGCGCCGGCGGCCGAGATCCGGGCGCCAAGCCTGGGGCTCGAGATCGAAACGATGTCGGACATACGCCATCATGGGCGACCGGCATTGCCGCGTGAAGGGGGCCTGCTTCGAAAGCCGGAAGGGCCGCAGCGCCTGAATAATTGCGGCAGAAGTCCCGGTCAGGGCCCTGGCGCGCGTGCCTCGATCAAGGCCAGCAGGCCCTTCACGATCTCGATCGGCGCCGGCGGGCAGCCGGGCACGTGCAGGTCGACGGGCAGGATGTCGGCGAGCGGACCGACCACGGCCGGAGATCCCGCGAAGACACCGCAATTGGCCGCGCAGTCGCCCAGCGCCACCACCCACTTGGGTTCGGGCATCGCGTTGTAGGTGCGCAGCAGCGCCTCGCGCATGTTCCAGGTGACGGGACCGGTCACCAGCAGGACATCGGCATGCCGCGGCGAGGCCACGAACTTGAGACCGAAGCGTTCGATGTCATAGACGGGATTGTTGAGGGCGTGGATCTCGAGTTCGCAACCGTTGCACGAGCCCGCGTCGACCTCGCGGATCGACAGCGACCGACCCAGGCGCTGGCGGGCGCGTTCGCCCAGCGCCCGCGCCACTTCCTCTAGCGCATCGGCGCCCGGTACCGGCGGCGCGATCGTAGCTGTTCCCTTGAACAGCGCGCCGAGCAGGAACGTTCTCATCGCTGCTTTCTCGTCTGAGATCTCATCGCGGGCCTCACAGATCGTGCCCTGAGTAGGAACAGTTGAACGATTTGTTGCAGAGCGGGAAGTCGGCGACGATGTTGCCCTCGACGGCCGCTTCCAGGAGCGGCCATTGGAACCAGCTCGCGTCGCGCACATGGACGCGGGCGAGCGTGCCGCTCGCCGCGATCCGCACGCTCCTGAACACATCGCCGCGGAAGGCCTCGACCAGAGCCGCGCCTTCACTCGCTACAGCGGCCGGGCCGCAGCTTCTGATGTCGCCCAACGCCAGCCAGTCGAGCATCAGCCCCACGATCTTGAGGCTTTCGGCGATTTCATCCATGCGCACCAGCAGACGCGCATCGACGTCGCTGGTGGTCCGCGTCTTGATGTCGAAGGGCAGTTGGTCGTAAGGCGCATAGGGGAAATTCTTGCGGGTATCGAAGGCGCGGCCGGCCGCCCGTCCGACGAAGCCGCCGGCGGCGTACTGGCGCACCAGGTCGGGAGACACGATGCCCGTGGTGACCGTGCGATCCTGCAGCGACGGCATCGAATCGTAGACCCGCAGGATTTCCGCGCGGGTTTCCTCGAGCCGCGACAGAAGACCGCGAATCCGCCCGATACCGTCGGCCGACAGGTCGACCGTCACTCCGCCCGGCACGATGCGGTCCATCATCAGACGGTGACCGAAGCAG
This sequence comes from Rhizobium sp. Q54, assembly GCA_945903635.1. Lineage (GTDB taxonomy): Bacteria > Pseudomonadota > Alphaproteobacteria > Reyranellales > Reyranellaceae > Reyranella. Next base: position 32,674 of record CAMDOT010000006.1, on the reverse strand, counting down.
GCGTTGGCCACTGCCAGCACGTCCTCGCGCTGCAGGGTGCAGCGGGCATTGATCGTCAACACGCTGGCGTCGTTGCAGATCCCGCCGACGTCGTTGATGTGGTGCGAAAGCCGCTCGAGTTCCGCCATGATGCCGCGCAACAGCACGGCACGCGGCGGCACTGCCCAGCCCAGTGCCGCCTCGACCGCGCGGGCGAACGCCCAGGCATAGGCGACCGTGCTGTCGCCGGAGATGCGTCCAACGATCGCGGCGCCGCGTGCCACGTCGGCACCGGCAAGCAGGCCTTCGACGCCCTTGTGGACGTAACCCAGGCGTTCCTCGAGCCGCACCACCGTCTCGCCGTTGGCGGTGAAGCGGAAATGGCCCGGTTCGATGATGCCGGCATGGACCGGTCCGACCGCGATCTGATGCAGCCCCTCGCCCTCGGCCGTTAGGAATTTGTACCGCGCCGCGCTCTCACGGCCGGGCCAGCGACCATGGTCGAGCCAAGGTCGCGTATCGGGCAGGCCGACCGGACGCACGCCATGGAGATCGCGCATCGCGCGCTCCAGGCGCATCGCAGGCGCGTGGTGGGCAGCAACCGAGGGATACGCACCGGCCTCGGTCCTGAGGGAGACGATGGCGCGCAAGCCCTCGCCGCCCAGGGCCATACACACTCTGTCATCGTCGACCCACAGCGCGCTGAGATCATGTGACCCGGCGGCGCAGCCTTGCGCCAGCTCCGTCCAGACCTCCGGCTCGACGTCCAGCCGAACATAGCCGTCGGGCGCAGCGTCGCGGCCGGCAATGAGCCCGGCCAGTGGGCCGATCGCGCTCATCCGAGCAGCTCCGCGGCGCGCCGGAACCAGGCGACCAGCGCCGGCGGCAGGTAGATGCCCGCCGCGAGCACCAGGAGCAGGTGCAGCACCATAGGTACCGACGAGGCATCGACGCGATGGGCCGGCCCCACCGGCTCGCCGAAAATCGTGTCCTGAAGGCGCATCAGCAGGGCACCGAAGCCGACCAGCAGCCCGAAGGCTGGCAGCAGGGCGAGCCACGGCTCGCGCGCGAAGGTCGTGGTCAGGATCAGGAATTCGCTGGTGAACACGCCGAACGGCGGCAGGCCCGAGATGGCGAAGACCGCCAGGGCAAACGCCACGGCAAGCCGCGGATGGGTGACGCTCAGCCCCTTGATGTCGGCGATGCGCTGGGAACCCTTGGCCTGGGCGATATGACCGACGCCGAAGAAGATGCCCGACTTGGTGAGGCTGTGCATCGCCATGTGCAACAGGCCCGCGAAGTTCGCGAGCGGTCCGCCCATGCCGAAGGCGAACACCATCAGACCCATGTGCTCGATCGACGAATAGGCGAACAGCCGCTTTATGTCGCGCCGCTGGTACAGCATGAATGCGGCGAAGATCAGCGACACCAGGCCCATTACGATCATGATCGGGCCGGGATCGAGCGCCGCCGGCTGGCCCGCCACGATCATCTTGAACCGGAGCAGGGCGTAGAGCGCCACGTTCAGCAGAAGGCCCGAGAGAACCGCCGAAATCGGCGTCGGACCCTCGGCGTGAGCGTCCGGCAGCCACGCATGCAGCGGCGCCAACCCGACCTTGGTGCCGTAGCCGATCAGCAGGAAGATGAAGGCGAGGTCCAGGATGGCCGGATCCATGCGGGCAGCGGCCGCCTGCAGAAGGCTCCAGGTCATCGCCGGCACGCCCTCACCCAGCGTCGGCTGACCCGCGAGATAGATCAGGATGGTGCCGAAAAAGGCGAGCGATATGCCCACACTCGCCAGAATGAAATATTTCCATGCCGCCTCGATCGCCTGCGGCGTGCGATAGAGCCCGACCATCACCACCGTGATCAGCGTCGCCAGCTCCAACCCCACCCACATCAGGCCGATGTTGTTGGCGACGAGCGCGAGGTTCATCGAACCCATCATCGCCTGGAACATGGCATGGTAGAATCGCAACGAGGCCGGTGTCAGCCGGCCGGTCTCGATCTCGTGACCGATATAGGAGGCACTGAACAGCGCGGTGGTGAAGCCCACCAGCGTATTGATGGTGATGAAGACGATGTTGAACTCGTCGACGATGGCATAGTCGCCGACGCTGCGTTCGCCGAACACCAGCCACAGGCCGGCGGCGAAGGTCACGCCGGACGCCGCCACGTTGGCGATCGCGCCGATCCGGTAGCCCGGTATCGCCAGGAGCACGAGGGCGGCGACGTAGGGCGCCGCCACGACGACCTGGTAGGCGTGGATCATCGCCGGTCCCCGCGCATGCGGTCGAGCGCCTCGATATCGATCGTGTCGAAGCGTTCGCGGATGCGAAACACGAAGACCGCGAACACGAACAGCGCAATCAGCACCGAGAAAGCGACGCTGATCTCGACCACCAGCGGCATGCCGCGGGCGCCGGTGGCGGCGAGGATCAGACCGTTCTCCATCGACATGAACCCGACGATCTGGGTCACGGCGTTGCGGCGCACGATCATCATCAGGAAACCCATCAGGATGATGGCGAGCGCAAGGGCCAGCTCCTCCCGCGCCTGGCTCGCCGGGCCCTGCGCAATCTTGACGACCAGCGCCTGCGCCAGCGCCGTGAGCGCCAGTCCGACCATCAACGCGGCGCCGACGCCCACCACCTTCTCGACTTCGCGATGGATACCGAGTCGCGCCACGGTGCGATGCAGCGCCACGGGAATGACCACGCCCTTCAGGCTGAAGGCGATCAGCGCGGTGATGAACAGGTCGGGCCTGTTTTCCGACCAGGCCGCCCAGGCGACGGCAAGCGCCAGGGTGATCGACTGGGCCGCGAAGGCGTTCAGGACGGCGGCGATTCGTTGCTGGTAGAGCAGCGCGAAGCTCGTCACCAGCATCACGCCGGCCAGCAGATGGGAGATATCGTAAACCTGGTTCACTCGATCGCCCCCCGGGACAGGAACGCCAGCAGGATGGCAAGAAAGGCGAAGACGAAGGCGATGCCGACGAAATCGGGCAGGCGGAAGACGCGCATCTTGGCGATGCTGACTTCCCACACGCCGAGCAGCGCCGCACCACCCAGCAGCTTGACGGTCCAGGCCAGCAGCCCGAGCGCCCAGCCGTCGACGCCCGCGGTCGCCGGCGCCATGCCGAAAGGCGCGAACAGGCAGATCAGCAGCGAGAGATAGAGCACCAGCTTCAGCATGCCGGCGGCCTCGATCAGGGCGAGGTGCCGGCCGGAATATTCGAGGACCATGGCTTCATGAACCATGGTCAGTTCGAGGTGCGTCACCGGATTGTCGACCGGGATACGGGCGTTCTCGGCCAGCGCCACGATGACCAGCGCCAGCAGCGAAAGCGCCATCGAAACCCGCACCGCGAGCGGTTCGGCGATGAAGAAGTCGGCGACACCGGCCAATCTCGTAGTACCGGCGGCGATGGCGAGCGTCAGCACGATCAGCATCATGGCGGGCTCGGCCAAGGTGGCGATCATCATCTCGCGCGAGGAGCCGATGCCGCCGAAGCTGGTGCCGACATCCATGCCGGCCAGCGCCAGCAGGGCGCGCGCCGCGCCCAGCAGCGCGACCAGTGCCACGACATCGGCCGCCCAGTTGTACATCAGGCCCGACGCGAAGGTCGGGATGAGGGCTGCGGCCACCCAGGTCAAGGCGAAGATCAGGGAAGGTGCCGAGCGAAACAGCCAGGACGCGTTCTCGGCCACCACCGATTCCTTGCGCAGGAGTTTGGCGAGATCGCGATAGCCCTGCAGCAGGGGCGCGCCCTGCCGTCGCATCAGCCGCGCCTTGACCCGGCGCACCACACCGACGGCGAGCGGCGCGATCAGCAGCACAAAGAACATCTGGGCGCCTTGCGCCAGGAACTGCACCACCAGGTTTCCCGTCATATCATCACCGCCGCGATCGAAAGCAGGATGACGAGGGCGGCGAACATCAACACGAGGTAGCGCCGGATGGAGAGAAACTGCAACGCGTTCAGACGTTCCGAGAGCTTGAGCACGGCCCGGCCAGGCGCCGCATAGAGGGCTCGCCACACATAGTCGGTCAGGACGACCGAGAACTGCGCCGGGCGATTATCGCCGGGCGGCGGCATCACGACCGTTTCCCGTGCGGCAAAGACCACGGCGCCATAAACGCGGCGCAACGGCTGGGCAAAGCTCGAGGCGGTGTACTGGGTGGCCGGCGACGGATCGGGAAAACCGCAGTCCCATGCCGGCCCGCGGCGGGTGCGACGTGCCGACAGGCGGTGGACGACGAAGAGTGTCGTGATCGAGGCGATTGCCACGAACAGCGCGATGACCGGCGCATCGTAGATGCTGCGCGCCGGGTCGAAGGCAACCAGCGACAGTGGTGTCGGGCCACTGCCCGCACTCGACAGATCGGCGCCGACCAGGACGCGCAGGACCGGCGCGATGACGGCGGCCAGTACGCTGCCCAGGAGGCCGCCCAAAATGCAGAGGATGGCCAGGCCGCCCATAGCGATCTGCTGCGCCAGCGGCACGTCATGCGCCCGAGCCGCTTCGACACTGCGCGGACGGCCGAGAAACGCCGTACCGTAGACGCGCACGAAGCACGCCGCCGCCAGTGCCGCCGCCAGCGCCAGCATGGCGCCGATCGCCGGCGCAGCGAAGTGCAACGCCGCCTGCGGCAACGTCTGTCCCGCGATGACTGCCTGGAACAGCAGCCATTCCGAGACGAAGCCGTTGAGCGGCGGCAGTGCCGAGGCGGCGAGTGCACCCACCAGGAAGAACGCGGCCGTGCGCGGCATGCGGTGGATGAGACCGCCCAACCCGTCGAGATCGCGCCGTCCGGTGGCATGGAGCACGGCGCCGGCGCCCAGGAACAGCAGCGATTTGAACCACGAGTGGTTGAGCACGTGCAGCAGCGCCGCCGCCATCGCCACGGCTGCACCTTCGTGCTGGCCATTGGCGCGAAAGGCGAGCGCCAGGCCCAGCGCCACGAAAATCACGCCGATGTTCTCGATCGTCGAATAAGCCAGCACGCGCTTGAGATCGCGGTCGAGCACGGCGTAGAGCAGCCCCAGGACGGCCGTCACCGCCCCCAGCACGATCGGCGGCAAGGCCCACCACCAGGACGGCGGTCCCAGCAGATCGAAAGCGATGCGGACGAAGCCGTAGACGGCGACCTTGGTCATCACACCGCTCATCAACGCGGAGACATGACTGGGCGCTGCCGGATGGGCGAGCGGCAACCAGGCGTGAAGGGGAATGAGACCGCCTTTCGACCCGCAGCCGACAAGTGCGGCCGCCAGCACCAGGGCAGCGACCAGCGACTGGGGCGGATGGGCGCGGATGGTGTCGAAGCCGTAGCCGCCCGCCGGTCCCGCGAGCCCACCGAAGGCGAACAGCAAAGCAGACGTGCCGATGGCCGCCATGATCAGATAGAGGTAGCTCGCCCGCCGGCTCTCCGGATCGGTATGGCGGGCCACCACCAACGCCCACGACGTCAGCGACATCAACTCCCAGGAGAACAAGAAGGCGTAGGCATCATCGGCAATCAAGACGAGGTTCATCGCCGCGGCGAAGAGCGGGAACAAAGGCTCCACGCGCGGTGTCAGTTCCTTGGCACGGTCGAAGCCTATCCCATAGATGCTGGCGGCCAGGATGCCGCCGTTGATCACGATGCCGAAGAAGGCCGACAGTGAATCCAGACGCAAGTGAACGCCGATGGTCGGGAGGCCGATTGGCAGCCATGCTACCAATTCGCCGCCGCCCAGCAGCACATGCAGATCGACAGCTCCCAGCGCGAGGGCCGCCAGCGCGCTGAGTGGATAGACGAAGGCCAACGCCGGACCACGAACCAGCGTCGCGACAGCCGCGGCGACAGCCAATGCCCCTAACGCGGCGCCTGACACGTACAGTTCCGGCACAGCTGCCTCGGTACCCCATTGAAGAATTACAATATTACTAGATTTTTGTGTCCAATATAGCGCCTTAACGTCTCAGGGTCCCCGGCCGCTTGCCGCCGCCCCTTTTCACTTTCTAGCCTGACCTGCAGTTCCCATGCATAGTCCTTACCAAGGGCCGATGGTACTAGCCAAAAAACGAGGCCTCTGGAGGAAAATCGATGCAACGCAGAACCTTGGTTCGCGGCCTTGCCGCCGCGACCGTCGCCGCCCCGTTCATCCGCTCTGCGAGCGCCCAGGCGCCGCTGACCTTGAACGGCGCCGTCCAGTTCAACGACGACCACGCCTTCAACAAGACGCTTCTCAAGTTCGAGGAGCTGGTGAAGAAGTATTACGGCAAGCCGATCAACTTCGTGCTTCACCGCAATTCCTCGCTGGGCCTCGAGAAGCAGTATTTCGAGTACATGGCGCAGGGCAAGGCGGTCGACTACGGCATCGTCTCGCCGGCCCACATGTCGACCTTCTCGAAGGCAGCGCCCTTCATCGACGCGCCGTTCCTGTTCCGCGATCTCGCGCAATGGAACAAGGTGCTCGAACTCGACCTCCTGAAGCCGGTGGCCGACGAGATCGCGACCAAGGCCGACGTCATGCTGGTGGGCTACGCCGGTGGCGGCGTGCGCAACATCTTCGTCAACAAGCCGGTGAGCAACCTGGCCGAGATCAAGGGCCTGAAAGTCCGCGTCCAGGGCGCGCCGATCTGGTCCAAGACCTTTGCCGCGGCCGGCATGTCGCCCACCGTCATCGCCTACAACGAGGTCTACAACGCCATCCAGAACAACGTGATCTCGGCCGGCGAAAACGAGGCGGCCGGCGTCGAGACGATGAAGTTCTACGAAGTGGCCCCCAACCTCGCGATGACCGAGCACGCCATCACGATCCGGCCGATCTGCTTCTCCGGCAAGACCTTCAAGACCCTGCCCAAGGACCTGCAGGACGCGATCGTCAAGGCGGGCAAGGAAGCCGGCGCCTACGGCCGCCAGGTCGAGAGCTCCGAGGACGAGCAGAAGCTGGTGGCACTCGAGAAGGCCGGCAAGCTGAAGCGCATTCCCTTCAAGGACCGTGCCGAGATGAAGAAGCTGGTCGATCCGGTGATGGCGGCCTACGCCAAGGAGATCGGCGCCGAAGGCATCTTCGGCCAGATCGTCGCCACGAACTGATCATTGCGACGGGTCGTCGTGCCTGCAGCGGAGCCGCCGGGCTCCGCTGCCCATTTCTTCTGAACGGTTTTCCCGAATGTCCTCTTCCGTCTCGACACCGCCCGGCCTGTGGCGGCGGTTCACCGCCGCCTATGCCCAGTTCCTGACCGGACTCCTCGCCCTCTCCGTCGCCATCATCATCATCCCCGTCACCCTGCAGATCATCTCGCGCTACACGGCGTTGATCCCGTCCTACATCTGGACGGAAGAGATGGCGCGCTTCCTGTTCATCTGGATGATCATGATCGGCGCCATGATCGGCGTGCGCGAAGCCTCGCATTTCGAGGTCGACGTGTGGCCCAAACTCTCGCGCCGCAGCGAGGCGGCCATCCGCATCGCCGCGCGACTCGGCATCCTGGTCTTCGCCCTGGTGTTCGTGGTGGGCGGCATCGAGTTCACGCGGTTCGCCTGGTACCGCACCTCCGAGCTGGCCGAGATGCCGCTCTGGATGATCCACATCGCCTGGCCGGTCGCGGCCGTCACCTGGATCGTCTTCCTGGGCGAGCAGTTCTACGACGAGGCGCGAATCCTCTTCGGAGGGAGCACGCCATGACCGGCGCCCTGTTCTCGGCCGGCGAAGCCGCGTCGATCCTGTTCGGCTGCTTCTTCGTGCTGCTGGTGCTGCGCGTGCCGGTGGCCTTTGCGCTCGGGCTCGCCTGCCTGCCGCTGTTCTATCTCGAGCCCCGCCTCGGCACGATGATGCTCGCGCAGGAAACCTTCAATGCCTACAACTCCTTCATCCTGCTCGCCGTGCCGTTCTTCTTGCTGACGGCGAACCTGATGAGCGTGGGCGGCATCACCAACCGGCTGGTGGCACTCTCCCGCGCCATCGTCGGCAGCTTTCCGGGCTCGCTGGCCCAGATCAATGTCGTGCTCTCGGTGTTCTTCGCCGGCATCTCCGGCTCTTCGACCGCCGATGCTGCGAGCCAAAGCAAGATCTTCATCGATGCCCAGACGCGCGAGGGCTACGACCTCTCCTTCTCGATCGCCATCACCGCGGTCTCGGCCGTGCTGGCCGTCATCATCCCGCCCTCGATCCTGATGATCGTGTGGGGCGGGCTGATCTCGACCTCGATCGGCGCGCTCTATCTCGCGGGCGTCGTGCCCGGCCTGTTGATCGCCGGCGCGCAGATGGCGACCGTACACGTCTATGCCGTCAGGCGCGGCTATCCGACCTATCCGCGCGAATCCTTCCGCCAGCTTCTGTGCTCGATCTGGGTGTCGATCCCGGCGCTGATGACGCCCGTCATCATCGTGGGCGGCATCCTGGCGGGCTGGTTCACCGCGACCGAATCGGCCTGCGTGGCGGTGCTCTATTCGGCGGTGCTGTCGATCGTGGTCTATCGCGAGATGGGCCCGAAGCAGCTCTACGGGGCGCTGGTCGACACCGGCAAACTCGCCTCGGTGGCGCTGTTCTGCATCGGCACCGCCTCGGCCTTCGGCTGGCTGCTGGCCTACTACAAGATCCCGCAGGAGCTGCTGGCCAACGTCACGACCTGGGGCATGGGGCCGATCGGCGTCGGCTTCTTCATCGCCTTCGTGTTCCTGGTGGTGGGCTGCTTCCTCGATGCGATCCCCGCCATCATCATCGTTGGCACGGTGCTGGAGCCGCTCGCCAAGTCGGCCGACATGCATCCCGTCCACTTCGCGATCGTCTCGATCGTGTCGCTGGCCTTCGGCCTGGTGACGCCACCCTATGGACTCTGCCTGATGATCTCGTGCGCCGTGGCGGGCGTGCCGCTGCGCTATGCATTGAAGGACACGATGATCATGCTGGTGCCGATGATCGTGGTGCTGGCGGCGATGATCGTATGGCCCGACATCGCCCTCTTCCTGCCCCGCCTGATCGCGCCAGAACTCTTGAAGTAGTTCTACTCCTTGTCGACCAGGGGCAGGTCGCGCGCGCGCTGGTAGGCGGCGGTGAAGTTGAGGGGCGTGTCGGCCCGGCAGGGCAGCGCGCGCTTGGGGTCCGGATTGTCGATGAAGCTATCTCGCAGGCGCGCGGCGCAGACATCCTGGACGACCACGCCGTGGCCCTGGGCCCGGAACACGACATGGCGTGACGACGTGAGCGACTTGGCGGCCTCGCGGCCCCACGTCGGCGGCGTGAGCCAGTCGTAGCCGCCGCTCAGCAGCAGCGTGGGGATCTCCGATGACACTGGCTCGCGCTCGGCGGCGGGTGCGGGAGGCACGCGCCACACCTGGCAGAAGGCCGGCGATTTGCTCTGCCGCGCATTGAGGCTGTAGAGGCCGTTGGCCTCGATCTGCCGCCGGCGCGCCGCCCGGTCGACCGCTGCCCAGGTCTCGCGGCATTCGACGCTGTTGTAGAGACCGTCGAACTGCTGGGCGTTTTCCTCCAGCAGGCCGCCGTCGCTGCTCTCGAGATCCTCGGCGAACATGCGCAGCAGGCGCAGGTCGCCAAGCCCAATGGCGACTACGGCTTCGGGAATGAGGGCCGCCTCGCCTTCGCGCATCATGTGCAGCAGCACCATGAGAAGCTTCGCGCCGTCGAGCCGCGCTGGCTGGGCGCCGTCCTCGAGCTGCAGGATCAGATCCAGCGGCGTGCGGTCGGCCGCCATGATCGCCCCTTCGACCGACGCACGGACCGCCGGATGCCGTTCGCGGCAGACCGCATCCGCCGCGCAGTCGGCATAGAGCCGCTCGAAGGCACGGCGCACGATCTCGGGCTCGTTCTGCTCGCCGTTCACCTGGGGTGGATAGACCCCGTCCAGCACCGCAGCGCGCACCAGTCCAGGATGCCGCCGCATCACTTCGAGCCCCCAACGCGTGCCATAGGACACGCCGTAGAGATTGATCCGCGGCAGCGAGAAGGCGGTCGCGAGGTCGGCGACGTCATCGGCCAGCGCCGGCGTCGTATACATCGAAAGGTCGATCTTGCGCCGCTCGAGAGAGGCCCGGCAGCTCACCAGGATATCGCGCTCCTGCTGTTCGGTGACCGCCCGCCGGCGCGCCTTGTTGGGCTGGGAAGTGCGCGTGTCGAAACAGTCGAGGTTGGGCGTCGATCCGCCGGCGCCGCGCTGGCTCATGACGATGACGTCGCGGCGTCGGCGGATATTGGCCGTCTCGTTCCACCAATCGCCTTCGGCCAGGGCATCGGCGCCAGGGGTCGACGCCACCAGCGGTGCATCGCCGGGCCCTCCCGAGAGGTAGACGAGCGGTTCGAGGCCGGCCGTGCGCTTGGCCTTCAGGACGGCCACTTTCAGACGAACCTCGCGGCCCTGCGACAGCTCGCGGTTCTCCGCAACGATCAGCACGAAGCACTCGACGCGGTCGCCGCGTGGCGGCTTGAACGTGCAGCGCTCGCGCTCCAGCCGGGGCGCGGCCATGGCGTTTCCTGCCAAAGCCAACAGCAATCCTGCCAGAACGTACCGGAGCAGCCGTGCCATGAGGAGGTTCTGCCACATCTCAGCTTGTGACGGCATGAAGTAATTCTATGGAACGCGACAGGCCGAACACCTTGCTAGTGCGGGAGCGCGGCCGCAAGTTGCGGCCCATGACAACCCGTTCCTATTGGACCGCCGTCTGGTGCGGTTTCCTCGTCCTGACCATCGGTCTCGGCGTTCGCCAGAGCTTCGGCATCTTCCTGAAGCCCGTTTCCGCCGAGCTTCACGTCGGCCGCGAGCTGTTCTCGTTCGGCACCGCCGTATCGATGCTGCTGATGGGGGCCGTGGCGCCCTTCTCGGGCCGGCTGGCCGACCGCTTCGGCTCGGCACCGACCATCGCGGGCGGCGGTGCGGTCTATGTGCTGGGCATGATCGTGACGGCGACCATGCACGACGGCTTCATGCTGATCCTGGGCAACATCCTGGTCGGCATCGGCCTGTCGGCCGCGACCTTCGGCCCAGTGCTGGGCGTGATCCTGCGGGTGGCGCCGCCGGAGAAGCAAGCGCTGGCCGTGGGCATCTGCTCGGCCGGCGGCTCGTTCGGCCAGTTCTTCATCGTGCCGCTGGCAGCCATCCTGCAGAGTTATTTCGGCGACTGGCGGCCGACCATGTGGGCGCTCACGATCCTCGCCGTCCTGATCATGGTGCTGCCGCTCGGGCTGAACGACCGCAAGGAGATCGCGGCCTCCAAGAGGGGCAGCGGCGGCAACCAGACGACCCGCGAGGCACTCGCCGAGGCATTCGGCCTGCGCAGCTACGTGCTGCTGGTGACCGGCTACTTCGTCTGCGGCTTCCACGTCGCCTTCGTCGGCGGCCATCTGCCGGCCTACATCTCCGACAAGGGGATCGGGCTCTCGCTGTTCGGTATCGAGCTGACGCCGGTCGAGCTCGGCGGCTGGGCGATCGGCATGGTCGGCCTGTTCAACATCGCCGGCGCCATCCTGTGGAGCTCCATGGGCGCCCGGTACAAGCGCAAGAACCTGCTGACCCTGCTCTACCTGCTGCGCTCGCTGGTGTTCCTGGGCTTCATGGTGGCGCCCCTGTCCGCGGCTTCGGTGCTGATCTTCGCGGGCTCGCTGGGCTTCCTGTGGCTGGGCACCGTGCCGCTCACGACCTCGCTGGTCGGCTTCATCTTCGGGCCGGTGCATGTCACGATGCTGAACGGCATCGTCTTCTTCGGCCATCAGGTCGGCAGCTTCGTCGGCGGCTGGGGCGGTGGCCTGTTGTTCGACCTGCAGGGCAACTACGACACCATGTGGTGGATCTCGATCGCGCTCGGTCTCGTCTCGGCAGCCATGCATTGGCCGATCGTCGAGCAGCGCCTGCCGCGGGCGGCGGCGCTGCAGCCGGCATGAGATTCGCCCCATGATGACAGGCTGGCGTGCGGCACTTTTATGGGGCGCCGCCGCCCTTGTCGTCGCGGCGACCGCTCTGTCGTTCGTGCTGTGGGGCCTGAACGGTCCCGCATATCTCGTTGACCTAATTGCAGCCTATTGCCTGTGATCCGGAGTCGCTAGGCTCAGGCCGTGTGCAGCGCCAAGCGTTGCCACGGGGAGCCGGGGGGCGACAATGCCGACAGCACGACTCGACAAGGATGTCTTTGCCGCGGGCGGCACGGTCGCCACGGATTGGGCGCATGCCGGCGGCAACGCCCAGGTCAGCATCTCCGCCGGCGCCCAGATCGACCGCGGCATCAATTTCGACCTTGGAATTTCCGCCCTTGCGAATGTCGATGCCGGCATCGGCAAGTTCCTGAGCGCGGAACTGTCGGGCCAGGCAAGTGCCTCGGCCTCGGTCACCGCGCAAATTCAGGTACCGATGAACCTGTTCGGCGAAATCGGCTTTGCTGTGCGCCTGCAGGCCATCGCCGAATTGGCGGCTGCCGTTCAGGTCAGTCTTGGGCTGAAGGTCGGTGACTTTCTCGAGTTGGTCGAGCATGACCCGCACATGCGTGGCCTGCCAGTCGATCTGCTGCGGGTGTTCCTCTCGGAAGTCGACATCAAGGCCGGATTGTATGCCAAGGCCGCGCTCACCGCGCAGGCCTATGCCCAACTAGTGGTCACCGGCACCGCGATTGCCCAGACAGCACGCAACATCAAGCCCGGCTTCAACATCGTGGGTGGCATGGGTGTGGGCCTCAAGGCCGGTGCCGGCTTTCGTGTCTTCGCCGCCATGGAGTTCGATGATTTCAGCAGATTCATTGCGCGCTCGGTAGATGTGTTGGTCGACAAGGCCTGCGACGAGATCAAGGGCGAGCTGCCAAGCGATGCGGCATCGCTGCGCGCGCTGATCGACGCGGCGCGGCCGGCCTTCAAGATCACCTTCCGCACGGCCTACGAACTCGGTGAATACATCACATCCTTTACCCCGGCGGCGACGGCAAGAGGCGCCCAGGACGTGGCGTTGCGCTGCGCGCAGGTGGCGCTCGAGGAGGGCCAGCGCTTCCTGCTAAAAGGCCTGACGGATGCAGCCCTCGAAGCCCTGCGCAGCGCACTCCAGAGTTGGCTGTCCACCACGGCGCCGGCAACCTGGACGGCGGCGCTTCCGGCGCGGCGAGCCCTCGCCGATCAGCTGGAAAAATTCCCCGCCGAACCGTTCGACGGAGCGCCCGCAACGGAAACCTATTGGAACACTTTGGTCACGCGGGTCATCGACCTGGCCACCGCGATCGTCGGCCGCACCGTCGACGCGCCGACCCAGCGGTTCATTTCCGTCCTATGGTCGGCGGCCCAACTGGCCCTGATTGCCAACCGCCGGGTGGTACGCGCCGACGCCACGCTCAGCGTTATCGGCCAGCCCCCACGGCAAACGCAGAAGGCCTTCACCGGCAATTTGACGGCGCAGGTTCCCCAACTGGTGCGCGACCATATCCGGGCCGCGCTGCCGCCGCCGCCGGCCGGGGCACTCGGACTCGATGATCTCGTCGAGTTCCTGGTAGCCGACGCGGCGCTCGACTTCCTGAGACAAAACAACCCCGGCGTGGACCGGTTCCTGTCCGCCATGACCGGCCCGCTGGGCACCGCGGCCAATGACGTGGCCCGTACCTTTCTGCGCAACATCGGCAGCGTCATTGCCAGCGGCACCGGTCAACCCGACGCCCAGGCAACCCTGGTGGCGCTCGCCGACGGCCTGCGCGCCTTCATGTCGGAGCAAATTCACACCGAACTCGCCCCTGCGCTGCGTGATCGATTGTTATTGAGGTCCGATCTCAAAAGCTACTTCGATGAGGTCTTCCTGCCGACGACGGATTTCACCCTCGAGACGGTGTTCGGGGTCGTTACCGACTGGACCCGGCGCGGCGCCGACCGGGAACGCCTGAAGGAGGCGCTCTCGGGCGTCCTGATGAAGCTGATCGGGCGCAGCCTCGTCGTCACCACCGACATCATGCTGGCGACCGCGCAAGACCAGCTCCACGACATCCTCAACCGTCTCGCCGACGAAGTCGGGGCGCCGAACGGGATCGTGACGCAGCTGTCGACAGCGGCCAACCTGCCAGTGCCGGTGAGCGAGATCGCCGAACTGACGGCGGATGCCTTGCGCATCGGCGCGGAGGTGCTTGGGCCGCTCAGCGAGACCCAACGGGCCAGAATCCGCTCACTGATGTACGAGGTCATCGATCCGCTGCCGATCGATGGCGGCGGCGACTTCCTGCGGCAGCTGGGCGACAGCGCCTTCATGCCCAACGGCCAAGCCATGATGGAACTCGCGACGGAGCTCGGGACCATCGGCGGCGAACGTTTCCTGCAGTTCGTCGCGAAGCTGATCGAGCTGATCGGCCGGAAGATTCTCGAGGAGATGGCCGAGATTCTGGAGGCGGTGCAGCGCCAGCTCCAACAATGGGTCGACGACACGCAGCAGGCGCTGGAAGAGATGCAGCGGCGGCTGGGCCAACTTGTCGCCGACATCGAACGCCTCGCTCGTGAGGTCGCCCAGCAGTTCGGCGACGCGGCCGAGAACCTGCTGGGAGCCTTGACGCCACTGGCGAGGGCTTCCGGCCGGCGCAAGTTCAGAAGCAGGCTCGCCGACGAACTCGTCGGCGACGCACTGGCCGCGCTGACCGACAACTTCGTCTATCGCTCCCTGGCGCCGCCGGGCCTCAAACGATCGATGCGCGCCCTCGCGCGCGATGCCCTCGAACAGGCCCTCGACAACAAGGTGATCGACGGCGTGCTCGACATCGTGGGCGAACTGGCGGAGGAGATCGATTCCATCATGGACGACGTCCGTGAGCTCGATCCCGACCGCGATCTCGCTCAGCAGATCGGCAATCTCCTGGTCAATCGCCTGACCGATGCGATCTACGACCAGATGGGCCGCGATCCACATATCAACGTGGGCTTCGACGTCACAATCCTTGGAACACGCCACAGCGTGTCACTCGGGCGCATCGACGTGCCGGTCGAAGCCGTCGTCGATGGCATGCGCCGTGCGATTCGCGAACTCGACGCTTTCGAGGATGCCGTGCGCGATGCGGCACGCTCGCTCGCGTCCGCTTTCACGAAGGAGGCCACGCTCCAGACCGCCGAAGGCGAACGCAGCGACATCGCGACCAAGCATGAGCGCCTGACCCGCCAACGGGCGGCGGTAGAGCCGACGCCACGGGGAGTGCGGATCCTCTCGCCGGCACCCGGCTCCGTCGCCAATGGGCAGACGAAGCTGCAGATAGAGATTCAAGGTCTGTCTCGCGACGCCGTGGAGGATACCGACGATCGTCCTTCCATCCTTCATGTCTTTCTCAACGGGCGCGAGATCCCTCTCTCCGGCTTTGCCGTGGCCGAGCTGGGCGGGTCGCCTGTGAACGCCCGCCCCATCAGCGGACGGTTCGATGCGAAGGACACTCTGGCATTGCGGCCTCACTGGTCGGCGTCGCGATCCCCGCAGGCGGTCCAGGGGATCATCCAAAAGCCCACGCCGCGCGGCGGCCTGCGGCCTCTGGCGAGTGTCCAGCTGAAAGGTCAGTCCCGTATCTCGGCTGCGGCCGCCTTCACCGCTGCGGGAGCGGAGGCGCTCGTATCCGTCCGGCGCGCACCCGTTGCGACCGGCACCGCGAGGGTGACGGTCGCGGCAAAGTCAGGGGTGGTCGTGGTGCCGCCACCACGCCGCGGCGAGCGGCGCCTCGGCGCGCCGCTGACGGTGAGCCAAATCGGCCGCATCGCGGCGCAGGCGCCGGCTGGCGTTGTCCTGTCGCGGACGGCCCCCGGCCCGGAACTCGAAGAAGGCCTCAACACGCTGATCGTGTCGATCGCGCCACCCAGCGGCGCGCGCGTCGAAGCCTCGTGCACATTCTTCGTCGAGGCGCCGATCGCGAA
This sequence comes from Rhizobium sp. Q54, assembly GCA_945903635.1. GTDB lineage: Bacteria > Pseudomonadota > Alphaproteobacteria > Reyranellales > Reyranellaceae > Reyranella. The sequence continues at coordinate 16,854 of CAMDOT010000006.1, read as the reverse complement.
ACCAGCGAAACCGAAGCCGGGTGAAAGCCGCCTCCCACGGACGATACCGCGCAACCTGACCGACCTGACGCCGCAGAAAGTCGCCGGAAAATTTACGCTGCGCCCCAAAAAGGACCGCCTGCAGACCGTGGCGGTCCAGAAGAAGGCGATCACGGACCGCGGCGTGGCAAAGCGGGTGGTGCTGATGACGCGGTTACCCGTCAAAGCACCGGCAAAGCCTGCTCCAAAAGGTGGAGCGCCGGTGGTCCGGCGATCGCCGACGTGATGCCGTTTCAACTCGTCGGAGTTTGATCAAATGGTAATCCTGGACATCCTGCTACTGCTTGCGGCCGGATCGCCGGCGTCATCGTCGACCATCGGGAGAATGCTGGATGAGCGTCGCGAGGCTGCAAACGCCGCCCGGCTTCAGATAAACGCCTGGGTGAGGACGTCTCCGGCACCGCAGTTCGGCCTGCCGCCCGACAAGTTCGCCGAGCGTCTGCGCATCCTGGTCGACACTCCCCAATCTCTGCGCCAGGGCTATTATCCCTGGTGTCTGCCGGCAGCGTTCCTAAATTCCGTATTGCGTCGATTCCCGGACAAAGTCGTAGGCTTTGCTCTTGATCTCTACACGACGGGTCGGGCAAGACTCGGCAATCTCGCGGTCCAGATGAGCAGCAGATTTCTCACATTCGACTTCCCTGCGGAGATCGAGAAGGAATACCAAAAGAAGCTGGCAGAAAACGAGTCATCGCCGGAAGTCCTCACGCGCGGCCGCGACATTTTCCTGCAGGCCCATGCCGATTGGTTGCTTCTTGCCGGGATCGAGCAGCTTACCAGACCTACCCAAGCCGTCACGGGCTCCATATCCGATGCCAAGGACAATGGTCACAATTCGAGCGGACTTGGGGTAGGCACGCTGGCGAACGATCTTGTCAATCTCTTCATGGGTTGCGGCCTTTATGCTTCGGCGACGAAGCTTCCTGACGGTGACAAGCAAGACAAGCAAAGACTCGTTGCGGCTTTATCGAGATGCAAAGATGAAGAGGACGTATGTCTGCTATCAGGCATGCTTAGGTTCATTGGGCAAGGCAGTGGCGGCCACGCCGTGAGGCTTGTCGAACCGCCGATTATCAGCCCAAACACGGCGAACACCGGCAGTCCCGAGAAGGACGAAAACGTGAAATTCAAATTCTGGAGCTTTGGCTTCAAACCCGGCTCGATCGACTACAGCAAGGTGGCGTTCGACGACCTCGAGAACGCCTTTACCTTTGCCCAGACCCGGGAAGCGTTTGGCAGATTCCTAATCGTCAGAGCAGTACCGAAATAGATCGGAGCGGCATTGCCCTACAGCACGAACTTGCTGAGGTCGGTGTTCTTGGCGAGCTCGCTCACATGGGCACGCACGTAGGCGGCGTCGATCTCGACCTTTTTGCCGGGCGAGTCCGACGCGGCGAAGCTGATCTCCTCGAGCAGCTTCTCCATCACGGTGTGCAGGCGCCTGGCACCGATATTCTCCACCGTCTCGTTGATCTCCGCCGACAGCCGCGCCAGCTCGTCGATGGCGTCGTCCTTGAAATCGAGCTCGACCTTCTCGGTCGCCAGCAGGGCCTTGTACTGCTTGACCAGGCTCGCCTCGGGCTCGGTCAGGATGCGGCGGAAATCGTCCTGGCCGAGCGAGGCCAGGCTGACGCGGATCGGCAGCCGGCCCTGCAGTTCGGGCAGCATGTCCGAGGGCTTGGCCATGTGGAAGGCACCGGAGCAGATGAACAGCACGTGGTCGGTCTTCACCGGCCCGTGCTTGGTGTTCACCGTCGTGCCCTCGATCAGCGGCAGCAGGTCGCGCTGCACGCCCTCGCGGCTCACGTCGCCGCCGCCGCGGAACTCGCTGCGCGCCGTGATCTTGTCGATCTCGTCGATGAACACGATGCCGTTCTGCTCGACCGACTCGCGGGCCTCGCGCACCACGCGCTCCTGATCGAGAAGCTTGTCGCTCTCCTCGCGCAAGAGCGCTGCATGGCTGTCGGCCACGGTCATCTTGCGCTTCTTGGTGCGGCCGCCGAAGGCCTTGCCCAGCATGTCGCCGATATTGATCATGCCGACCGAGCCGCCGGGCTGGCCCGGCACCTCGAACTGCATCGGCGAGCCCGTGTCCGCGACCTCTACTTCGATCTCGCGTTCATTGAGTTCGCCGTCGCGCAGCTTGTGGCGAAAGCGCAGGCGCGTTTCCTCGCTGGCATTGGGACCGCAGAGGGCATCGAGCACGCGGTCTTCCGCGGCCATCTCGGCCTTGGCACGCACGTCCTTGCGCAGGCGCTCGCGCGTCATGTCGATGGCGGCTTCCATCAGGTCGCGCGCGATCTGCTCGACGTCGCGGCCGACGTAGCCCACTTCGGTGAACTTGGTCGCCTCGACCTTCAGGAACGGCGCGTTGGCGAGCTTGGCCAACCGACGGGCGATCTCGGTCTTGCCGCAGCCGGTCGGGCCGATCATCAGGATGTTCTTGGGCAGAACTTCCTCACGCAGACCCTCGGGCAGCTGCAGGCGGCGCCAGCGGTTGCGGAGCGCAATGGCCACCGCGCGCTTGGCGTCCTGCTGGCCGATGATGTGCTTGTCGAGTTCGGAAACGATCTCACGCGGCGAAAAATCATTGCTCATGGGGGATCAGAGCTTCTCGATGACGAGGTTGTGGTTGGTGTAGACGCAGATGTCGCCCGCGATCTTCATCGCCTTGCGGGCGATCGCCTCGGCATCCATGCCCTCGATGTCGATCAGCGCCCGCGCGGCGGAGAGCGCGTAGTTGCCGCCCGAGCCGATGGCGATGAGGCCGCCTTCCGGCTCCAGCACGTCGCCGGAGCCCGACAGCAGCAGCGAGACGTCCTTGTCGGCCACCGCCATCATCGCCTCGAGGCGCTGCAGGGAGCGCTCGGTGCGCCAGTCCTTGGCCAGTTCGATGGCGGCGCGCAGGAGCTGGCCGGGATGGCGCTCGAGCTTCGCTTCCAGCCGCTCGAAAAGCGTGAAGGCGTCGGCCGTGGCGCCGGCGAAGCCGGCCACGATCTGGCCGTTGCCGATGCGGCGGACCTTCCGGGCGTTGCCCTTGACGATGGTCTGGCCCATCGAGACCTGGCCGTCGCCGGCCATCACCACCTCATTGCCCTTGCGGACCGAGAGAATGGTCGTGGCATGCCAGCCGGGGCTGGCGGAACTGTCGGATTGTGGGGACATGCGTCCCTAAATAAGCATTCACGGCTCGAAATCAATTGCCCCCTGCAGCCGGAGGAATTTCAGGCAGCACGCACGTTGTGGGCACGGTCATATTCCACATAGCCGTCCTCGACCGCCGGAATGATGTCCACGACCTCGAAATAGGGCTCGGAGAAGAACGCCGTATCGCGCAATCCGTCGATCAGAAACGTGTAGGCCCGCAGATCGGCGGTTTCGAAAACGGCGACATCCGAGCAGCGACCGGAAAACGCCTCGGTGTCGTAGAAGCGCAACGTCACCGCCGGATAGCCGGCGAGCAGCGGAGCGATGTGCGTGGCCTGGAAGCGCTGGCGGTCCTCGCGGGTGAGCCGAAGCCAGGCTGGCGCACTCTGCAGAAGCATGAAGAACGTGTAGCGGCGGGACATCGGGCCTCCTGATTTGACGACATCGACATGATGTGAGTAATTACTCGTATTGACTACTCGCATGACCCGCGCCCGTACCCGTCCGCGCAAAAGCCCCTCGCAGCCGCGCTCCGAACGCACGGTCGAGGCGATCGTCGAAGCGACGGCTCGCATTCTGGAGACGCAGGGCCTCTCCGGCTTCAACACCAACGCCGTTGCCGACAAGGCCGGCGTGAGCGTGGGCTCGCTCTATCAATACTTTCCCAACAAGGATGCGCTGGTGGTGGCGCTCAGCACCCGCGAGCGGGCGCTGCTGGGCGTGGCGCTCGGCGAGGCCGCACGGCAAGCAGCCTCGCTTCCGCTGGAGGGGGCGCTCCGCCGGCTGGCGCACACCGCCATCCATCGCCAACTGGCGCGCCCCGATCTCGCCCGGGTACTCGATTTCGAGGAACAGCGACTGGTGCTCGAGGAGCCTGACCGGGCCTTGACCCGCGACATCGCGGGAAACGTGGCGACCCTGCTGCGCCGGTATCGAGCGGTGATCCAGGTCGCCGATCTCGAGGCCGCGGCCTACGATCTGATCGCCATCGCCCGGGCGCTGATCGACGCTGCCGTCCTGCGCGGACAAGTCGAACCGGTCGCACTGGAAGGTCGGGTGACGCGCGCGGCGCTGGGCTATCTCACCGGCCGTGCTAACGTCGCCTCATGAGCGATCAGGATCCCGTCATCGTTGTCGGCGCCGGTATTGCCGGCACCGCGGCCGCCCGCGCCCTGCAGCGCGCCGGCCACAGCGTCACCCTCCTCGACAGCGCCGAGCCCGGCCGGGCGACGTCCTACGGCAACGCGGGTTTTCTGTCCCTCGACAGCCTGATCCCGCTGGCGCGGCCGGCAACACTGAAGAAGGTCCCGCAGATGCTGATGGACCGCGACGGTCCCCTCACGCTGCACCCGCCCAGCCTGCCGTGGCTGCTGCCGTGGATGGCGCGGTTTGCCCGCGCCGCCCTCAGCCCCGCCGAAGTGCAGAAGGGAACGGAGACCCTGAGAGCCCTGATGCTCGAAGCCGACGTCGCCTGGAAGGCCGAGATCCAGGCGTCGGGCCTGGGCGAGCTGTTCCAGACCCGCGGCGCCCTCTACGTCTACGAAAGCGAGGCGGCCTTCCTCGGCACCGACGAGATGCGCGGCCTGCAGATGAACAAGGGCACCGAGTTCGAGGTCGTGAGCGGCGACCGCGCGCGCGAGTTGGCGCCCGGCCTCAGCCCGCACATCGTGCGCGGCATCCACTATCCGAACGGCACCCACACCATCAATCCCTACCGCGTCGTGGCGACGCTGGCCGAGCGCTTCGCTGCAGACGGCGGCACCATCCTGCGCGGCCGCGTGCGCGGTTTTAGCCGCGAGGGCGCCAATGGGGGCAATCGCGTGACCTCGGTGCAGATCACCGACCAGACCCTGCCGGCCAAGGCCGTGGTCATCGCCGCCGGCCGCGCCTCGGGCGAGCTCACGCGCCTGCTGGGCTTCAACGCGCCGCTGGTGGCGGAGCGCGGCTATCACGTCATGGTGGCGCCCGACAACGTGCGCTTCGACCTGCCCGTCAGCCCGCCCGAGCGCGGCCTGTTCTTCACGCCCATGGAAGAAGGGCTACGCATCGCCGGCACCGTCGAACTCGCCGCCCCGCACCAGCCGCCGTCATGGCACCGCGCCGACCTGCTGCTGAAACATCTCAAGGCGATCTTCCCCGGCGTCGGCGGTGCCGAGCAGAGCCGCTGGATCGGCGAGCGGCCGACGCTGCCCGACTACCGGCCCGCCATCGGCCGCGCGCCGCGCCTAGCCAATGTCTATTGCAGCTACGGCCATCAGCATCTCGGCCTGACGCTGGCCACCGCGAGCGGCCGGCTGATCGCCCGCCAGATGGAGGGCGAGGCCCCCGCGGACGCCCTCGCAGGCGCCGACCCCGGCCGTTTCGGCTAGGCCCTTTACCGACACCCCGGTGTCGGGAAATTCGTGTCGGAAAATTCAGGGCGTTGATCTAAAAGGCTTTTCGCCGGCCATTTTCCGACACCTGCGTGTCGGAAAATGCGAGCGGTGTCGGGAAATCGCCTCCCGCCGCGTCAGCCCTGGACGATCGTCACCTTGCCGTTCTTGATATCGGCGGTCTTCGCGGCACCGCCGCTCTTCGGCCTGATGCGAACGGTTTGCACCGACGTATCGACCGGCTTGAAGGCGGATCCCTTGTCCTTCGAATCCGACACGCCGAACTTTTGTCGAAGCTTGGCAATCGACAGATCTTCGTCGACCTTCATGGCATCCCCCTTGTCCAGAACCGCGGCGCTCGCCAATCGGACGGCAGGCCTCTCGACGATCTGCCACCCGGGCATTTCCCGCGCCACGACATCCGCAGCGTTTGCCTTCGAGGAGCGCGATTTTCCAGCAGGCATGGTGATATCCTTTCCGGCTCTAATATAGGGCCTTACCAGCCCAATCCCAAGCAGGTGAACTGCGCGAAATTCTTCAATCGGCGGGCGGTGGTGAGGGGATCGAGCTTGGCCCGTTCGCTGACGGTCCAGGCCAGATAGTCCTCCTTGGCGAGATGGAGAGCCTGCGCCGCGCCCTGCCCCGGCTTCGCGAGTTCATCCCAGAAACTGCCGTGCAGGCGGGCGGCATAGTTGACCTTGGGATCCGGATTCGGGCCGGAATAATGAGCGCCCGTGCAGCCGACATAGGCGACGGCACCCGCCTTGAGGTAGGACAAGGCAATCGAATTCCGGGCCAGGCGCGAGGCCGGCATGGAACCGACCGCGTCCTTTGCCTTGCCGTCGACGATCAGGGCACCCCAGCAGCAGCCCGTGAACACCACACCGTCGAACTTGGCCGGCACGTTGCGGATCGTGAAGGCGACGGGGGCCGGCTTTCCCGGCTCCTCGCCGGTGAAGGTACAGGCATCTTCGTCGTCGCCATGCAGCATGAAGTAGTGACAGCGCGTCGCCACGTCGGCAGGGGTGATGCTGCCGGCCAGGTGGGGATGCGAAACCGCCAGGGCGCGGCTGCCCTTGATCCTGGGCCAGATGCCGGCGGCGAAGGGACGCATCACATTCTGGATGCCGAAGCGATCCGCCGCCTCGAAAGGACCGGCGCTGAGCGCGGACAGGAAGAGGTCGGGATCTCCGGCGTCCGGAATCCGCGACACCGGAAACTCGGCCACCGAGTCGCCATCCTTGTCGCCGTAGAGCTTGTCGCTCCACACCCAGAATTCGTCCTGGTCGCCCTCGACGTCGCTTCCGAGCAGGCCGCGAAGCTCCTTGCCCAGCGCATCGGTCCGGACGGACGGTACGACATCGTACCCGCCGAGCAGCACGACGCCCTTGAAGGCAGCATCGCCGCTGAGAGCCCGACGGGTCTGATCAAGCAGGCTGTCGCCCTTTGCGCTGTGCAGGGTCCCTCCGGCGTGCTCGATCGCCTGGAAGGTCTGGTCGGCCGCCTCGCCGATGTTCTTGCGCAAGCGATCGCCGTCGGTGACGAACAGCAGTCCTTCCAGCGAACGCGGCAGCTCGACCGGTGGTGTCGGCCTGCGAGGGGGAAGCTGCAGCGGCCCGCGAGGCCCGCGCCCGCGATCTCCCGGCGCCAGCGACGCGGCCGGCGTCCGGATGCGGATCTCGACACCCGCCACGCTGAGATCGATCGGCGCGTTGGGCAGGTTCACGATAACGATCTGCACGCCACCGCCGGCGGCCTCGCCCACACCCGCGATAACGGGCGTCGAAACAACCGACACCGGCGGCGGTGCCTCGTCGCGGTTCGTGTTGGGCGTGAAATCATTCAAGCGGCCGCGGGTCTTGGTGATCGCCTCGGTGGCGGGGAGATGCGGTTGCACGGTGATCCCGCCGTTACGGTCGGTGCGAGCAAAGCGGATACCGCCCCTGCTCTTCAGCATCTTGAGCACCCCCGCATTGGGGTGGGAATCGTCGAACAGGCCGCCGCTATGGACCAGAATCTCAGGATTGCCGATCTCCTCCAGGAATTCGTCATCCTGGCCGTTGTGAGCCGTGTGATGCGTCGTCTTGAAGAGCTTGTAGGGTCCGGCCTCGACGACGCGCTGGCGCAGCTTCGCAATCTCGTCGTCGACCCCCTTCACGCCGGGCTTGCTGAACTGCATATCGCCGGCCAGCAGGACGCGCGCCTTCGGCGGCCCGAACGCGAAAGTGATGCTCTGGCAGTTCATGCCGTTGCCGCGCGAAAAGCCGCTCGAGTCGGCTTCGTCGGCCTCGTCGGCTTCGTCGGCCACGATCTCGCGATAGAGGCCGAGAATACCGGCGTCGCCATGCACAAGGGCGTTGTCCGCCGCGTCCTTCGCCTTTTTGTTGCTGATGGAAATCTGCTCGGCGCAAAGCACGAGCTGGTCGAGAGACGGGCCGAGCAGTTTCGCGCCGGTCGGCGCCAGCAGTTTGGCGAGATCCGGCGGCAGCGCCTTTCCCCGGTAGGGGAAGACCGTGACGCCCCTGGCTTTCAGGTCGGCCACGAAAGCCAGGTAGCGCCCTTCGACTTTCGACACCGCGTCCATGAACTCCTGCAGTTCCGCGTCGTCGAGATTGCTCGCGTCCTCTTCGCGCAAAAGCGCCGCCAGCCGTTCGGCCGGATCGGCGGCATCGGTGGCGCTATCCTCGTCCCCGGCGCGCCCGAAGCCCAGCTTGGGATCGGTGATCAGCGCAAATCGGGGCTTGATGACGCCCCTGGACACCAGTTCGGGCAGGCAGCCGATATGATCGGCATGGCCGTGCGTCACGACGATGAGGTCGATGGCGTAGGGTTTGGGGCCGTCCAGGATGTCGGCGAGCTGGTCGGGTATGGAGGCATAACCATTCTGCCCCTTGAAGTCGCGAACATGGCTGCCGTCGATCAGGATGCGAATCTTGCCGAACTCGACGAGGGTGCATTCGCCATACTGTTCCCCGCCAACATCGAGGAAGTGATACGTGCCATTTGCGGCGGCATCTTCGGAAGACGAATCGACGACGCCTCTCGTAGCCGTGGCCATGGTTTCCTCCCCGAGTTCCCGAAAGTATTCTGGCAGACCCCTCGAATACTCTCAATACGCGCATTAATGTCCAGCCGAACAATTACATTGTCGTGACACTCGCCGACCGACGACATCAAGCCGCCGCCTGCAGCGCCGCCATCGGGCTCACGTACTCCGGCTGCAGCCTGAGCCCGTCGAGTTCGGCGTAGGGCGGCGGCGGGATGTGGCCGTTACGGGCATGGCGGCGGTGAACTCGGCCAGCGGCGGCTTGATCTGGTAGGCGGGCCTAAAACCCGCGCCCTCGGGATCGGCCACGTGGGTGACGGCGGCCGGCGTCGGGGACGACGCCGCCCCCCGCAGCACAGGCGAGGCCGCCATGGGCGGTGGAGTCGAGGAGCTTCGGGTTGCGCTTGCCGCCGCGATCAGGCCGGTGCGACTGGCCGAGGAAGTTGCCGCGGCGCGGCATGATGTCGTCGGAAAGCTCGCGCCAGTGCGCGAACCAGGAGGCACGCTCGCGGTCGAGCGCGTTCAGCCGCCGCTCACAATGGTGGCGGAGAGACGAAGCATGCATCGGTATTCCTCTATCGATTGCAGTAGTTGTCTCGTACTGCGCCAGGCTGGGTCTCTCGGATTATTAACGTCTGCGGGCGCCAGAACCCGGAAGACTTTGAGCTCTTCCATCTATTCATCAGTGGCTCTTGCGGGGCCGATGCGCTCGCCAAGCGCCGTCGGATTATTGCACTATGGAGAATGAATGTCTGAACCACCCCTTTTGGTTGATGGTAAGGCTTGTCTACCCGCAACTAGTCTCGTTAAGATCGCCCCAGCCCAGTCAGGGCAGCCAGAGGATGATTTTTTCAGCATGAAGAGTTCCACACTTTCCGAGGTGCTCGCCCAGCTTAACGAGCACGAAATTCAATTTGGCCTTCAAACCTTAGCGGGCGGAATGGTGAACCTCTGGATCGGCGAGAGCTGGCACAGAAAGGCACAGACCAATCTTCCGTGCGCTGACTTCCAAGACGCTGCGGCCTGGTTCCTTGAAGCTGCAGCCGCTTTGTATCCGGACGTATTGGCCGACAAGCCTCTGAAGCGGCGCGCCTAGCGCCGGTTTGCAGGATTCAGAATCGCGGCGGCGATGATCCCCTGAGCGGCATAGGCACTGGCCATCATCAGGGCTATCGAGCCGATCGTGTCGGGAAATCCAAAGAGCCCGGTCGCACAGACCGCGACGATCGCGAAACGTCCCACCGTCCCCCAGAAGGCCCATCTCATTTGGCCCATTGCCTGCCCGACGAAAAGCGCGGCCGTTCCGCATCCCCCCAAGGCGTAGGCCAGTCCCACGATGCGTAGATAACGCTCTCCCTCGAGGAGCACAGCGGCATCGTCGCTGAAGTGGACCAGCCAAATATCCGGCCGTACCGTGACCAAAAGCCCGAGAGCGCCGCCGATCGCGGTCGCCATCAGCGTCCCGACAACGGCCACTCTGTACGACCGCTCGGCTTTCCCCGCGCCCAGGTTGGCGCCGACCATCGCCAGGATCGATATTCCCAAGCCATAAAGCAGGGAGACGAAAGTCAGATCCAGACGAGACGCGATGCCGTAGCCGGCAATCGCGGCATCTCCGAGCCGGCCGACGCAGTAGGTGGCAGCCAGGAGTGCTCCCACCGACAGGATTGTACGGGTCGACGACAGAAACGCCACGCGCGCCGTCTCGCGGACCAGTTTCCAGGACCACCAGTCCGTCACCAGAGCAATTCGAGTCTCCTTTCCCATTCTCTGCATGTAGAAGAGCAATGCGATCGTCGACACCGCATAGGCGGCGACAAAGGCGATCGCGGCGCCCACGAGACCAAGCCCTGGTCTCCCCAATGCGCCGAGTGTCAGCATCGGATAAAGCGGAAAAGTTCCCAGCATGCTCACGATGATGATGACTGACGGTGCAAACGTCTCACCTCTGCCGCGCAGAGTGGCGGCGAGCAGGTTGGTCATCCACATGAGCACCGCACCGCCAAATACGATCCGCCCATAGGAGATGGCTTCGTCAAGGACGCGACCCTTTCCGCCGAGAAAGCGATAGAGAGTTCCTCCTCCAAAATACTCGATCGTCGCGACCAGCAGCCCCAGGAAGAGACTGCAGACAACGGCGTAGAGCACAAGCCGCTGAACATCCCTGGTGTCGTCTGCGCCTCTTGCACGGGCCGTCGCAGCGCTTATCGCCCCTCCGACATCGGCGGCCGACAGCAACTGCATCAGCAGCACGACGGGAGCGACAAGGGTCAGGGCGGCCAGCGGCTCGATGCCGAGGAGACCGACATAGTGCACTTGCGCCAGTTGGACAAAAAGCTGTGCCAGTGTCGCCGTCGTCGGCGGAAGAGAGAGCGACAGCATCGTCCGGATGATGGGGCCGTCGATGAGGCGCGCCCGCATCTCAGGTGACGCTGTGCGCGATGTGCCGGCCAGCTTGCGTCCGAAGATCATGCAACCTCTCGGCGACAGAGTGAGTCTCTTGAGGGACTGACTTCTCAGGGCCCGTTACGGAAGTGGCGCGCTTCCGGCAACGTGAAGTTCATGGACAGATGCATAAAGTATACGCACGCGGGAAGAAATGTCTACGCCAACTGGATCACCTCAGGTTGCAGACGTCGTGGCATCAGATTGCAGTCTCAAATGGGCTCCCTCAACCCCGCGCGACTCTGGATGACAATTTTGACGTAACTGACATCGGACGCCGTTTTCCCCGGACAGCCCTGAGGGTGTCGTCACGACAACAGCGTCTTCACGATGCCCAGCGTGGGATCGACGCTGCCGGCGAGCGCCTCGGACCGCCGCGCCTCGGCCTGGCGCGCGGCGCCGCGGACGCGGTTCTCCCAGGCGTGGCGCATCGACCGGTAGCGCAGCGACAGCGCGGTCTCCTCGCCTGAGGCCGCTATGTCGCCCAGCACGTCGATCGGCGAGCCTAATAGGTCGGTGCCCTGGGCGGCGAGGCGCGCCTGCGCGGTGCCGAGCTGCTGCGCCGTCTTCTGGCGTGCGGCATCGACATCGGCCTCGCCCTGCTGCTCGGCGAACTGCGCGCGCTGTTCGTCGGCGGCGGCCGCCGTGCGCTGCTGCTGCGCCGCCCAGGAATAGTCCGCCTGCTGCGCCTGCGCGCGTTGCATCTGCTGGGTGATGTCGATGGCGGTCGATGCCGCCGAGGCGGCGGCGGTCATGAGGGTGACGGGATCGCACATGGGGTTTCCTTTCGAGGAAGAAGGATCCTTCGACTACGCGCCGTTGGCGCTTCGCTCAGGATGACGAGTCCCCGTCATCCCGAGCGCAGTGAGCGCAGCGAACGAAGTCGAGGGATCTCTTTTACGCTGCCTGCAACGCCGCCATCGGGCTCACGTACTCGGGCTGCAACCTGAGCCCGTCGAGCTCTTCATACGGCGGCGGCGGGATGTGGCCGTTACGGGCCATGATCTGGAAGACGCGGCCGATCAGCGGCTCCAGAAGATCGTCGTGCAGGCGTTCCAGGACAGGGCCCAGCATCACCAGCTTCTCCGCACGACGTTCGGCCACTTCGGTGGCGGTGCGGACTTCTTCGAGCTGGGTCGCCATCAGGAACAGGTCGGCATGGAAGGCGGCACGCACCGCCTGCTGGCGTTCGCGGATGGCGGCGGTGAACTCGGCCAGCGGCGGGTTGATCTGATAGGCGGGGCGGAAGCCCATGCCCTCGGGATCGGCCACGTAGGTGACGGCGGCCGGCGTCGAGGAAGGTGCCGCACCGCGCAGCACCGGCGAGGCCACCATGGGCGGGCTCACCATCTTGTCGAGCGTCTCGGCGAAGCGGAGCTGCATGCGCTGCAGGCTCTTGGCGTCGGGCAGCGCATCCATGCCGGGCGAACGACCATAGACGTCGTTGCCGGCGAGATGCCAGCGCGGACAGAGCGCGGGGAACTCCTCGAAGCCGCCGACGTCGAGGAGCGATTCATCGCCCTGATTGTAGGAGGCGGCGCCCTTCTCGTACCAGACCGAGCGATAGGCCATGTGGTGCTTGAAGCGGGCGAAGCCGCCGCTCTCCTGCACGTCCTCGTTGGGCTCGATGGCGTTCACCACCTCGACCTCGTGGTCCCACTGGCCGCGATCGTAGCGCTCGCGCACCATCGTCGAGACTGAATCGCGGCCGAAGCGCTCGACGAGCTGGAAGGTGGTCATGCCGAAGGTGCGGTAGAGCGTGTTGACGCTACCGCGCTCCGACGCCGCCAGCCAGTATTCGCCCGCGGTGAGCGGATAGGCGCGCACGATCTCCCTGGCATCCTCCGTCACCACGAGCGCGGCGGTGCCGAACACCGCCAGCTCCTCGTAGGCGACGGCCAGGGCGTTGTAGAGGTTGGAGCGCGCGAAGACGCGGAACATGCGGCCCTGCACGTCGTCGAGCCAGGCGCGGACCTCGGGCACCGCCGAGACCGCGGGGCTGCCGAGGCCGAGGCGGAACCACGGCCGCGCCGGCGAGGTGAGGCCCGCCATCAGGCCCGACGCCAGCGTGCGCGCGGCCAGCATGGCGGTGGAGTCGAGGAGCTTCGGGTTACGCTTGCCGCCGCGATCGGAGCGATTCCTTGAGTCGAGGAAGGCGCCGCGCCGCGGCAGAATGTGGGTGCTGAGCTCGCGCCAGTGCGCAAACCAGGAGGCACGCTCGCGGTCGAGCGCATTCAGCCGCCGCTCGCAATGGCGGCGAAGATCAGTGGAATTCATGTTGTGTCCTCTATCGTTTAGTATCATCTCCGCGAGAACGCCTTAACGCCTCGCGACTACAAGCGACTGGGGAGGAGCGCCCTCGTGTTTTCCAAGGCGATACAATTACTAACCGCCGATGACATCTCGAAGATCGTCACCGATGGCATTCGGGAATCGGATACCGTCGAATTCAAAGAGGCGCTGTCAGGTCGAGACGGACCAGATGGTTGGCATACCGGCGCAGAGAGAGTCGGAGATCGCGCCCGAAATGAAATTCTTCGAGAAATTATCGCGTTCGCCAATGCTCACGGCGGCCATCTCGTGTTGGGCATCGAAGAATCTGACGACCATCCCCGGCGGGCTATTGGCATTAAGCCCATACCAAGATGTGCGGATTTGGCATCCCGCATAGCGATGTACTGCCGCGACGTAATCGAGCCGCCGCTAGCGCCTCACCCAGCTATTGTTCCTATCAATCTAGCAGGAGACGCCGGCGTAATCGTGATTGCCATTTCGCGCTCGCGCAACGCTCCTCATCGTGATCTCGCGCTTTTCGAATGTCATGCCCGCAAAGGAGATCGGTCGGAACGTATGACCATGCGCGAAATACAAGACCTCACACTGCAAGTCGATCGCGGTCTCGCTCAACTTGAAAGACGCTTTGTTGAACGGCAATCCAAATATTCCAATCATCCGGCATCAACCGGCCTAGCACTCCGAGCTACAGCTATTGCGATGTCCCCCGTGTCAATTCCGGTTCCGGGTACGATGTCGATCTCTCCACAGCGCCGACAGTTCGACGCTTCATGGCAGGGTCGACAAGCCCCCGTAACCTTTCCGCATGACTTTGGTTCGTTTCGACCGATCCTTCGCGGTGTGAGATCAATCAACACGGACCAACGCGCTACTACTATCGTAGAACTCTTGGAGGACGGTGTCGTAGAAGTAGCTTTTTCTCGAAGGTTTGATGATGAGCTGATCTTATACGCAGGTTGGTTCATCGGCCTCGTCTGCAATGCGCTCGATATTGTGGATCAAACGCGAAGTGCCGCCGGGGCTTCTGGAGTCGAGTACGGACTAGAGTTAGAAGTCCGCACTTTCGGAGGCATCCGAGTCGCCACGTATGGTGGACGCGAGCATGGAACATGCGGCCCGATGGCATCTACTGTATTTCCGCGATACTCCATCGGCGCTCGCGACACCTTCCAAGCTCTTGTTCGGCTCATTGAGCGCGATTTCTGGCACGCTGCGGGACACGATCCGAAAGACGCCACGATCACAGTGAACTTCGACAATTAATGAACGTAAAGGTACCGTTCATTCTGACATCACCTCCCGCAGTAGGCACCGACGTCAGCTACAACGCGTTCAAGTGCGCCGATTGCTGAATACGCCGTGCCGCGATCGCAGCGTTGACCTGTCCGCGCTGTCCTACCCGGATGAATTAAGTTTCGATAATCTTTGGCAAGCATAGCAGCCGTAGCTGAGTCCTCTCTAATCACCTCTAGACGTCTTGCGACCGGGATAAATTGTCCAAGGACCCAGCCATCTAGAGACTCCGGCACTTTGAGAAGTTCGGCTGCAGCAGCTGCTGCGACGTCAAAAGCAAAGTCCCGCGTAAGAATCCAGTGAAGTAGCGCTTCGATGGTAGCACCCGCAAGAACGGTCGCCGCTTTCCATTCGGCGTGCTCAACAGAACGGTATGTCGCACCCACATCGCTTCTAATCCCGTCCCTCAACTCATTGTCGTCTATGAACGAGAGCTCGATAGCTGCAGGCGCAGGAAACTCGTCGGGGCATCTCGCCATTACATTTCGAATTGTGACTACTGTAGTGGAGGCCAAGTATCGAGCTTCAGGATTTCGAGCCCAGTGCGCCAAGTGTTCTCTGATGAGGCTCGTCGCTAAGATGAGCTCGGCGTAGTCGTCGTGAGGCGCTGAGATCAGGACATCCGGCACTTTTTCAAGCAGATCAATAATCGCGCGCAACTCGAAGCGGTTATTGAAATCCAACGGGCCCAGGCGTTCTTTCTTTGCGACCGCTGGGAAACAGCGATCGACGATCTTTACAACTTGGCTCGGCATTACTGTAGGCATCGCAACTTCTCCGTTTTACAGGAACTACCGATTGGCGTTTCTCTTTGGTCGTATCTGAATTTCGACCTATCCTCACAAAAATATGGGGGAGGAAGGGATGCCAACATCAGTACGTGAATTCATTCCAAATCAAATATTCGTGGGACTACCCTGGCGGAATGTCCGTAAGCACTATGAGAAGATCATTCCCAATCTTCACAAGAAGTATCCACTCTACTTTACAATCGTCGGTTGGAACGACTCCCAACACGCGACTGACCTCTTCGAAGTAATCAAGGCGCGTATTACGCAATCAAGCCACGGCATTTTTGATGCCACTGGCGGAAATGCAAATGTGTCACTGGAGTACGGATATGCAGAAGGTGTTGGCATTCCGCGAGCGATTTTCCTAAGCACACACGGCGCAACTCGACGAGGAGCATCAAACCCTATTATTTCGGACCTCGTCGGCAGTAGAAGAGTGCAGTACAAAACGCAGAAAGGCCTTGTTAAAGAGCTTCAGAAATTTAGCCGCGAGCATCCATATTCAATCCGGTTCGAAAAGGCTTTGTCGTTAATACTTAGAGGCATGAACAAGGGACAAAAGAAAAGCGGTCGCGCGCTTGCTTTGAAAATTATTCACAAGATCGATGGCGCTTCAGAGGTGCGGAGAGAAGACATCCTTCAGCAGTTGGCCGCAGAGGAATATAGGCAGACTTGGATTGAGTTCTTTCTAAAACGGCTTCACTCGACTGGTGTAATCAACTGTTCAGTCGGCGCAAAGTCCAAAGTCCGTGTTGCATGATCCCACTTGTAGGACCCGTCAATGCGCAGAGCGCTGCCCGGCACCTCGTTCGACCGCAAAAGCGATCAGCCAGTCTCCTTCTTGAATACATTGGCAAGGCCCTCGCTGACTTTTGCATCCATGAACGATTTCGTGACCTGTCCGATTTCGGTGACAAGTTCTTCAAATTCGTGCGTTCTCTCCCGACTAACGAAAAACTCGTAACTGCACTTGGCAAACATTTTGTTGAGCGCCGGTGGCAAACCGCTGGGTAATGCGTGTCGACTCCCAAGCAGCACTCGCCGAGATGTGATGGGCATTAGGATCACATTCGCGCTCTCGTTCGGTGCGTAAATGAGAGGGCGGGCGTCCGCTACATCATGACCTTCTATTGCTACACAATCGGGCAGCAATAAATCACAGGACGATTCCCGAACCTGCCAAATCATATCCCGAAAGACTTCGACCCGTTGGTCCGGAGCCAAACTCTTCACGAGAGATGCGCGGTGACCTGACGCGGCCATTTCCGGCACATGCTTAACGAGTGTCGTTACCGCAGTTTCAAGCTCCTTCGCCTGGGCCTCTTTCTTGAAGTTTTCCTTCATGCCCTCGAACATCATCTTGAAGAAGGCCTTCCTTGGGATGCCGCGCGCGCGGAAACCGCCCTCTGCGTAGGCCTTCTCGATC
>CAMDOT010000005.1 GCA_945903635.1 Rhizobium sp. Q54 | reverse complement strand
GCTATCCACAAGCTTTTCGCGCCCTATGATCTCCCCAATCACCCACTCGATTCCCGGAAGACCCATTTATTTTACCCGGAGGGGAACCCGCCGATGACCGCCGCTTCCCGCTTCGCCGCCCACGCCATCGATACCCGCTTCGCCGACCTTTCCGACGCCGCCGTCCGGCGCGCCAAGGTCTTCGTGCTCGACAGCCTGGGCGTCGGCATCGCCGGTTCCTCGGTCGAGGGCGGCGAAGGGCTGCTTAAGGTGGCGTCCGGCTGGGGCGGCGCGCCCGGCGAGGGTGCGGTTCCGGTCTGGGGCCGCTCGGCGCGGCTCGCCGCTCCCGCCGCCGCCTTCCTCAACGCCTGGCAGATGCACAATCAGGAATACGACTGCCTGCACGAGGGCGCGGTGGTGCATGCCATGGCCGCCGTCCTGCCGGCAGCACTTGCGGCGGCCGAGCTCAAGGGCGGCGCGAGCGGTGCTGAACTGATCGCGGCCCTCGCGGTCGGCGTCGACGTCGCCGCCGGCCTCGGCCTCGCCTCGCGCTCGGGCTTTCGCTTCTTCCGCCCCGGCACCGCCGGCGGCTTCGGCGCGGTGGCGGCGGCAGGCCGTCTGCTCGGTCTCGACCGGCCGGCGCTGGAAGTGGCCTTCGCCTGGCAACTCGCCCAGGCCAGCGGCACCATGCAGGCGCACACCTAGGGCAGCCCGATCCTGCCGGTGCAGATCGCCTTCAACACCCGTGCCGCGCTGCAATCCTGCGAGATGGCGACGCTGG
Source organism: Rhizobium sp. Q54 (assembly GCA_945903635.1). Lineage (GTDB taxonomy): Bacteria > Pseudomonadota > Alphaproteobacteria > Reyranellales > Reyranellaceae > Reyranella. Next base: position 67,538 of record CAMDOT010000005.1, on the reverse strand, counting down.
GCTTCAGCGCCGCGCATCAGGTGTTCGAGGGCACCTACGGATACCTGCCGCTGTTCGAGGGCACGTATGAACTCGAGCCGGTGCTCGCGAGCCTCGGCCGGCAGTGGCGCATGGCCGAGTTCAGCCACAAGCCGTTTCCCGCCGGACGCGCCACCCATGGCGGCATCGAGGGCGTGCGGGTGCTGCGCGCAGAACATGGCTTTGGCGTCGCCGATGTCGCCCGCGTCGAAGTCATCGCCCCGCCCCTGATCGTGCGCCTGGTCGGCCGGCCGCCCCGGCCCGATGCCGGCGCCAGCTATGCCCGCCTCTGCATGGCCTACGCCATCGCCAAGACCCTGCAGCATGGCGCGCTCGACTTGGCGCACTTCCGCGGCGAAGCGCTGGCCGATCCGGAGACCTACGTGCTGGCGGCACGCGTCGAGACGCGTGACGACGGCAACCCCGATCCCAATGCGCTGGCGCCGCAGACCGTGGTGGTGCATCTCAAGGATGGCCGTGCGCTCACCTGGCGCGGCGAGACCATGCTCGCCCATCCGGCACGCCCACTCACGCAGCAGCAGCATCTGGAAAAGTTCGATCGCTGCCTCGCCTTCAGCGCCGAGCCGCTGGCACCCGGGACAGCGGAGCGGCTGGTCGAGGCCGTGGATCGGTTGGAGGAGATGGCGGACGTCCGCCGGCTGGGCGTGCTGTCGGCCAGTCCGGGCTCTGATCCTGGCCGTTGAAGGCTGCGACGGCGCCCGTTAGCGTCCCTAGGAGCGTCCTAGAGCAGGAATTCTCCAGACGAAAGGGAACGCAGCGTCATGGCGACGGCTTCCGGTAAGACCGAAGGCACGAGGTCGGTGATGCCGTATGTGGCTTACGGGATGGTCCTGGCGTTGCTCTTCGTGGCCGGCTTCGCCGTCTGGACGATGGGCAGCGGAGTTCCCGGCCTGCCTATTCCGGCGGCTCCTGCGAGCGAGACCGCGCGGACCGCCCGGGCGCTGAAACTGCCGCCGCGTCCGTCGGAGCCCGAGCCGGTGGCAGTGCCTGCCAGGCAAGAGCCTGCGCCGCCGCCGCAAGACGTGGCCGAGAAGAAGCCCGAGCCACCCAAGACCGAATGCAAGGTCGACTTCAACCGCTGGCCCACCGACAGGACGGACCAGGCCCAGGCCGTTCAGGTTCTGCTGCGCCACCTCGGCTACTACCGCGGCACGACCAACGGCACGGTGGGACCGCAGACGCGCACCGCGATCCGCGAGTTCCAGCTCGCGGCCGGCGACGCCGACACCGGCGAGGTGACGGAGGTTCTATTCGAGGCGCTCAAGAAGAAGTGCGCGGCATCGGCCAATTGAGCGGGTAAGGGGCTGGCTATCCTGCACGATTCGATATATTCATTTGGATATATCGAAGGGTCAGAAGAAGATCATCATGCAGGTTTGCCGCCGTGCCTTGTTCGCCGTAACGGCAGCCCTCCTGCTGGCGCCGCTCGCGCCGGCCGGGGCGCAGTCCAAGGACGTCGTGGTGCTCGCGGCGGCCAGCCTCAAGAACGCGCTCGACGAGGCATCGGCTGCCTGGAGCAAGGAGACCGGCAAGGCCGCCAAGATCTCCTATGCCGCGAGCCCGGCCCTGGCCAAGCAGGTCGAAGCCGGGATTCCGGCCGACCTGTTCATCTCCGCCGACATCCCGTGGATGGACTACGTCGCCGAGCGCAAACTGATCAAGTCGGCGAGCCGTTCCGATTTTCTCGGCAACGAGATCGTTCTGATCGCGGGCAAGGAGCAGAAGACCGACCTCAAGATCGCCAAGGATTTCCCGCTGCGCGCCGCGCTGGGCGACGGACGCCTGGCGATGGCCAACATCGACGCCGTCCCGGCCGGCAAGTACGGCAAGGCCGCGCTGGAGCAGCTGGGCGTCTGGGCCTCGGTCGCCGACCGCGTCGCCCAGGCCGAGAACGTGCGCATGGCGCTCACGCTGGTGTCGCGCGGCGAGGCGCCGCTCGGCATCGTCTACCGCACCGATGCGGCGGCCGATCCCAACGTCCGCATCGTGGGTGCGTTTCCTGCCGGCAGCCATCCGCCGATCATCTATCCGGCGGCGCAGCTCGCGACGTCCACCAACCCCGATGCAGCGGCCTTCGTGGCCTTCCTGAAGTCGCCCGCGGCGCGGCCGTTCTTCGAGAAGCAGGGCTTTACCGTATTGAAGTAGAGCGACCGCTATCTGACGATCAGTCGCGACAGCGCCCGGACGTCCGAGGTCGAGGCGCCATAAGCCCGCTGCTCCATGTCGCGATAGAGCCGGACCACGGTATTGCCGGCTTCCGTCACCACCGTGCCGCCGCCGCCACCGCCGCCGGTCTGGGCGCTGACGACAGGGTCCTTGAACATGCGGTTGAGCTCGTCGACCAGCAGCCAGGCCTGGCGGTACGACATCTCGAGCGCCCGGCCGGCGGCGGAGATCGAGCCGGTCTCGTTGATCAGTTCGAGCAGGCGGATCTTGCCGGGGCCGATCGAACGTCCATCGCCGAAATCGATCCGCAGGTGCAGCGATGTCTTGTCGGCGGCCTTTGCGGCCTGTTTGGCAGTGCCACGTCCCATCGCGTCATTATGCGGCGGGGCGTGGCGCAAGACCAGATGCTGCGACGGTCAGGCGGCCTTGTAGCCGATGACTGCGTTGGTCTCGAGGAACTCTTCCATGCCCCACTTACCGTACTCGCCGCCGTTGCCCGGATGCTTGTAGGCGGCAAGCCCGTAGACCGTGTCGTTGGCCTGCTGGATCACCTCGGCCTCGTCCTTGTACGGCAGATCACGATCCCCGGTCCGAAAATCTCCCCGCGGGCGATGGTCATGTCGTTGCGCACGTTGGCGAACACGGTGGGCTGCACGTAGTAGCTGCGGTTGACGTTCTCCGGCCGGCCGACGCCGCCGCTCGCCTGCGAAGAGCTGGCGCGCGACGACGAGCGTCAGCGCATGCGAGTCTTCGACATTGCCGGCTTCGAGCCTTGCATGTGCGACATCGACCTGGTGCGCGAGGTCAGATCGCCGTCGTGTTGCACCTTGGTGTTGGTCGCCGACTTGCTCCAGGTGCCGCCGTCCTGCGCCTTCGCCGTGGATTGCGACCGCAGCATCTGGGGATTCTCCCGGATCTTGGTGTTTGACGTAGCCTTGCCCGTGACCGCCGCGGCGCTCCCAGCGCCGCCGACCGTCGAAGAAGTGCCGGCCTTGCCGGTCGAGTTGGCGCCCAACCCGATGGTGGAAGCCGACGTGCCGCCGGCAGCGGCGCTGCCCGCCGTTCCGATCGTCGAGCTGCCATCCGTCGTGGCTTTCGAGCCGACGGTGCGGGCACTCGGCCCCTGCTGAGCCCAGGCACCCGAACTTGCGAAGGCAAACGCGCCGGCAATCAGAGCCATCGATAAATTTCTCACGAGGTGTCTCCTATCGACCGTGAACAGTGCAATTCGTGCCGGAAAACGCCGTAACGCCGTGCGGCCCGGTGGTCGTGCCACTCACTCTTCCATTGCCGGCAGTGACCGAGGTCGAAAGGCCGCCGGCCGTGGCCGTGGCGTGCCCGTTGCGCGACGTCACCACCGTGCACTCGGAGCGACGGCTTCCGCTGGAAGCGCTGCTGCTCGTCGAGCTGCTGGCGCTCGATCCCGTCGAACTGCCGACGCTTACTGAACTCGTCGAGCCGCCGCCGACGCTCGTCGAACTGCTCGAGCTAATTTGTGCGAGCGCGGGGATTGCGCTCATTCCGGCCAGCACGATTGAAGTCAGAAGAATTCTCATCAATGCCTCCCGATGGCGAGGAACGGCCGCGCAAGGATTTGCGCGGCCGGTCTCACGGTCCGTTACTTGTTTCTGCCGCCGCGGCCACCGCCGCCGCCGAAGCTCTTGCCGCCACCGGCCGACGAGCCGCCGACCGCCGTTGCAGCGTTGCTCTTGCCACGGCCCGCCGACGCGGCACCGAGGCCCAGCGTGGAGGCGGAGCCGCCACCCTTGCCGTTGCCGGCGACCGAGCCACCAGTTGCGAGAGCCGCGTTGCTCTTCCCGCGACCGGCCGAGGCCGCACCGAGGCCTAAGGTAGAGGCAGAGCCGGGGCCCTGGCCTTTGCCGTATCCGGCCGACGAACCACCGGTTCCGACGACGGCACTGGCGCCACCGCGGCCAGCGGACGCGCCGCCGACGCCCAGGCTCGAGGCCGAACCGCCGCCATTCTTGCCGCCGCCCGCTGCGGACCCGCCGGTGCCGAGCACCGCGCTCGTCCCACCCCGGCCGGCGCTTGCAGCGCCGACACCCAACGTGGAGGCAGATCCGGCGCCCACGCCACCGGCAGCCGAGCCGCCTGTGCCGATCGCGACACCTGTCTGGCCGCCGCCTGCGGTCGCGCCGCCGACACCGAGGGTCGACGCTGACCCGCCGCCGAAGCCGCCGGCCGAAGATCCGCCGGTGCCCAGCACCGTGCCGACCGACCCGGACCCGGCGCTCGACCCGCCCGTGCCGATTGTCGAGCTGGTTTGCGCATGAGCCATCACGGCGCTGCCCGCCAGGAACGTAGCTGCCAATGCAGCGTAGCGCATTGCCTTGAATGACATGAGTTCAGTCCTCCTTGTTAATCGTCCTTAGCTCCAGATGAACACGCCCCAGGGGGAGCCTGTTCCGGATGGAATTGGATCAATAGAGGCCGTGGTCTGTCGGGATTGGAAGCACGCACGCGACGCCTGGCAGAGGCAAATATGTTCAAACCACTCGATCAACGTGATCTTCAATAGTGGCCGAAAATTTTCCAAACTATGTGGATGTGGCCGGATTCGATTTCTGCGGCGACCAGCCGGTGGCGGAGACATTCTGGCCACTCGCTCAATCACTTCCATCGCTGGAACAGCACTACCGGATTGTTGTTCGCTGTATGCTTGCCGCCCAAGCCATTTTCGCCTGCACCAGCAAGAGCGCCGGCAACGTTGCTCCTGCACGATATGTGAAAGCCCCGATTTCTCTCTGCGCTCCGTGTCTTCCCTTCGTCATTGCCAAGGCCTACATTGCGCCGCTTTCCCGCTCTTCGAGACCCGGAAAGCCCATGGCGCACATCAGACTGAATACTCATCCCTCCCAAGGCGGCGTGCAGGCGCCGCCGGTGGTGTGGGGTGCGCGCGATCCCGCCGTTCGCGGGCCGGTCGTGGGCACGGTGGCCGATCCCACCAAACGCAACGCCATCGGCGTCCATTCCGGCAGCTACGGCATCTACCGTGCACTCGCCATCGCCGCGCACGAGCTGAAAGCCGATCACCGGCCGGACTTCACCGATACCTCGCCGGCCGAGCTGATCGGTCCGTTCGAGGCTTGGTTCGATCCCAGGAAGATCGTGTCGCTCGATCCCTGGGGCCATCTGGTGGCGTCGGTGTTCGCCGACAAATTGAAGGCCGGCTGGGACATCCGTCCCACCATCGCCGTCACCAAGGCGCACATCACCATGCCGGAGATCAAGGATGCCATCGACGCCGGGCGCCTGAAGCCCGACGGCGACATCCTCAAGGCCAACGGCGAGGTGCGCGTCACCAAGGCCGCGGTCGAGCCGGTGTGGTGGCTGCCCGGCATCGCCGAGCGCTTCGGCGTGCCCGAGGTCGACCTGCGCCGCACGCTCTTCGAGCAGACCGGCGGCATGTACACCGAGCTGGTGACGCGGCCCGACCTCGAATTGTTCCTGCCGCCGATCGGCGGCGCCACCATCTATTTCTTCGGCGACATGGCCAAGATCGGGAAACCTGAAACCAGGATCGCCTGCCGTCTCCACGACGAATGCAACGGTTCCGACGTCTTCAGCTCCGACATCTGCACCTGCCGGCCCTATCTCGCGCACGGCATCGAAGTTTGCGTGGAGATGGCGCAGCAGGATGGCCTGGGCGTCGTCATCTACAATCGCAAGGAAGGCCGCGCGCTGGGCGAGGTTACCAAGTTCCTGGTCTACAACGCGCGCAAGCGCCAGGTCGGCGGCGATTCGGCGGCGCAGTACTTCAACCGCACCGAATGCGTGGCCGGCGTGCAGGACATGCGCTTCCAGGAGCTGATGCCCGATCTCTTCCATTGGCTGGGCATCGCGCGCATCGACCGATTCGTGTCCATGAGCAACCTGAAATCCGATGCGCTGCGCGAGCAGGGCATCGAGATCATCGAGCAGGTGGCGATCCCCGACGAGTTGATCCCCGCCGATGCCCAGGTCGAGATGGATGCCAAGAAGGCGGCCGGCTATTTCACCGACAACAAGGGCAAGCCCGGGATGGTGGAACTGAAGAAGCCCAAGGGGAGGGGGTTGAACGAGTGACCGACTCCGTCGCCTATCTCCGCACACCCGCCGCGATCCGCGAACGGGCAGCGCTTGTCTTGCGGCATGTCGAGAACGGGCAATCCGCGTGGTTCTCGCTGGATGCCGCCGGCTTGGAAGCCGCGGTGCAGGCGACGCTCAAGGTGACGCGCCAGCGCTTCCGCGATCCCGCGAAGATCCCGTTCCATTCGCGCTGGCGGCATTTCGAGGTCGGTGGCCGGGACCGCTGGGCGATGCTGGCCGAGCGGATGAAGGACCTGTCGGCGGCGGAGATTGCGCGGCGGCGCATCGATCTCGCCGTCGTCTCGGTGCTGCTGGATGCCGGTGCGGGCGGGCTGTGGTCGTACAAGGAGCCGGCGAGCGGGCAATCCTTCATGCGCTCCGAGGGGCTGGCAGTCGCGAGTTTCAATATGTTCACCAATGGCGCTTTCAGCCGCGATTCCAAGAACGATCCGCTGCGCGTCGACGCCGAGCGGCTGGTGCGGCTGACGCCGAACGATATCGCCATGGGCTTCCAGGTCCGCGGCCACAATTCGCTGCTGGGGCTGGAAGGCCGCGCTGGGCTGCTGCGCAAGCTGGGTAACGTCGGGTTGGAGCGGCCGGGCGCGCTGTTCGACCTCCTGGCATCAGGGCCGGAGGTGAAGGCCGAGTCGATCCTGGCGGTGCTGCTCGACAAGCTCGCGGCGATCTGGCCGTCGCGGCTCGAACTGGACGGCATACCCCTGGGCGATGTGTGGCGTCATCCGGCCGTGGGGCTGGTGCCGTTCCACAAGCTCTCGCAGTGGATGAGCTATTCCATCGTCGAGCCGCTGCAGGGCGCGGGGCTGAAAGTGGTCGAGCTCGATGCGCTGACCGGCCTGCCGGAATATCGCAACGGCGGCCTGCTGGTCGATTCGGGCGCGCTGAAGCCCAAGCAGAAGCTGCTGCTGGAAAAGGTCTTCGCGCCCGGCGACGAGGCGATCGTCGAATGGCGGGCGCTCACCGTGGCGCTGCTCGACCAGGTGGCCGAGCATGTGCGCGTGCATCTCAAGATGGACGCCGCCAGCCTGCCGCTGGTGAAGGTGCTGGAGGCCGGCACCTGGTTCGCCGGCCGCACGCTCGCCGCGGAACGCCGCAAGGACGGCGGCCCGCCGATTGCCGTGGAGAGCGACGGAACGGTTTTTTGAGTCAGGTTGTCATTGAGGCCAAGTTGTCATCCCGAGCGCAGCGAGGGACCTTTAAGGCCACGAGCAAAGGTCCCTCGCTTCGCTCGGGATGACACGGGATTTGGGGAGATAAGAAGATGTCGTTGCCGCACTCGATCCATGTCGTGTCGCATCCGCTGGTGCAGCACAAGCTCTCCAAGATGCGCGACAAGCAGACGTCGAGCGCCAACTTCCGCCGCCTCCTGCGCGAGATCGGGTTGCTCCTCGGCTACGACGCCACCAAGGACCTGCCGCTGGTGAACCAGAAGATCGAGACGCCGATCGCGGCGATGGACGCGCCGCTGCTCGACGGCAAGAAGCTGGTGATCGTGCCGATCCTGCGCGCCGGCCTCGGCCTCGCCGAGGGCTTGCTCGACCTGATGCCGCTCGCACGCCAGGGCCATGTCGGGCTCTACCGCGATCCGCGCACGCTGCAGGCGGTCGAGTACTACTTCAAGATCCCGCAGGACATCTCCGACCGCGACGTGCTGGTGTGCGATCCCATGCTGGCGACGGCCCATTCGGCGATCGCCGCTGTGGATCGTTTGAAGGAGTCCGGGGCCAAGCGGATCAAGTTCATCTGCATCCTGGGCTCGGAAACCGGGGCCCGGGCCTTTGCCGAGGTCCATCCCGACGTGCCGGTATTCGCGGCAGCGATCGATGCAAAACTCAACGATCACGGGTATATTGTTCCCGGGCTCGGCGATGCGGGCGACCGTCTCTTCGGGACCAAATAACCGGTCAGAGAACAACAAGGGAGCAACGCCAAATGTCCCCCGACCTCAAGTACCTCCTCCTCTCCACGATCCTCTGCTTCGTCCAGATGCTGGTGGCGGCCACGGGCGCCAACCAGGCGGTCGGATTGCCGACACTCGCCGGCAACCGCGAAGGCCTACCCGAGATCACGGGCTGGGCCGGACGCGCCAAGCGCGCCCATCTCAACATGATCGAGAACCTGGTGCTGTTCGCGGCGCTGGTGCTGATCGCGGTGACGGCCGGCAAGGCCAACGCCATGACCGCGATGGGCGCCATGATCTTCTTCTGGGGCCGCGTTGCCTACGCCGTCATCTACGTGGCCGGCATCGCCTGGCTGCGCACGGTGGCGTGGTTCGTGTCGGTGATCGGCATGGCCCTCATCGCCATCGAACTGCTGAAGGCGATGTAGACCGATTCAGTGCTTCGGCGCCGAGGCCCCCAGGGCCTCGACGTCGAGCACGATGTCGAGGCTGCCGGCCTTCTCGAACACCAGCGTGACCGGCACCTTGGTGTCCTTGGCGAACGGCGCCTTGAGACCCATGAACATGATGTGGTAGCCGCCGGGCTTCAGCATCACCGTGGCGTCGGCGGGAATTTCCAGCCCCTTCTCGAGTTCGCGCATCCGCATCACGTTGCCGTCCATGCGCATCTCGTGGACCTCGACCTTGTCGGACGCCGTGCTGCGCGCGGCGATCAGGCGATCCGCCGTCGTGCCCTTGTTGACGATGGTGAGGAAGCCGCCGCCCGATTGCGCCGTGGCCGGCGTGGCGCGGGTCCAGGGGCGCGTGATTTCCAGGGCGCCGACCTTGTAGTCCTGGGCAAACGCCGGGAGGGCGAGAAGGGCGATGGCAACGGCGAGGGTGAGACGACGGATGATCATGGGGGCCTTCCTTGGGACATGGCGAAGACAATGGGGACGGGGATGGGCAGGGTGAAGATGGCGCTCTCGGCGCTGCCCAAGGTCATGGCGCCATAACGCACGCGCATGAGTCGCGCGTTGTTCGTTCGACGATCAGACGAAGGAGGGAGGCGCTCGCGGTTGGCTTGGCCCGTCGCGGATGCCGACGGGCGAGAGCGCATCGGTAGCCGCGACGAATCGGACGCCGGTGGCGATGTGTTCGACTAGTACGAACGCGGTGGAGAGCTCGGCCAAAGCAGGCGCGTGTGCGAGGCCGAGGCAGCATTCGTGCATCTTGCCGGCAGTCGGCGCCTGGCCTTGGGCGTCGTCCTGGCCCGCCGCGGGCAGGCAGAAGACGCCCCACATCTTGGCGGCAGTTTCCGGCCCGCCGTCGCGCATCAGGGCGGCGTGGGCGAGCGGCTGCAGGAAATTGAGGGTGATCGCAAATAGCGCCGCGGCGAATGCCGCCGCGCGCCAGCCCTGCTCGGGTCGTTTGCGATCCATGGCGCAAACTACGCGCGAAAGCGGCCGGGACGGAAGAGGTCAGACTGTCGCTCGCGTCTGGGCAAGCCGATCGCAAAGCGACTATGGTCCCGGCCTTTAGTTTTCCAGGGGAGTCTCGACCGATGGGCAGAAACGACATGCCGCGTATGATCGCCAGCATCCTGGACAGCGGCGCCTGCTGGTTCGTGGCCCGCCTCGTCCTGACCTTCATCTTCTGGGGCGCCGGCATCGGCCATCTCGTCGACTTCAAGCAAAGCGTCGCCGAGATGAAGGCGCATGGGCTGGAGCCGGCGGCGCTGATGAACATCCTGCTGGTCGTGACCCTGCTGGTGGGCTCACTGCTGATCCTGCTCGACCGCTGGCTGTGGCTGGGCTGCGGCATCCTGAGCGGCTTCCTGGTGGTGGCGGTCGTGCTCGCCCATCACTTCTGGACGATGGCCGAGCCAGAGCGGACCATGCACTTCCGCGTCGCCACCGAGCATTTCTCGCTGATCGGCGGCTTCATGGCGCTGGCCATCGCCGGACGTCTGCGCGACCTCAGGCGACGCTGAGCGTCGCTCACGCGAGGAGTGCTGCCAGCCGCCCGTCGCCGCTGCGGCGGGCATGAGCATGCAGCAGCCACATCGCGCCGCCCTGGAAGCCGTGGAAGGTGCGGCGGCCGTCGCGCAGCTCCTCGAGGAAGGCGGCGAAGGGCACTTCGTGGGTGACCAGCACCTCGCCGTCGTCGAGCCTGGGTTCGGCCACCTTGCGGGCATCGAGCGCCACGAAACAGTGCACACGGTTGTCGAGGCGCGTTGGCGAAGAAGCTGCCGAGCGGCAGCCACTCCTCGCTGGCAAAGCCGGTCTCTTCTAGGAGCTCGCGCCGCATCGCCTCGATCGGTTGGCCGGGCGTGTCGTGGATGCCGCTCGGCAGCTCGATCACGACCTGCCGCGCGCCGTGACGATATTCCTCGACCAGCAGGATGTTGCCGTCGTGCGTGAGCGCAATGGCGGTGACCCAATCGGGCTGCTCGATGACATGAAAGGGCGACAGGACGCGGCCGTTGGGCAGCTCCACGGCGTCTGAACGTAGCGCCAGCCAGCGGTCTTTGTAGGCGTACTTGGACTCCAGCACCTTCCAGGGCGCAATGGCCTTCTCGTCTGCCACGTCAGACAGCCGTCCAGCCGCCGTCGACCACCAGCTCGGCGCCGGTGACGTAAGAGGACTCGTTGGAAGCCAGGAACAGGATGGCGCGGGCCACTTCGTCGACCTCGCCGGCGCGGCCCATCGGCACGCCCTTCAGCGTCTTGGCCCGCATCACCGGATCGGCGGTGCGGCCGGAGGTGCGCATCGGCGGCATCAGGCCGGGATGCACGGAATTGACCCTGATGCCGTGCTTGCCGTGCTGGGCGGCGCCGGCCTTGGTGATCAGCCGGACCGCGCCCTTCGACGCATTGTAGCCGACGTGGATATAGCCCTGGCCGACGATACCGGAGATCGACGACAGGTTGACGATCGAGCCGCCGCCAGCCTGCTTCATGGCCGCGGTGGCGTACTTCATGCCGAGGAACACGCCGGTGGCATTGATGCCCATCAGCCTGTTCCAGGCGGCGGTGTCGTAGAGGTCGGTCTCGGCCGAGCCCGAAATGCCAGCATTGTTGACCAAAACGTCGAGCCGGCCGTGCGCTGCCACCGTCCCCTCGACGGCTGCCTTCCATTGGGCCTCGTCGGTGACGTCGAGATGGACATAAGAAGCATGGCCGCCGGCCTTGGCGATCTCGGCCACGACTTCCTTGCCCTCCTGGTCGAGGATGTCGGCCACGATCACCGCCTTGGCGCCCTCGGCCGCGAACAGGCGGGCCGTGGCCGCCCCCATGCCGCCGGCGGCGCCGCTGATCAGCGCCACTTTGCCCGTCATCCGCATGCCCGCTTCCTCCCTCGTTTAGGCCGTGCCGTCGTTGACGGCAGCGTTACAGCCTGTTCTGATCGAGACTTGCATGCATCTTGCTCGCAAGCGAGAGCGGCACGGGGAAGGCCTGGGAAATCTAAGGGGTATGTGATGAACGAACATGAACTGCGCGGCCTGATCGGGAAGGTGAAGGCCGGGAAGATGTCGCGCCGCGGCTTCGTGCAGCGGATGATGGCGGTGGGCATTGCTGCGCCATTTGCCACCCAGCTTCTGGTCCATTCCGGCGTCGCCATGGCGCAGGCCAAGAACACCTACAAGCCGACCAAGCGCGGCGGCGGCGGCCCGCTGAAGGTGCTGTGGTGGCAGGGCCCGACGCTCCTCAATCCGCATTTCGCGGTCGGTACCAAGGACCAGGATGGCTCGCGCCTGTTCTACGAACCGCTGGCGGCGTGGGATGACGAGGGCAACCTCAGTGCCAAGCTCGCCGCCGAGATCCCGACCCGCGAGAACGGCGGCCTGTCCGCCGACGGCAAGTCGGTGACGTGGAAGCTGAAGCAGGGCGTGACCTGGCACGACGGCAAGCCGTTCACCGCCGACGACGCCGTCTTCAACTGGGAATACGCCAAGGATCCGGCGACCGCCTCGGTCACGATCGGCTCCTACCAGGACGTGACGGTCGAGAAGGTCGATCAGTTCACCATCGTCGTGAAATTCGCGAAGCCGACGCCGTTCTGGGCGGATGCCTTCGTCGGCACCCGCGGCATGTTGATTCCCAAGCATCTGTTCGCCGAGTTCATCGGCGCCAAGTCGCGCGATGCACCGACCAACCTCAAGCCGGTAGGCACCGGCCCCTACCTGTTCCGGGAATTCAAGCCGGGCGATCTGGTGACGGGTGTGATCAACCCGAATTATCACCAGGCCAACAAGCCCTACTTCGACTCGATCGAGATGAAGGGCGGCGGCGACGCGGTGTCGGCGGCGCGTGCCGTGCTGCAGACCGGCGAGTTCGACTTCGCCTGGAACATGCAGGTCGAGGACGAGATCCTCTCGCGCCTGGAGAAGGGCGGGAAGGGCCGCGTCCAGGTCACCCCGGGCGGTAACATCGAGCACATGCAGCTCAACACCACCGATCCGTGGACCGAGGTCGACGGCGAGCGCTCGAGCGTCAAGACCAAGCATCCGACGCTCAGCGACCCGGCGGTGCGCCAGGCGATCGCGCTGATCATCGACAACAAGTCGGTCGAGCAGCACATCTACGGCCGCACCGGCCCGGCGACGCGCGACTTCCTGAACAATCCGCAGCGCTACCGATCGAAGGACAACCCGATCGACTTCAACGTCGACAAGGCCAACGACATCCTCGAGAAGGCGGGCTGGAAGAAGGGTTCGGACGGCATCCGCGCCAAAGACGGCAAGAAGCTGAAGTTCGTCTACCAGACCTCGATCAACCAGCCGCGTCAGAAGACCCAGGCGATCATCAAGCAGTCGGCCCAGAAGGCCGGCATCGACATGGAGCTGAAGTCGGTGACGGCGTCGGTATTCTTCTCGTCGGATGTCGCCAACCCGGATACCTACACCAAGTTCTACTGCGACCTCCAGATGTATACGACGACCATGTCGCAGCCGGACCCGCAGCTCTTCATGAACCAGTTCACCTCGTGGGAAGTCTCCACCAAGGAGAACAAGTGGCAGGGCCGCAACATCACGCGCTGGCGGAACGAGGAGTACGACAAGATCTTCCGCGCCTCGGAGGGGGAACTCGATCCCGTCAAACGTACCGCGATGTTCATCAAGATGAACGACATGGCGGTCCAGAACGGCGTTGTAATCGGTATCGTGCAGCGGCCCACCGTGTCGGCGTTGGCCACCAAGCTCAACGCCAATATCAGCGGCTGGGACAACAACACGTCCGACTTGTCCGACTGGTTCAAGGAAGCTTGATTTACGCTTCGCATCATCCCCCGGCCGCGCGCCGGGGGATGACAGCCTTCTTTAAATAGGCATCGTTTGTCCCGTCAGTACATCATCCGCAAGATCCTGATCATGATCCCGAGCCTGCTCGGGATCAGCCTCGTGCTGTTCACTGTGCTGGCGATGGCGCCGGGCGATCCGTTCGAGGAGCTGGCGACCAATCCGGCGATACCGCCCGAAGTGCGTGCGGCCCTGCGCGCCAAGTTCGGCCTCGATGATCCGGTGTGGACCCGCTACCTCCACTGGCTGGTTGCCATGATCCAGGGCGACTGGGGTTTTTCGTTCGTCAGCCGCATGGATGTCGACAAGCTGATCCTGCAGCGCCTGCCGGTGACGCTGATCGTGATCGGCTCCTCGCAGATCATCGCCATTCTGGTGGCGTTGCCGGTCGGCGTGCTCGCCGCGACCCGGCCCTATTCGCTGTTCGACCAGGTCGCCAACACGCTGGCCTTCGTCGGTTTCTCGCTGCCGACCTTCTTCACCGGCCTGCTGTTCATCCTGGTGTTCTCGATCCAGCTCGACTGGCTGCCCTTCGTCTATCGCGCCAACATCGACGCCACGGGCTGGCAGTTCTACTGGGAGCACATCAAGCAGTCGATCATGCCGGTCATGGTGCTGGGCCTGTTCCAGGGCGCGTCGCTGGTGCGCTTCGTACGCTCCTCGGTGCTCGACGTCATCAAGCTCGACTACGTCACCACGGCGCGGTCCAAGGGCATCGGCGAGCGCAAGGTGATCACCAAGCACGTGGTGCGCAACGCGCTGATCCCGGTGGTGACGCTGGTGGCGCTGCAGCTGCCGATCGTGTTCGGCGGCGCCATCGTCACCGAGCAGATATTCCGCGTCCCCGGCATCGGCTCGTTGCTGATCTCGTCGATGCTGTCCAACGACACGCCGGTTGTGATGGCCGTGACCTTCGTGATCGCCTGCCTCGTCGTCTTCTTCAACCTTTTGGCCGATATCATCTATGGCTGGCTTGACCCCCGCATCTCTTACCGCTGACGCGCCGGCGCCTGCCGTCGCCGCGCCGCGCAAGAACCGGCCGACGTCGCCGTGGCAGGAGGCGTGGCGCCGTTTCCGCCGCCATCGGCTTGCGGTGGCGAGCGGCGTCGTCCTGCTGCTGCTGATCGCGGCGGTGACACTCGGGCCGTTCATCTGGCCGGTGGCGATCAACGAGATCGACTTCGCCGCCAAGCTTCAGGGCCCGTCATGGGCGCATCCGCTCGGCACCGACGATCTCGGCCAGGATCTCCTGGCGCGGCTGATCTATGGCGGGCGCATCTCGCTTGCCGTCGGGCTCGCCGCCATGGTCGTGGCGGTCGTGGTCGGCGTCGTTGTGGGCGCGCTGGCCGGCATGTCGGCCGGCTGGGTCGATGCCGCCCTGATGTGGCTCACCGACCTTTTCCTGGCGCTGCCGCTACTGCCGCTGCTTCTGCTGCTGATGTATCTGTTCCGCGACCATTTCAAGCGGATGTTCGGCGTGGAAGGCGGCGCGTTCATCCTGATCGTCGTCGTGATCGGCGGCCTGCGCTGGATGCAGGTCGCCCGCCTGGTGCGGGCCCAGTTCCTGTCGCTTCGTGAAAAGGAATTCGTCGAGGCTGCCCGGGCGCTGGGCGCCTCCAAGCTGCGCCTGGTGGTCGGCCACATCCTGCCCAATGCGCTGGGGCCGGTGATCGTGGCTGGCACGATCGATGTCGCTGCCGCCATCATCGCCGAGTCCACTCTGTCCTTCCTGGGCCTCGGCTTTCCCTCCGACATCCCGACCTGGGGCAGCGTGCTGCGCGACGCCAAGGACTATCTCGACATCGCGCCGCATTGGGCGCTGTTCCCGGGAGCGGCGATATTCCTCGCCGTGATCACCATCAACTTCATGGGCGACGGCCTGCGCGATGCGCTCGATCCGCGCCGCGTCCTGTAGAGCGAGTATCGCGTGGCTGAACCTCTGCTGGATATTCGTGGGCTGAAAACCTGGTTCAAGACCGACGACGGCATGGTCCGCGCGGTCGACGGCGTCAGCCTCAGCATCGACCGCGGCGAGACGCTGGGCGTGGTGGGCGAGTCGGGCTGCGGCAAGACCGTGACGGCGCGCTCGGTGCTGAAACTGATCGACATGCCGCCGGGCCGTTTCGAGGCCGGCCAGATCCTGTGGCAGGGCCGCGATCTCATCCCGCTCGACGAGACGGAGATGAACAAGATCCGCGCCCGCGAGATCGCCATCATCTTCCAGGAGCCGATGACCTCGCTCAACCCGGTCTACACGGTGGGCGACCAGATCGCCGAGGTGATCGAACTGCACCAGAAGCTGTCACGCAAGCAGGCCATGGTCGGCGCCGCCGACATGCTGAAGCTGGTCAATATCCCCAACCCCGAGCGCCGGGTGCACGACTATCCGCACCAGTTCTCCGGCGGCATGCGCCAGCGCGTGATGATCGCCATGGCGCTTTCCTGCCAGCCCAAGCTCCTGATCGCCGACGAGCCGACCACGGCGCTCGACGTCACCATCCAGGCGCAGATCCTGGAGCTGATGCAGGAGATGAAGGAACGCTTCGGCATGGCGATCATGTTGATCACCCATGCCATGGGCGTGGTCGCCGAGACGACGCAGCGGGTGGTGGTGATGTATGCCGGCAAGGTGGTCGAGGAGGCGCCGGTGGGCGCACTGTTCGGCGATCCGCGCCATCCCTACACCCAGGGCCTCATCCGCTCGATTCCGCGCGTCGACCGCAGCGCCGGCCGCCAGGCGCGGCTCGAATCGATTCCCGGCACGGTGCCGAGCCTGCTCAATCCGCCGCCGGGCTGCCGCTTCGCCGCCCGCTGCCGCTACGTCATGCCGGCCTGCACGCAGGCGATACCGCCGCTCAAGGAAGTGGCGCCGGGTCACAAGGTGGCATGCATCCTATGAGCAACATGGCCGCAAACAAGGATGACGCCCTGCTGTCCGTCACCGACCTCCGCAAGCACTTCGCCGTGAAAGGTGGGGTGCTCTCGCGCGTGGTCGACAAGGTGCATGCTGTCGACGGCGTCAGCTTCGACATTGCCGCCGGCGAGACGCTGGGCCTGGTGGGTGAATCGGGCTGCGGCAAGTCGACCACGGGACGCTGCATCCTGCGGCTGATCGAGCCCAGCTCGGGTGGCATCTGGTTCAAGGGCGCCGATGTCACGAAAATGGACGCCACGGCGCTGCGTTCGCTGCGCCGCGACATGCAGATCATCTTCCAGGACCCCTACGCCTCGCTCAATCCCCGGCTCACCGTGGGGGCGATCGTGGGCGAAGCACTGACCATCCACAATCTCGTCAAGTCCCGGCGCGCCCACGAGGAGCGGGTGGTCCAGCTCCTGGAGACGGTGGGCCTCCAGGCCGACCACATGCGCCGCTTTCCGCACGAATTCTCCGGCGGCCAGCGCCAGCGTATCGGCATCGCCCGCGCGCTCGCCGTCGAGCCCAAGCTGATCGTGTGCGACGAGCCCGTGTCGGCGCTGGACGTATCGATCCAGGCGCAGGTGATCAATCTCCTGGAGGACCTGCAGGAGCAGTTCGGCCTCACCTATCTGTTCATTGCCCACGATCTCAGCGTCGTCGAGCACATCTCCACGCGCATCGCCGTGATGTATCTCGGCCGCGTGGTCGAGATCGCGCCGGCACGCGACCTCTACGACACGCCGCTGCATCCCTACAGCGAGGCGCTGCTCTCGGCGGTGCCGATCCCCGACCCGACGGTGAAGCGCCAACGCATCATGCTGCAGGGCGACGTGCCCAATCCGATCAACCCGCCATCGGGCTGCCACTTCCACACCCGCTGCCCGATCGCCAAGCCCGACTGCGCCACCCGCGTGCCCGAGCTGCGCGAGAGCCGGCCTGGCCACTGGGTGTCCTGTCACTACAGGGGCTAGTGGTTACTCGAAGCCGCATTCCTTGGCGGTCGTGCTGATCGCCAGCTTGCGGCCGCCGTCGCGGAAGCAGCCGCCGGACCAGGTGCCCGAGAACTGGGCGTCTGCCGCATCTATATAGACGCCCTGGCCGTTCGGGCTGCTGTCCAGCCACTCGCCCTCGTAGCGGGCGCCGTCGGCCCAGACCATCGTGCCCCGACCGGTGCGCAGACCCTCGAACCAGTCACCCTCGTAGCGATCACCGTTGGCAAAGTCGTAGACGCCCCGGCCGTGCCGCCAGCCGTCGCGCCACTCGCCGTCATAGCGGTCGGCGATCACGGTGCTGGTGGCGATGCCGCGGCCATTCTCCCAGCCATCGCGCATCTCACCCTCGTAACGGTCGGTCGGCCTGTCGTCGTCGAACCATTGCAGGACTCCCGTCCCCTCGGCGACCCCGTTCGGACAGGCGCCCGACCAGGTCACCGACTCGCGCGGCTGAGGCGCCGGATTGCGGATCTTGCAGCCGGTCTTGGCGTCCGCGATCCAGCTGTCCGGCGAGGGTGCTTGGGCGAACGTGGGGGCGGACGCCGGCAGGGCAGCGGTCGTGATCGCCATAAGCAAAGCGGCGGCGCGCAGGTTCATGGCCGCCATTCTAGGTCGGGCAGGTCCTGCCGACGAGGGGTGTCCGCGCGACCATCGGCGCCATGAAGTCCGTTGTTGCAGCATCGATCGCGCTCGTTTTTAGCGCAGAGATGCGACCACCTCGCTGGCCGCCCGCAGGCCGGTCTGGACTCCTGAATTCAGGAATCCGTTCTGGTCGGCCGTGTGTTCGCCGGCGAAGAAGCAGTTCCCTTCGCGCTCGCACTCGATGCCGAGAACCGTCGTCTGGTAGCCCGGCTGGTAATAGCTGTAACTTCCGAGCGACCAGGGATTGTTCTTCCAGGCATCCTTGATCATCTGGCCGGTCCAGATGTCGCTCAGCCCCGGCGTGATCAGGGCAGCCTCGCTCATCACCGTGGCGGCCAGGGTCGCGGAGTCGGTACTGCCGGCGTTGATGGCCCGCGTGCCACCGGAGAAGAAGTTGAGGATGCCACGCGTACCCGGCTGCGCCCGGCTCACCTCCCAGGTCGTCTGGAAAGTCTGCGACGGCACGCGCATCTCGCCGTTGCAGCCGACGTCCGTCCAGGCGCGGCGCATGAACTGGAGCTGGAACTTGGTCGAGGCGCCCATCGGCAGCGTGGCGATCGCCTGGTTCTTCAGCGGACGGAACCCGGCCTGCTTGTAATCCACCGCGACACGCATCACCGAAAAGGGAAGCGCCAGGATCACGCGGTCGTAGACGCTGTCGCCGACGCCGCTGTCGCGCTTGAAGCTGAGGCGAACCTTGCCGTCTGGCAGGGTCGTGATCGCGACCAGCGGCGTTGCCGTGCGCAAGGTGTCGCCAAGCGGGGCGGCCAGCAGCGTCGCAATCTGGTCATTGCCGCCACGGACATGAAAGCGCTGATCGCTTTCAGTGTAGTAGAGATTGAAACGGTTCCGCTTGTCGCCCGCCAGGACCGGGACGACGTTGAGGGCGCTCTGCTGATCGGGGTCGGCGCCGTTTTCCTCCGAGAAGGCGGTTTCAATGAGCTGTCCGAGTTGGCCGTCGCGACCGCCGGGGACATAAGTGCCGACCCATTGCGCGATGGTCATCGCATCGAAACGGCGGGCCTCGGCATTGGCGCCCTCGTAGCTGTACTCGCCGAGTGCCGCGTTCTGCGCCTGCAGGACGGGGTAGAGAGGCTGCCAATCGCGCGTCGCGTCGGCGAGATTGTAGGGCTTGCCGTTGAAGACATAGAGCGAACGCGTGTTCGGCGGAGTGGCCTCTCGTACGTCATCGAGGTGCAGGCCGAGGTCCTTGGCGAGATCACGTATCTCCTTGTGGCCAGTGTCGATGAACTCGCCGCCATGTTCCGCCACCTGGCCGTCGCCGAAAATACCACGTGCCGAATAGCAGCGGCCGCCGATCCGGATACTGCCTTCGTAGACATCGGGATTCAGTCCCGCCTTGCGCAGTTCGCGCGCGGCCGTCAGGCCGGCCAATCCTGCGCCGATAACGGCGATCCGCGCGCTCGCCGCCAGGCCGGTGAGCGGCAGCGCCGATGTGAGCGCGATGCCCGCCGCACCGCGCAGGACCGCGCGACGGCCGATCGTCGGGAATCCTGGCTGATTTCCGGCCCGCTCCGATTGTTCGGCTGCCGCCCGCTCCCGCGACAGGTTCAGGAGCATGTTCAACAGTGGGGTGCGAGCCATGGCGACATCCGGGGCGAGTTCGGGTTTGCTCCCGATCCTAGGCACGTCGTTCGCAGCCGGGCAACATCGCGGCTGTGACGGGCGGCGGATCGGGCATCGGACAGGGCATCTGCCAGGCCTATGCCAGGGAAGGCGCGCGCGTGATCATCCTCGATGCCAACCTCACGGCCCCAACGGGAATGAGTAGTTACGACGCTTTGCGGCTTCTGGCTTTCTCGCCATCGTCTAGCCCAATGGGCTGAAGACCAATAGCAGAGGTCGCGGCGCGGTCAGTGCATCATCACGGAATAGTAACGAGAGCTGAAGACCGAGCGCTGTTCGCAAACCGCCGTGTCGGCAGTGGCTTTGCTCGGCTTTGTTGCGAAGCCATATGCAAGCATGCTGAACGCTAGAGCCGTGACGCAAGCTGCAACGATCAGCCCGTCCAATTGCGCTAACGGCAATGTACGGCAGCTTTGCAGGGGGAAGTGTCCCGTTGTCAGCTCTTCTTGGGCCGGCATGCCTGGGAACGTGCAAAAAGAATACCAAGCCGCTTGTTCGGTGCTTTTCCGACGGTCGACACCAGAAAGAGGGGTCTCCGTGAGGCGTTGCCTGGGTCGATGGTACCGTGTTGTGAAGAATGTGAATTTCCGCTCTGTCCTACATTTTTGTCCTTAGTCCAATCACCTACCCAATGCTCCCCCAAGAGCACTGCGACCGCAAACCCATGGCATGGGTTTTGCGTCAATGTTCAGGGATTCGCCCGCGCCTCCAATTGCTTCAATCACAGCGCGCGGAAAGAAAATCCGACCGGGAAACGCCTCTCCTGCAACCGATGAGATGGTGGACCACATGAAACGTCGAGTTCTTCTGCAGGGTGCCGCGGGCGCCGCATTGTTGGCGGGTGGGAGCGGGCAGGCGATGGCGCAGAGCCGCGCCGAGACGTTGCGCTATGTGACCGGCAACACGATCAACACGCTCGACACCACCATGCCCGGCGCGACACGCGAGTCGTTTGGCCTCAGCATGAACGTCTACGACCGGTTGTTCACCTTCGGGCGCAAGAAAGTGGGTGACAACTGGACGTTCGATCCCGAGGTCATCCGCGGTGAGTTGGCGAAATCCTACAGCATCAGCTCGGACAGCAAGGTGATCACCATCACCCTGCGCACGGACGCGACCTGGCACGACGGCACGCCGGTGACGGCGGAGGACGTCAAGTGGTCGCTCGATCGCCACGTCACGGCGAAATCGCTCGCGGCACCACAGTTCACCACTGGCTCGCTCACCAAGGCCGACCAATTCAAGATCGTCGATCCGCAAACGATCACGGTCACGCTCGAGAAGCCGGATCGCCTCGCGCTGGCCAATCTCTGCGTCTGCTACGCCATCATGATCAACAGCAAACTCGCCAAGAAGAACGCCACCGCCGACGACCCGTGGGCGATGGAATGGATGAAGTCCAACACCGCGGCGAGCGGAGCCTACATCGTGGAGAGCCACAAGGCCGGTGAAAGCACCATCCTGCGCCGCAATGAGAAGTGGATCGGTGGCGTGAACAGTGCCTTGCCCAACTTCAAGCGCATCATCATCCAGACCGTGCCGGAAGCCGCGACCCGCGCCAACCTGATCGAGCGTGGCGATGCCGATCTCGCCATCGACCTGGCGGCCAGCGACCTGCCGACGCTCGAGAAGTCGGCGAAGGCCAAGGTCGCCTCCATCCCGCAGACCAACGGCTTCACGCACATCTCGATGAACACGCAGGTGGCGCCGTTCGACAATCCGAAGGTCCGCCAAGCGGTGGCCGCCGCACTTCCCTACGAGGATATGTTCAAGGCGTCAATCTTCGGCCGCGGCCGCAAGCTCTATGATGCCACCTGGTCCGCCACGCCGCCGGACGCCAGCTTCCCGCAGCCGATTCCGAACAAGACGGACCCGGTACTAGCCAAAAAGCTGCTGGCGGAAGCGGGCTTCCCCAACGGCTTCTCGACCACCTTCGCTTTCGCCGCCGGCTTGGCGGCGACCGCCGAGCCGGTCTCCGCCCTCGTCAAGGAAGCGCTCAGCAAGGTCGGCATCCAGGTCGAGATCCAGAAGAAGCCGGACGCCGAGTTCAATACGATGCAGGCCGAGAAGAAGGCGGTGTTCTTCACCGACGGCGCCACTGCCTGGCTGCCGTTTACCTATTACTTCTTCTACCTCTACTTCACGCGCGACCAGCGCTGGAACTTCGCCTCGTTCAAGAGCTCCAAGATGGACGAGCTGACCCTCGACGCGCGCTACCAGACCGACAAAGGCAAGTACGACGACGCTTGCAAGAAGATGATCGAGATCTTCACCGCGGAGACGCCGCTGATCATGCTCTGGCAGCCGAACCACGACGCCGTGATGGCCAAGTCGGTCGACGGCTACACCTATCAGTTCTACCGGCAGGCCGACTTCCGCGACCTCCGAAGGGTGTAGCGCCGTGCTTGCCGGTATCGCCCGGCGGGTTGGACGCCGGCTGCTCGCATCGCTTCCGGCGCTGCTCGGCGTGGTGGTGGTCACCTTCATGCTGATGCGCGTCCTGCCGGGCGACCCGGCCGTGTTCTTCGCCTCCGGCCCCAGCGCCGGCAAGGAGGAGATCGAGGATCTGCGCCGCACCATGGGCCTCGACAAGCCGATCCCGGTGCAGCTCTTCCGCTACCTGGGCGAGATCGCACAGGGCGAGTTCGGCCGCTCGATGACGACCGGCCAGCCCGTCGTACTCGACATCAAGCGCCGCCTGCCGGCCTCGCTGGAACTCACCTGCACGGCGCTGCTTATCGCGCTGTCCCTTGCCCTGCCTCTCGGCATTGCGGCGGCTCTGCGGCCGGGCACCGTCATTGATCACACGGTGCGCCTTCTCTGTACGCTGGGAGTCTGCGTGCCGACCTTCGTGTCGGGTCTGCTGCTGATCTACATGTTCTATTATCTGCTGGGTTGGGCGCCCGATCCCACCGCACGCATCGACATCTTCGCCTCGCCCCCGCCCGAGATCACCGGCTTCTACCTTATCGATTTTATCCTCATGGGCGACTGGGATGGATGGTGGGCGGCGTTCAGGCAGCTCCTGCTGCCGGCCTTCACCATGGCGCTGTTCGTGCTGGCGCCGCTGGCACGGATGACCCGCGCCTCGATGCTGGCCGTGTTGGGCAGCGATTTCATCCGTACGGCGCACGCCATGGGCCTGTCGCGTCCGCGCATCGTCGTGGCCTATGCGCTGCGCAACGCGCTGTTGCCGGTGATCACCATCACCGGCATCGTGTTCTCCACCATGCTGGGCGCCAATGTGCTGGTCGAGAAAGTCTTCTCCTGGCCCGGTGTCGCGTCCTATGCGCTCGATGCTCTGTTGTCATCCGACTACGCGCCGGTGCAGGCCTTTGTGCTGCTGATGGCGTCGATCTTCGTGCTGGTGAACGTGACGATCGACGTCCTCTACGGCATCGCCGATCCGCGGGTGTCGGTCGCATGAGCGACATCGCCATTTCCCGGTCGAGCACGGGCCGTCACATCGTCTATGTGCTGCGGTCCAATCCCGTCACCGCCGTGGCGGCTGTGGGCGCGCTTGTCCTGGCCTTCGTGGCGCTCTTCGCGCCCGTGTTGGTGCCCTACGATCCTGTGGCGTCGAACGTACCGAACGCCCTGCAGCCACCGTCGGCCGCGCATTGGGCCGGCACCGACCAGCTTGGCCGCGACATCTTCAGCCGTATCCTGGCGGCGACCCGGCTCGACCTGATGATCGCTTTCTCAGCCGTCAGCATCTCATTTGCACTGGGTGCCGTGATCGGCGGATTCTGTGGCTATCGCGGCGGCGGCCTCGATCGCTGGGTCGGTCGCTTCGTCGATGTATTGATGGCGTTTCCGTTGTTCGTACTGGCGATGGCGCTGGTCGCTGCACTTGGCAACCGGGTCGAGAACATCATCATCGCCACCGCTGTCATCAATCTGCCTTTCTACATTCGCTTCGCACGCGCCGAGGTGAACGTGCGGCGCAACGCGGGCTGGGTGGAGGCGGCCCGGGCGTGCGGCGACAGCCACCTCTCGGTCGTGCTGCGCGTCTTGCTGCCCAACATTCTGCCTGCCATGGCGGTGCAGATCTCGCTCAACCTCGGCTGGGCGATCCTGAACGCCGCGGGCCTCTCCTTCATTGGCCTTGGTGTCAGACCGCCGACGCCGGAATGGGGCATCATGGTGGCCGAGGGCGCGCGCTTTATCACCACCGGAAAATGGTGGCTCGTGGCACTGCCGGGACTGGCGCTGATGCTGACGGTCCTCTGCTTCAACCTGCTGGGCGACGGATTGCGCGACATCCTCGATCCGCGCATGCGCACATGACAGAGCCTCTGCTGCAGGTCGAGAACCTGCAAGTCGCCTTCTCGACGCGACATGGCACCGTCACCGCGCTCCACGGCATCGACATCGCGCTGGCGCGCGGCGAGACCTTGGGCATCGTGGGTGAGAGCGGATCGGGCAAGTCCGTGACGTCGCTCGCCGTCATGCGGCTCCTCGATCGCGCCGGTCGTATCACCGGCGGACGGGTGCTCTTCGATGGTCGCGACATCACGCATGCCGGCCACGCAGACCTGCGGCGCCTGCGCGGCTCGGCACTCTCCATGATCTTCCAGAACCCGCGGGCGGCGCTCAATCCGATCCGTACCGTGGAACACCAGATCATCGACGTACTGGCGGCTCACGGCCGGCTGTCGCGCGCCTCGGCCCGCACCCAGGCCCTGGAGCTCCTGCGTGCCGTGCTGATCCGCGATCCCGAGGCCCGGCTAAAAGCCTATCCGCACGAGCTGTCGGGCGGCATGTGCCAGCGGGTGATGATCGCCATGGCCATCGCCTGCGAGCCGGCCCTGCTGATCGCCGACGAGCCGACGACGGGCCTCGACGTCACGACGCAGCAGACGGTCATGGAGTTGCTGGCGCGCATCAAGGCCGAGCGCGGCATGGCGATGATCCTGATCACGCACGATCTTGGCCTCGCGGCCCGGTGGTGCGACCGCATCGCGGTGATGGAAGCCGGGCGCGTGGTCGAGCACGGCCCGACCGAGACGCTCTTTGAAGCGCCGAAGCATCCCTATACGCGCCGCCTGGTCGCCGCCTCGCCGACGCGGCAGTCGACGCTGGCGGACCTGGCGCCCGATGCGCCGCCCGTCAGGGTAAGGGCGGTCGAGCGCAGGCCGCCGGGCACGCCGCCGCTGCTGGAGCTCGTCAACGTCGTGAAATCGTTCGGCGGGCCCGTCCCTGCCGTCGATGATGTTTCGTTCCGTCTTCCTGTGGGCGGGGCCCTCGGCCTGGTGGGTGAATCGGGTTCGGGCAAGACCACGCTCTCGCGTCTGGTCTGTCGCCTGCTCGACCCGGACGACGGCGATATCGTGTTCGACGGCGAATCGATTGCCCGCATCCCGGCGCGCGAATTCCACAGGTCGCGCCAGCGCCGTGACATCCAGATCGTGTTTCAGGACCCCAACGACAGCCTCAACCCGCGGCATACGGCGTTCGACAGCATCGCCCATCCGCTGCGCCGACTCGAAGGAATGCGCGACGGAGCGGCACTCGACACCCGCGTGCGGGAGGCCGCGTCGCGTGCCGGATTGCCGATGGACCTGCTGCACCGATTTCCTCACCAGTTGTCGGGCGGCCAGAAGGCGCGGGTCGGAATCGCGCGTGCCGTCGCCCCTCGGCCGCGGCTGATGATTCTCGATGAGCCGACGGCGGCACTGGATGTTTCCGTGCAGGCGGTCATCCTGCAGCTCCTGGACCGCTTGCGGCGGGAGGATGGCATCGGTCTGCTGTTCGTCAGCCACGATCTCAATGTCGTTCGGATGCTGTGCGACGATCTCGTTGTGCTCCAGGTCGGCAAAGTCATGGAGGCGGGACCGAGCCAGGAAATCTTCCGGCATCCGCAGGCGGAGTACACGCGCACTCTGCTCGAGGCGGTGCCCTATTTCGATCCGCAGCGTCGCGCCACGCTCCTGTCGAGCACGGCAGCCTAGGCCTTGCCGTAACCGCCGCCGCCCGACGTTTCCATGACGACGCGGTCGCCCACGGCCAAAGCGAGGTTCTCCTTGCCCGACAGTTCGCGGCTGGTGCCTGCGCGATGCAGGGTGACGCGGAAGGGCGCGCCGTCCTCGCCGCCCTGCAGGCCATAGGGCGCCACGACGCGGCGTTCGAACATGGTGGTGAGCGAGAGGCCGTCGCCCAGCACCGTATAGGTGCGGACCATGCCTTCGCCGCCACGATGCCGGCCGGCACCACCCGAGCCTGCCCTCAGTCGCTGCTCGTCGACGCGGATCATGTACTCGGCTTCGACGATCTCGGCCGGCGTGTTCATCGTGTTGGTGAGGTGGACGCGTACGACCGGCAGACCATCGCGGTCGGCACGCGCACCTTCGCCGCCGCCGTGGGTCTCATAGAACGTGCCGGTGGCGCCATCGCGGCGCTTGCCGCCGAAGATCAGCAGCCCTGCCGTCGTCGATCCGCCGGCCGTGAGGCGCTCCGGCACGGCCTGCTCGAAGGCCTTCATGATCGCATCGACGGCGCGCTGAGAAGTCTCATGGTTGCCGCCGACCACCGGCTTGTCGATGCCAGGCTCCAGAATCGAGCCCGGCCGCGTGCGGACTTTTAGCGCGCGGTAGCAACCGCCATTGGGCTGGATCTCTGGGCCCGCCACCGCCTTGATGGCGTAGTAGACCGCGGCCATCGCCACGAACGGCGTGGTGTTGAGCGGGCCTGCCACGGCATCGTCGGTATCGCTGAAGTCGAAGCTTGCGCGATCGCCCGCGATCTCGATCCGGACTCGGATGGCGGCGGGCTTGCCACCGGGCCCATCGTCGTCGAGGAAGTCTTCACCCTCGTAGATTCCGTCGGGCAGGCCCGCAATCGCCTCGCGCATTTGCGCCTCGGAAAGATCGTCGAGCCGGTCGAGGGCGGCGCGGATCGTGGCGGCTCCGTGTTCCTCGCAGAGACGGACCAGGCGCGCTTCGGCCGCGCGGGTCGACGCCACCTGGGCCAGCAGATCGCCTTCGCGCTCCGCCGGTCCGCGCAGGTTGGCCAGCAGGAAGTCGCGTTTCTCTTCGTCGATGCCGTCGGCGGTGACGAGCCGCAGCGGCGGGATACGCACGCCCTCCTGCCACGTCTCCGTTGCCGCCGCGAAATAGCTGCCCGCCCAGGCGCCGCCGATGTCGCCCCAATGGGCGAGGCTGACGGCAAAGGCGAACAGCCTTCCTTCCAGGAAGATCGGCCGGATCGCCTTTACATCAGGCAGGTGGTTGCCGCCGACCTCGGGCAGGTTGAGGAACCACACGTCGCCCGGCTGCATCCGCTCAGCCGGGACGCGCTCGAGGAATTTCTTCACCGTAAAGCTCATCACGCCGAGATGGATCGGGATGTCGCGTCCCTGGGCGATCAGGTCACCCTTGTGGTCGGTAATGGCCGACGAGAGGTCGCCGGCTTCGCGCAGCAGCGGTGAACGGGCCGAGCGCATGACGACGAACGACATCTCCTCGGCCGCCGCCGTCAGCGCGTGCCGGATGACCTCGACGGTGAAGGGATCGACCGAATTCTTCATGTCTAGCCCTCCTTGATCCAGAGATGGCCCATCGCGTCGGCGCCAAGCACGTAACCTGGCGGAACGATGACGGTGGACCAGGCATCCTCCACCACGGCGGGGCCGGCGAGGCGTACGCCGACCGGCAGCAGGTCGCGGTCGTAGCGCGGCGTCTGGTGTGGCGCTGCGGGTTCGAACCAGCAGGGGCCGACGCTGGTTGGCGATGGCATCGCGCCCGGCCCCGCGAGCTCCGCGAACTCCGGCTTGCGCGCGACCAGCGCCCGCATCCTGAGACTCTGCATCTCCCAATGTTCCTCGGTGGCGTAGCCATAGATCTCGCGATGCCGCTGGCGGAAGTCGCGGCCCAGGCGCTCGAGGTCGAGCGGCGCCGCAAACGGCACTTCGACCGCGTAGCTCTGGCCGACATAACGGACCAGTGCCGTGCGTTCGATGGCGATTGCCTCACTGCGATGTCCCTGGGCGTGCAGCGGCTCCATCAACGCGGCCAGCATGCTATCGTGCAGGACAGTGAAGCGGCCGGCGTCCCACTGCGGGCTCAGCATCCTCACCGCCTGCTGCTGGGTGTAGCTCATGTCGGCCACGATGCAGCCAAGTGCGGAAAAGCCGGAGGAGAAGCGCGGCACGACGATCTCGCCGATGCCGAACTCGCGCGCCAGGCGGGCGGCATGCATGGGACCTGCGCCGCCGAACGCCAGCAGCGTACATTGCCGCCCGTCGACCCCACGCTCCACAGTTACGCGTGCGAGGGCTCGCACCATCGTCGCATTGGCGACACGCTGGATTCCGAGCGCGAGCTCGACGACACCGATCCCGAGTTGGCGCGCCAGCGGTGCAAGGGAGGTCTCGGCCGCCGCGACGTCGAGCGTGATGGCGCCACCCAGCCGTCGGGTGGTGTCGAGATAGCCCAAGACCGCGTTGGCGTCGGTAACGGTCGGTCGCGTGCCGCCGCGGCCGTAGGCCGCCGGCCCTGGCTCGGCGCCGGCGCTCTCCGGCCCGATCGATAATCCACCGGTGCCCAGTGTCACCAGCGAGCCACCGCCGGCGCCAATCGATTCGACGGCGACCATCGGTTGGCGCACCGGTCGGCCGGCGAGCTTGGAGTCGGTCGAGATCTCGGCAGCGCCATTCACGATCAGACAGACGTCGGTCGTCGTGCCACCCATGTCGAAGGAGAGCGCCTTTTTGAGGCCGAGCGACGCGGCCACATGCGCGGCAGCAGAAATGCCGGCAGCCGGGCCGGATAGCGCCATCGAAAGCGGACGCCGGGCGGCTACCTCCGGCGAGGCCATGCCGCCTGCCGAGTGCATGACGTGCAACCGCGTGCTCGCGACCTCGCGCTGCAGCTGGTCGAGGTAGCGCGCCGCGATCGGCATCACCGAGGCGTTGAGCACGGTGGTGGCCGTGCGCTCGAATTCGCGGGTCTCCGGGTTGACCTCGTGCGAGAGCGAGACGAACGGAATGACGGCCTTCAGCGCGGCGCCCACCGCGCGCTCGTGCCCTGGATTGGCGTAGGAATGGAGCAACGAAACCGCGACGCTCTCCACGCCGCTCGCTTTGGCCAGCCGCACCACTTCGGCTATCGCCGCGGCATCGGGCACCAGCACTGCATGCCCGGCGTGATCGACCCGCTCGGCGAGGCCGATCCGCCGCTCGGCCGGCACCTGCGACGTGCGCCGGGGCGGCAGGTCGAGCCGGTAGAGATGCTGGCGTCCGGCGCGGCCGATCTCCAGCACGTCCTCGAAGCCCCGCGTCGCCACCAGCGCCACCGGTTCGACCCTGTCCTCGACGATGGCATTGGTGACGAGTGTCGTGCCGTGGATCAGGTCGTCGACCTCGCTTGCCTTGAGGCCGGCCGCGGCAAGAGCCGCCTTGATGCTGGCGACGGGATCGTTGCGCTCCGTCGGCACCTTGATCGAGCGAAACTCGCCCGTCGCCGGCAGCAGCGCCACCAGGTCGGTGAAGGTGCCGCCGATGTCGATGCCGACTTGCCAGCCGTTGTCCGGCATGATGTCTCCCAAGGGTAACGTGAGTTTTCGACTTCAAGCGATGATCTGGTAGTGCGCCTCGGTTGTCCGTCCAGCCTTGCCGTTGATCGGCAAGATATCTTGTGGGCAGGCAGACATCGCAACAACGCAATCCAGCTCGGCGCGCAAAGTGACGAAATCCCCCGGCTTGGTGGTGGGCGGGTCGAAGGAGAGGCCGCCACCCGGCGTCCAGGGTATGTTCATGAACAGATTGAGCGGGCTTGGGCATTCTGGCGGCACGAGGCCCAACGCCTGCATGGCGGCGAACAGATTGTCGGTGCAGTTGTCGTGGTACTCCGTGACACCCAGCAGGATGTAGCGTTCGCTGTCGCAGGCCGCCATCAGCGTGTCGTGGTCGCCGCGGCTGCTGTCCTCGGTCATGGTAAGGATCTTGCGGCGGCGGTTGGTGTAGAGCCCATCGCCCACCTGCGGACGCATCTTGGTGAGCGTGGCGCGGGTGTGCTCCATGGACATGAACTCGGTCAGCATGCCGGCGGTGAAGGCCCAGGTGTCCACCACCTGCGCGCCATGGGTGTTGATGATGCGGATCGATTGGCCCTGCTTCAGGTAGGTAGCCTTGCCGCGGCGGGCGGGGATGGTTTCCATCGCTACGCCGCTCCCGGCGCCTGATCCGGATCGACAGCGCGTACGACGTAGTTGGCCGCCGTGGGCTCGTAGAGTTCCCACAGGAAGCGCAATTCCACGAGAGGCTGAGAATTGAGATCGACCCGCAGGTCGACATAGGGAAAACTTTCCTGGTGAACCACGAGCAGCGCGGCGGACTTCAATTGCTTCAGCTCGCCGCCGGCGGCATCTCCGGCCTCGATCGCGCGCATAAGCCGTTCCGCCAGCGGTTGATCTTCGTTCACCTCGAAGGTTGCGACCATTGCGTCAACAACAGCGGTGCTGCGCAGGATGTTACCGACCGCCACGCAATTACGGCCGACCTTTCCTTTGGCGATCGACATGATCTTCGCGCCGTTGAAGAAGGCGCCTTCGCCGTCCGCGCCAATCACCGCGAGCTGTCGCCATTTGAGATTCGGATCGGCTTTCTCGAGATCGTGAACGATCGCTTCGGGGGTCAAGCCGTGCTTCAGGCTCTCGAGAATCTTGGGGCCGAGACGGGGGTCGGTGCGGTGCTGCGTCAGGACAGCGCCCACATTGGGCTCAGCCCATTGACAGCGACTGCCGACGGCCATGGAGGAGGTGGTGACGACGGCGCCCAGCATTCCCGTCCTGGCGCACCGTCCGGCGATGGAGAAGGTCATGAATCCTCTACTTCTGGTCCGACAGGAACGGATCCGCCGGATGGGCCAGCCCCATGTTGTCACGCAGGGCCGTACCTCGGTACTCCGGCGGACGCAAACCTCGGCGCTGCAACTCCGGCACGACCAGCTCGACGAAGTCGCGCAGGCTGCGAGGCTGGACCGGCATGGAGAGCATGAATCCGTCGCAGGCCTTGCTGGTGTACCAATCCTCCATCATGTCGGCGACCTGGGCCGGATCGCCCTTCACCATGTTGCCCCCCATCGAAGGCAGGACGCGCTCGTAGGTGCGGCGCACGCTAAGGCCCTCGCGGGCCGCCATGTCCAGCACCGAGCGGCCGATCGCGGTGCCGCCCACGCTCTCTCCGGGGCTCGGCGGCATCGGCCCGTCGAGCGGCGCCTCGGTCACGTCGAAGCCCACCAGCTTCGACAGGTAGCTGACCGCAAGCGAGGGCGAGATCAGCGCCTGCAGCTCCTCATAGAGTGTGTCGGCCTCGGCGCTGGTGCGACCGACGAAGACGCTGAGCGCGGGCAGGATTTTCAGCGCCTCCGGCGAGCGGCCGTATTTCGGCATCCGGCCCTTGATGTCGGCATACTCCTCCTGAGCCTGGGCCTTGCTGCTGGCGGTGCCGAACAATCCCTCGCCGCCATAGGCCGCCAGCTCCTTGCCGGCCTCCGACTGGCCGGCCATGAAGACCACCGGCTGACCCTGCGGCGTGCGGGCGACATTGAGCGGTCCCTTGACCGCGAAATGCGTGCCGCGATGGTCGGTGAGCCGCACGCGAGCCGGGTCAAGATACTGCCCGGTCGACTTGTCCTGCAGGAAGGCATCCGTTGCCCAGGAATCCCAAAGCTTGCGCACGACATCGAGGCTCTCCCGCGCTCGCTCGTAGCGATCGATGCGACCCATATGTTCGTCGCGGCCGAAATTCTTGGCGTCCTCGATATATTGGGTCGTGACCAGGTTCCAGCCCGCGCGGCCGCCGCAGAGATGATCCAGCGAGGCGAACTTGCGGGCGATGGTGAAAGGTTCCTCGTAGGTGGTGGTGGTCGTGGCGACCAGGCCGATGTGCCTGGTGTGCTGAGCCAGGGCGGCAAACAGTGTCACCGGCTCGAACACCGCCGGGCGGTCGGACGGGCTGTTGGCGGCAAACAGCGCCGGCTTGTCCATCTGGCGCACGCCGTTGCCGTCGGCCAGGAACATCATGTCGAGCTTGCCGCGTTCGGCGATCTGCGCCATCTCGACCATACATTGCAGCTGCATGGTGGTCGTCGGGAACGAGTCGCGGTGACGCCAGCCGCCGAGATGGCCGCCCAACGCGCCGCCGGTGAAGCCGAGCACCATCATGCCGCGCCACGCTCCGCTGCCGTCTGCTCGGGATGCCAGCGGCTGGGTGCGTCGGGCAGGCCGAGATGGCCGCGCAAGGTGGTGGCCTCGTACTCATTGCGAAAAATGCCGCGTCGCTGCAGCTCGGGGACGACCAGGTCGACGAAGTCGCCGAGCCCGCGCGGCTGGACGGGGGCCATGATGGTGAAGCCGTCGCCGGCCTTGCTCCGCCACCAATCCTCCATCTCGTCGGCAACCTGCGTCGGGCTGCCCTTGAACACCGGCCCACCGAGCGCCGGCAGCGTGCGCTGGTAGGTTTCGCGGATGTTGAGGCCGTCGCGCTTTGCCATATCAATGATGTAGCGGCGCAGGCTGCTGCCACCCAGCGTCTCGGGGGCGAGGTCTGACCGCAACGGGCCGTCGAGCGGCAGGCCCTCGAGATCGTGCACCAGCATCTTAGACAGATAATGCACGCCCAGCGCCGGCGAGATCAATGACTGCAGTTCCTCATAGAGTTCGTCGGCTTCGGCGGCGGTGCGGCCGGTGAAGACGCTTACGCCGGGCAGGATTTTCAGCGTCTCGGGCGAGCGGCCGTAGCGCGCCATGCGGCCCTTGATGTCGGCATAGGCATCGATGCAATCCTGCTTGGTGGTGCCGGCTCCGAATAGCGCGTCGGCATAGCGCGCCGCCAGTTCCATACCGGGGCCGGACTGGCCTGCCATGAACACGACGGGCCGGCCCTGCGGTGTACGCGAGATGTTCAACGGACCTTTCACCGTGAAGTGCGTGCCGCGATGGTCGATGGTGCGCACGCGCGTCGGGTCGAGATACTGACCGGACGCCTTGTCTTGCGGGAAGGCGTCGTCGGCCCAGCTGTCCCACAAGGCGGCGACAACCTCGTAGAATTCCTGCGCCCGCGCATAGCGATCCTCGCGGCCCATGTGCTCGGCGCGGCCGAAGTTCAGCGCATCGCCGGCATTGGACGCGGTGACCAGGTTCCAGCCGGCGCGGCCTTTGCTGATATGATCCATTGAGGCGAAGCGCCGGGCGACCATCCACGGCTCGTCGTAGGTGCTGGTCGCGGTGGCAACGACACCGATGTGTTTGGTAACCATCGCCGTGGCCGAGAGCAGCGTCGTCGGTTCGAAGAAGGAAGGCCGGGCCGACGGATGGTTGGCGGCGAACAGTGCCGGGCGATCCATGTCGCGCACGCCGTTGCCGTCGGCCAGGAACACGCAGTCGAATTTTCCACGCTCGGCAATCTGCGACATCTCGATGAAGGCCTCGAGATTCATCACCGGCTTGTCGAAGGCGTCCTTGTGGCGCCAGCCGCCGAGATGGCCGCCGACGAGATTCGGGATGCAGGCGAGGTTCATCATGGCATCGGCTCCTTAATGCGGGTCCGGTTTGGCGAGCCAATGCGGCACCGCCGCCAGTTGCGCCAGCGGGACATGGCAGAGAATAGCGTGACCCGGCCCGGCCTGCTGCAAGGGCGGCGGCACGCTGTCGCAAATCGCGGCCGACCCGGCGCGCGTGCACCAGGCGGCGAACTTGCAGCCGACTGCCGTCGCAGCAGCTATCTAGCGAGGCAGCAAAATTCGTGCCCAGGCCTGGGGCGGTGACCCGCTGGCCCGCCGCTTGCTTCTGTCGGAGAGCTTGTCTCCATTTCCTCGTTGAGGATCGCCGGCCCTGTCCCTGCCATTGATCGACGTCCACACCCACATGTACCTGCCGCGCTACGTCTCCCTGCTACGGGAGCGCCGCCAGGTGCCGCGCATCGTCTCACAAGCCAAAGGCGATCGGCTGATCATCCTGCCCGATGAAGAGGCGGACGGATCGACCTCGGCCGGCCGGCCGATCGGCAGCGAGTTCTACGAAGTGAGCCGCAAGCTCGCTTTCATGGACCAGCACGGCATTGCCGTCTCGGTGGTGAGTTCGGCCAATCCCTGGATCGATTTCGTCGAGCCCGCCGAGGCTCCGGCGCTCGCCGCCCAGCTCAACGACGATCTCGAGGCGATTTGCGCTGCCTCCGTTGGCCGACTCTACGGCTTCGGCGTGCTGGCGCTGCAGCGACCGGAGACCTGCGCCGCCGAACTGAAGCGCATCGCGGGCCATCCGCACATGCGCGGCATCATCATCGGTTCCGCTGGCCGGGGGCGGGGTCTCGACGATCCGGACTTCGAGCCGATCTGGAAGGCGGCGGCCGATCTGGATCTCTTCGTCTTCATCCATCCGCACTACGGCATCGGCCATAGCCTCTTCCCGGATACTGGCCACGCGTTGCTGCTGGCGCTGGGCTTCACCTTCGAGACCTCGATCGCGGTATCCCTTCTCATCCTGCGCGGTGTGCTTGAACGCCATCCGGCGCTGAAACTTCTGATCGCGCATGCCGGTGGCACGCTGCCCTATCTCGCCGGCCGCCTCGACTCCTGCGTGAAGAACGATATCTCCAGGGACTTCGGATTGTCCAAACCTCCCAGTCACTATCTGCGCCAGTGCTGGTTCGACGCCATCGCCTATCACGCGCCGGCGCTGGCGGCGCTCACGGCCTTCGCCGACCCCGCAAAAATCATGTTCGGCACCGACCATCCCTTCTTCCGCCCCCATGTGACGGACGACGTACTGGACAAGACGACCTGGCCGTCGCCCGAGGAAAACCTCGCGGCACTGTCGGCCATGAGCGCCGATGTGCAGAAGGCGATCGCCTATGAAAACGGCCTGAAGGCCTTCGGAATCGCGTTGCCCTAGCGGCTGTCGTAGATCCGGGTGACGACGGCTTCCAGTGCGAGGAAGAAGCCGAACAACACGATGCCGACGCCGCACAGCAGCAGGATGGCGGCGAGCAGCAGCGCGGTTTCGAAGTTGTTGGCCGAGAACAGGATGATGTAGCCGAGTCCGGTCTGCGCCGTGATGAATTCGCCCAACACCACGCCGATCACCGCGAAGGTCACGCCGATACGCAGGCCGCTGAAGATATGCGGCAGCGCGAAGGGAAACTTCACCGTCAGGAACATCTGCAGCCGCGACATCATCAGCGAACGGCAGAGCCGCTCATAATTGGGCGGTGCCGCCCGCAATCCCGTGATGGTCGCCACCACGACCGGGAAAAAAGCGATGAAGACCGAGAAGATCACGTTGGCGGCAAAGCCGGTCCCGAACCACAGCAGGAACACCGGCGCCAGCGCCACCTTGGGGATGAGCTGGAAGAAGACGATGGTGGGATAGACCGCCTGCATGAGCGTGCGCGAATAGGAGACGGCGGCGCCTAGGGCGATGCCGAGTGCGGCGGCAAGCACGATCCCGGCGACGGCACCCCAGAAGGTCGGCTGCGCCTGCTCCATGAGAATACCGAGCGAGCGCACAAGCGTGTCGAACACCTTGCTCGGCGCCGGCAGAAGGCGCGCGCTTAGCACGCCGCTGCGGCTCAGCGCCTCCCAGCCGCCGAACAGCAGGAGTGCCGCCACCGCCGGTGGCGCGATCAATCTCGCCGCCGCGCGGCCGAGGCCGGCAAGATCGTGGCCGGGATGGCGGGAAAGCGGCAGGCCAATGTCGGTCATTCGCCCTGCCACTTGCGTATGGCGAGCTCGCCCGCATGCACCGCGCCGTAGCAGGCAAGGCCGATGACGCAGAGAACGGTGATGGCCGCCAGGATGATATCGGTGCGCAGCAGAGCGGCGCTTTTCAGGATCAGGAAGCCCAACCCCTCGGACGAAGAGATGAATTCGGCGACGATGACGCCGATCACGGCCAACGTGATGGCGATCTTGAGGCCGGCAAAGAGATAGGGCATCGACGCCGGCAGGCGGACCAGCCAGAAGGTGCGCCACGGCGTCGCCGTCAGGCCGCGGCACAGCCGGACCAGCGAGCGGTCGGTCGATTCGAGGCCGGCCATCATGGCGATGAATATCGGGAAGAACCCGATGAAGGCGGCAATCGTGAGCCGCGACTGCCAGCCGATGCCGACCCAGACGATGAACAGCGGTGTCCAGGCAATCTTGGGTACGAGCTGGATGACGATGATCAACGGATAGATCGCATCGCGCAGCAGTCGGCTGAAGCTCAGCAGCGAGGCCAAGCCGACGCCGAAAAAGGCCGCCAGGGCAAAGCCTGCCAGCGTGTCACGCACGGTGGGCACGGTCTGCTGCCAGATCACGGCGAAGTCTTCGATCAGGGCGGCATAGATGTCCGATGGCGCAGGCAGAATCACCTTGGGATAGCCGAAGATCACGACCAGCGCTTGCCATAGCAGCAGCAGACCGGCGCCAAAAGCCGTGGGCAGGACCAGCGGGCGCAGGCGGTCGAGGACACGGAGGGCCATCGCTGCCGTCGTCAGTGCGGGGTGTGCTGGATCTTGCTGCGGAGATGCCCGCAGATCTCGTTGAACTCGACCGTCTCGCCGATCTCCAGACCGCGCGGCCGAGCGAAGGGAATGCAGATGTCCTCGACGATGCGGCCAGGCCGGTGGCTCATCACCAGCACGCGGTCGGCGAGATAGACGGCTTCGCGGATGGAATGGGTGACGAACAGGGCGGTGCGATGATGCTCCTCCCACATCTTCATCAGCACCAGGTTCATCTCGTCGCGCGTGATGGCATCGAGCGCGCTGAACGGCTCGTCCATCAGCAGCAGATCAGGTTCGTAGACCAGGGCGCGGCAGATGGCGACGCGCTGGCGCATGCCGCCGGAGAGCTGGCGGGGCTTGTGATCGTGGAAACCTTGCAGGCCGACCTGGTCGAGCAGCGCGGTGGCTCGCGCCAGCGTCGGTCCGTCGGTCGGACCGGTTGCCCGTTTCGACGCCTGGAAGGGAAACAGCACATTGTCGAGCGCGCTCTTCCACGGCAGCAAAGTCGGGTCCTGGAACATGATGCCGGTTTCGGCGCGCGGCGCGGTGAGCGCGCGGCCGGCGACACCGATCGTGCCCTGGCTCGGCGCGTCAAGGCCGGCGATCATCATCAGGAGTGTGCTCTTGCCGCAACCGGATGGGCCGAGCAGCGCCACGAACTCGCCCGCCTTGACCGTGAACGAACTCGGCGCCACCGCCTCGACCTGCTGGCGGGTGCCCTCGTTGTAGACCTTGCGAACCCGATCGACGACGACGTAGTCCGGTCCGGCCGATGGATTGGCGACCGGCGGTACGACGCGAATTGCCGTCGCGGTCGTGCTCATCCGAGCGCGTACTTGGCCGAGGCCGCCTTCGCTTTCGCCCATTCGGCGTCGCTAAGCTTCAGCTTGCCGACAAACTCGTTGGTGTAGAGTGACGCGGGATTGGGCTTCTTGTCGCCGGCCGCGCCGGCATTCTCGAAGATCAGATCGGTCATCTTGGCGTAGACCGCGGGATCGGCGTAGCCCACGCCCTTCTCCATCGCCTCCCTGGAGACGTAGTTTGCCGCCCATACGCCCATACCGACCTCGAGTTGCTCCTTGGCGGTCGAGGCAAGCTTCAGTTCCGGCACTTCCTTGAACAGGATCTCGATCGTGTCCGAAGGATTGAGCAGGGCGAACTTCACACCCTCAGCCAGGCCCATGGTCATGGCTTCGCACAGCGCCTTTTCCTTGCCGAAATATTCGGGCGTGGTGGTGAGGGAGTGGGCGTAGAACGGCAGGCCGTACTTGCTGTAGAGGAAGACCCGCGGATTGACGCCGGCCGCGATGATCTTGGGCAGGGCGCTGGCGATAAAACAGGTGATCGCGTCGCACTGGTTGTCGATCAGCGCCACCTCGCGGACCTTGTTGTCGAGCGATATCGACTGGATGTCGGCCATGGTGAGACCGACGTTCTTGAGGAAGGTCGGCAGGAAAGGGTACTCGCCCGAGGTCAAGGTCGAGCCGACCTTCTTGCCCTTCAGATCGGCCGGTGCCTTGATCGGGGAGTCCGGTTTCACCGCGACGCCCATCGTGGTGTCGTAGTTGAAGCAGCCGAGCGACAGCAGCGGCAGGCCCTTGACCGCCTGCTGGATTGAATTGGGCGCGGCAGGGATGCCGAACTCGTACTTGCCCTGGGCGATCGCCTGGGTGGCGGCTGCCGATCCGGTGCCCTTTTCGATGACGACGTCGATGCCCGCCTTGGTCCAGAACTGCTTGGCGGCGTAGGACCAGATGTTGGCGCCCTCGGGCAGCCAGCCCAGCGTGTATTTCACCGTGACCTTTTTCTGGGCGAAGACCTTCTTCGGGATGAAGCCAGCCCCGGCGGCGAGCGCCCCGGCAGCGACGAAACTCCGGCGGGACAGGGCTTTCCCAGCCTTGCTGACGCTCTTGCGCATATGACCTCCCGGCTGTGCAATCCGATGACACCGCGACGCAACATGCATGCCAATGGCACACGACTTGCTGGCCTCCCGGGCATGGGCACAGGCGACATCACGGCCCTCGAAGCCCGGGTTCGGCGGGATATCGAGATGACGGCGCATCCGCGCATGGAGTGGATGGCGCCCCGGCTGTACCAGGGCAAACCGGCGCTGGATGCGCTGATCGTCGGTGCCGGCCAATCGGGGCTGTGCATCGGTTTTGCCCTGATGCGCGATCGGGTGCGTAACATCCTGCTGATCGATCGCGCGCCGGAGGGCCGGGAAGGGACTTGGGTCGGCTTTGCCCGTATGCCTACTCTGCGCAGCCCCAAGGATCAGACCGGCCCCGACCTCGGCGTCGCCAGCCTCACCTTTGAGGCCTGGTACGACGCCTTATACGGCGCCGGCAGCTTTGCCGGTCTGGGTCTGATTCCGACCGGCGCGTGGCATGATTATTTGCAATGGTACCGCCGTGTGTTGGCGCTGCCGGTCCGCAACGGCGTTGCCGCGACGGTGATTGCGCCGGGCGAGCTCGACGACGGCGGGCGCTGTCTGCTCGTCACGCTGTCGACGGGCGAGGTGCTGGCGGCGCGCAAGCTGGTGTTGGCTACCGGTCAGGACGGTACCGGCGAATGGTGGATGCCCGACTTCGTGCGTGCCCTGCCGGCAGATCGCCGTGCGCACACCTGCGAGACCGCCATAGATTTCGAGCGGCTGCGAGGCCGCACCGTCGCCGTACTGGGCGCCGGTGCCTCGGCCATGGACAATGCCGCCGTGGCGCTCGAACACGGCGCCGACGTGCATCTTTTCTGCCGGCGGGCCGAGCCGTCGGTGGTGCAGCGCTACCGCTGGCTCACATTTGCAGGATTTCTGAAGCACATCGGCGAGATGCCGGACGAATGGCGCTGGCGGATCATGGGCAACATCCTGCGCGCCCGCGAAGGCTTCCCGGTCGACACCTATAATCGCGTGATGGCGTTCCCCAACTTCACCATGCAGCTCGGCCGGAACTGGACCGATGCGCGGATGGAGGACGGTCGCATTCGCCTCGAGACAGCGCGTGGGCCGTTCCACGCCGACTACGCGATCTGCGGCACTGGCATTCGCCAGGACGTGCATCTGCGCCCCGAACTGGCGGGCTTTGCCGACAAGATCGCGCTGTGGCGTCACCGCTACACGGCACCTCAGGGTGAGGAGGATCCGCTGCTTGGTGCCTACCCCTATCTCGGCTCCGACTATGCTTTCCTCGAACGCACGCCGGGCGAGGCGCCTTGGTTGGCCGACATCCACCTCTTCGGCATCGGCTCGACCGCGAGCTTCGGACCGTCGGGCAGCAGTATCAACGCCATGACCACGGCCGTGCCGAAAGTGGCGGCCGGGGTCACGCGCGGATTGTTCGCGGGCGACCTGCAGCGGCACTGGGAATCGCTGCTGGCCTACGACGTCAAGCAGGTCGAGCTGGATTGGAGCAGGATGGCAACCGGTTAAAGAGTGGGGGAAACATGGACACAGTCATCAAGAAGAATAGCCCGGCCGCCAAGGCCCGCCCGCCCGCGGTCGAAGCCCTGCTGGCGGAAGTGGCCGCACTCGACGAGGCGGCCGTGCACGAGACAATGTTGCCAGCCGGTTGCTATACCGCGCCCGAGTTTTTCGCCTTCGAGCAGGCGGAAGTGTTCAGTCGCACCTGGATCTGCGTCGGCCGCGTCGAGCAGGTGGCGGAACCGGGCGATTGCCTCGCAACCGAGGTTGCCGGCGAGCCGGTGCTCGTGGTGCGCGGCGGGGACGGCACGATCCGGGCGCTGAGTGCCATCTGCCAGCACCGCGGCGAGATCATTCCTTGTCCGGAGAAGGGCAAGGCCTTGCGGTGCCCGCTCCACTTCTGGACCTACGACTTCGAAGGTCGCCTCGCTGGCGCGCCGCGCATGGGCGACGCCGAGGCCGCGCAGCGGTTGCGCAAGACGGTGCGCCTGCCGACGCTGCGCCTGGAACTTTGGCATGGCTTCATCTTCGTCAATCTCGACCCGCAGGCAGCCCCCCTGGCGCCGACCCTGGCCAAGCTCGAGCCGTTGTGGGCGGGCTACGAGGCGACCGGGCTAAAAGCCCTGCCGCCGGTGATGAGCGATAAGCCACTCCCCTGGAACTGGAAGGTGCAGGTCGAGAACTTCACCGACGCCTACCATCCGGAGTATGTACATATCGGCACGCACGACTTCGCGCCCAGCGTCATGACGGGCGACGGCGTGCGCTTCACCGAGATGAAGGCCGACGACAATGCGATCGTGCGCAGCGTGCCGATGAAGCAGCCGGACGGCGGCATGACGAGCGACGGCTGGGGTGCCGAAGCGGCGTTCCCGGCCATCAAGACGCTGCCGCCGGAGCAGCGCTCCAGGATCACCTTCGCCATGCTGCCGCCCAGCCTGACGATGATGTTCGCGCCGGGCACCATCGCCTACACGCTGATCCGACCCATCGGTGCGGCGGCGACGCTGGCCGGCAGCGACCGCGTGACCTATGGTGGCTGGCTGCTGCCGCAAAGCACACTCGATCTGCCGGACCTCACCGCACGCTGTGCCGCCGTCAGCGCGGGTGGTCAGAAGATCTGGGCCCAGGATGTGCCGATCAATCTCGGGATGCAGGCGGCGAAGCATTCACGCTTCCTGCCTGGCGGCACCTATGGTCCGCTCGAGGCCACGCTGCAGCAGTTCAATCTCTGGCTGCTCAACGCCTACCGGCGCGCCATGGCGGGCTGAGCCGGCTGGCCCGTGATCACGGCGCGGTCGGCCGTATCGAGCGACATCGTCTCGCCCTTGCGGATCATTTCGGCGAAGCCCTCGTTGGGCACCATGACCGTGAGGCAATAGAGTCTCTCCGGTCCGGTGTTTTCGACGACATGCTTTGTGCCCGGCGGCAGCACCAGCGTATCGCCCTGGGCGACGTCGTAAGTGGTGACGCCGCAGTGGGCCCGGCCGCTGCCGCTCAGTACGTAGAACATCTCGTGGGCGTGTTGATGGCTGTGGAGCGGTGTTTTGCCACCGACCTCGAAGATCTCGACGACCGAGACGAAGGGCGTGCGGTCGACAAGGGGATCGACCGCCATGACGAACTTGTTGGTGTCGGCGGGCGAGATGCGAGACACGCGACAATCGCTGGCATGGCGGAATAGCGGCTGGTCCATTGGCGGCTCCCGGGTCATTCGTCTTCACTATACGAGGCGGCCAGTGCGCTTGTATTCAGGAGATGATGATTGGTGGGACGCGCGTTCGATCCGGGGCCGTTTCCGGTCTCGGAAATGGCCGTGAGCTTGACGCGTCGAACCGGGAGCGCCAACGTACCGTCGAGATGCCCAGTCCAAGTGCTCTTGTCTGCGTTCGTTGCAACGCCCGTTACTCCATCGATCGATTCAGCGACGACTGCACAAGCTGCCGTTTGGCGCTTGCACCAGCCAACCTCACGGTCGCGTACGATTCCATTCCCGGCGGCGGAATCGGCCGAAGCGACATGCTGCGTCGGCCAGGCTCGATGTGGCGCTGGGAAGCCTTCTTGCCGGCGCTCGCTCGCGATGCGGTGAGTCTGGGCGAAGGCGATACGCCCCTCCTGGCGGCGCCATCCCTCGGGCTGGGCGATGTCTGGATCAAGGATGAGTCGCGCAATCCCACCTGGTCGTTCAAGGACCGGCTGGCCTCTTCAGCGGTTACCATGGCCAAGCACTTCGGTGCCAAGACCATCGCGTCCAGCTCGTCTGGCAATGCCGGCGCCGCTGCCGCCGCCTATGCCGCCAAAGCCGGCTTGCCCTGCATAGTCTTTACTTTTGTCGGCTCGGCCGGCCCGTTGGTGCTGCAAATGCGCGCCTACGGCGCCATGCTGGTGAAGGTGACCGACAAGGCCGACCGCTGGCGCCTGCAGTCGCTGGGCGTGCGCGAGTTTGGCTGGTATCCGACCTCACCGTTCTTCGGTCCCGTGGTCGGCAGCAATCCCTACGGCATGGAAGGCTATAAAACGATCGCCTTCGAGATCGCCGAGGCGTTCGACTGGCAGCCGCCGGATTGGTGTGTGTTGCCGGTTTGCTACGGCGATGCGCTGTTTGGCATGTGGAAAGGCTTCGAGGAGCTAAAGGCGTTGGGCTGGATCGATCGCACACCGCGGTTCGTGGCCGCGGAAGTCTCGGGCTCTCTCTCCGCCGCCATGGCGAGCGGCGACCCCATGCCGCCGGAAGTGCCGCGCAATGCGCCCTCGATCGCCACCTCGATCGGCGCCGCGCAGGCCACGGTGCAGGGGCTCGATGTGCTGCGCCGTTCGCGTGGCGCCGCCGTCACGATCAGCGACGACGAATTGCGCCGCTGGGTGGTGACCCTGGCGGCCAAGGAGGGCATCTGGCCTGAGGCCTCGTCGGCCGCGCCCTTTGCCGCCATCGAGCGGCTGCGCGGCGAGGGCATCATCGCGGCGCACGAGCGCTGCGTGGCGCTGGTGACGGCGAGCGGGCTGAAAGATCCCGGGCCGATCGAGGCGGCGCTGCCCGAGCCGCCTCTGGTAAGCGGTGGCCTGCCCGAGCTGCTGGCGGCACTCAAGAACACATATGGTTTCACGCATGGTTGAGTCAGGGGCCGGGTTCGGTATCTCGATGGATGGCCGGGCGCCGGTGGCCGACATTCCGGCGCAGGCACAGGCTGCCGAAGCGGGCGGGGCCTCCACGCTGTGGATCGCCTGCCATCTCTATCTGCGCGACCCCATTACCATGGCGGCGCTGGCGCTGGGCGCCACCCGGCGCATCAAGGTCGCCTTGATGGCGATGAGTCCCTATTCGGCCCATCCCGTCTTCATCGCCATGGCGGCGGCGACGCTGGAGGAAATGTACCCCGGCCGCATAATCCTGTGCCTGGGTGCGGGCGCTCCGGCCGATCTCAAGGCGGCCGGCATCGAGGCGACGCGGC
The DNA here is from genome assembly GCA_945903635.1 of Rhizobium sp. Q54. GTDB lineage: Bacteria > Pseudomonadota > Alphaproteobacteria > Reyranellales > Reyranellaceae > Reyranella. The sequence goes on along the minus strand of CAMDOT010000005.1, from coordinate 24,491 downwards.
CGCTGGTCACCATCTCGGAGACCGTGAAGATCTGCCGCGCGCTGCTGGCGGGCGAGATGGTGAATTTCGAGGGCCAGGTCTTCCACGTCGCCGGACGACGTCTGGCCAATGGCGGGCGCAACGTGCCGATCGTGCTGGCAGCCTCGCGGGCCAAGATGCTGCAGTTGGCCGGTCGCGAGACCGACGGCGTGCTGATCTCGGCCGCGACTTCGCCGCCCTTCGTGAAGGCCTGCATCGAGCAGACTGCCTCGGGTGCGGCAGACCGGCCCTTCCGCAAGCTCGGCATCGTCTACGCCAAGCTCGGCGCCACGGAGAAGCAGGGCATCGACCCGATCCGTCGGCCGATCGGCTTCGTGCTGCGCGGCGCCCATCATGCCGAGAACATCCGCCTGAGCGGCGCCCAGCTCGACCAGGCAGCGTTGGCCGCGGCCTATGCCGCCGAGAACTGGAGCGAGGTCGATCGCCTGGTGAGCGACGATGTCGTACGCCGCCACGCCGCCTGCGGCACGCCTCGCCAGGTCAAGGCCAGGCTCGAAGAATACCGCGCCATCGGTCTCGATGAGGTGATCCTGGGTGGCATGGATGATGCACCCTCCATCGCGGCTGCCCTGGCAGCGGCGCGGGGGCAGACGACATGAAGTTCAGTATCAGCCTGCCGACCTGCTTCGAAGGCGTGATGTATCCCATCCCCTTCGTCGACCCGGCCGATTTCGTCCGACTGGCCCGGAGCTGCGAAAAGCTCGGGTACCATTCCGTGTGGGGCAATGATCACATCACCACGCAGAAATATGTGAGTGACCTGTTTCCCGGCAAACCGCCCAATTTCTATGACGTCATGACCGTGCTTTCCTTCTGCGCAGCGGCGACGACGACGCTGAAGGTCGGCACCGCCGTTGCCATCCCGCCGATGCGCGATCCGTTCTGGCTCGCCAAGCAGGCCGCGACGATAGATCAACTCTCGGCAGGCCGGCTGATCCTGGGCGTAGGCGTCGGCGCCTATCGCGAGGAGTTCGAGGCCTGGGCGCCCCGGATCTCCTCCACCGCCCAGCGCGGCGAAATGCTCGACGAGGGCATCGCGCTAATGCGGCGACTGTTCACCGAGACGCGGGTGACTCACCAGGGCAAATATTACGCCTGCCGCGACATGGAGATGTTTCCCAAGCCCGCGCAGAACCCCTTCGCGCTGTGGGTCGGCGGCCACAATCTCGCGAACGTCGAGCGGGCGGCGCAAGTCGGCACCGGCTGGCTACCAGGCTGGCGCCCGTGGCCGGAACTCGAGGAGCGCATCAAGTCGCTGAAGGCGAGAGCTGCCGAACTCGGCCGCGATCCTGCCGCCATCGAGGTCGCGCCGCAGTTTTCGCTCACCATTGCCAAGACGGCGGAAGAGGCCGAACGTCGCTACATGGCCTCGGGCCTGGTCCATCACCGCAAGTCGCTCGCCTATACCGGCCGCGATCTTTCCAAGCAGGTCGTCGCCAATCTGGTGGGCTCGCCCGATCTCCTCCGGGAAAAAGTGGCAGGCCTGGCCCGGATCGGCGTCGATCACGCGTGCGCGCTGATGATCCCGGCTGATTCCATCGCCGAGTTCGAGGATCAGATGGAATGGTTCGCCAAGGCGGTCATTTCACCTTCGGCATGACCTCTTCGGCGAAGATCTGCATTTGGTCCAGCAGCTCGGGCACGGTGTTGGCCGCGAAATAGAGTCCGAGCAGGTGGGTGACGCCGGCCTCGCGGAAGGCGAGCGCCTTTTCCACCACCTCGGCCGGCGTGCCGATCAAATTGATATCCTCGTGCGTCGCCGTGCCCTGGCCTTTCAGCGTGGACTTGCTGAGCGATACCAGGTGCTTGTTCATCTGGCTCTTGCGGAAGCTCGTGACCGCGGCGTCATGCGTCTTGCCGAGATGAACGACGAATTGCGGGCAGACCTCAATGGTCCGCCAGTCGCGACCAGCCTTCTCGGCCTCCTCGCGCAGCATCGTCACGCCCGCCCGCACGCGGTCGACATGCATGCCGGCTGGCAGCCAACCGTCCGCCCATTTCGCGGTGCGCGTGATGTTGTTGGGGTTGTTGCCGCCGACGTAGATCGGCAAATGCTTCTGGTAGGGCTTGGGGTAGAGTTCGACGTCCTTGAACTTGTAGTACTTGCCATCGAAGCTCGCGACACGCTCCTTGAACAGCAGGTTGAGTGCCTGCAGGCCCTCGTCGACGATGTCGCCGCGATCCATTTTGGCATCGGGCTGCAATGCCTTGAACTCCTCGCGATAGGCGCCGATGCCGACACCGAGCTCGAGCCGGCCCTTGCCGAAATGGTCAAGCGTGACGATCTGCTTTGCCGCCACCACGATGTCGTGGCGCATCGGCAGCACAAGGATGCCGGTGCCGACCTTGATGGTCTTGGTCTCCGACAGCACGAAGGCGTAGGTGATCAGTGGTTCCCAGAAGCGTGGCGGCACCGGGAACTCGGCGCGCACGTAGTTCTGCGTCGTCATGTGGTCATTGCCCCACACCGAGTCGTAGCCGAACTTTTCCGCCGCCTGGGCGATCCTGATGACGTTCTCCGGATCGGAGAAGGGGATGGGGTAGGTGAGACCTTCCATGCCCGTGGGCAGACCGGCGCTGACGCGCATCGCGAGACTCCTGTGACGAACTATTCTGCGGCGAGCGTGCGCAGCTTCTGGGTTTCGGCCGTGTCGACGGTGCCGTCGGGTGCCACGGCGACGCCGTAGTCGCGTCGCGCCGCCTCGACCGAAATGAAGCCTTCACGGACGTCCTGCGCCACCGAAGCGACATCGCGTCGGCGCGGATTGCCGAGGCCGCCGCCGCCCGGCATCGAGATGATGACGCGGTCGTGCTGACCAACGGTCTGCTGGCCCATGCCGCGCAGCTTGCCGCCCGACTTCAGTGTTACAGTGCCGGCGGCACCGTTTTGGCCGCCCTCGCGGCCACGCGGCGGATGGTCGATGCGGTCGTAATAGGCGCTGATGGCGAAGGGCGCGGTGTCGAGCGTGCCGACTTCCATGATCTGGCCGAGGCCGCCGCGGAACTCGCCGGGGCCACCGGAATCCTGGCGGTACTCCTTGCGCCAGACGAGGATCGGCGAAACCGCCTCGTTGACCTCGATCGGGACGTTCTTCACGCCACTCGGGAAGGCCGTGGCTGACAGTCCGTCAGCGCCGGGCCGCGCCCCGGTGCCGCCGGCATGGAAGCTCATCACCGTGAACGGGATGGCATTCGCCGTCTCCGACGGATCGCCGTCGGTGCGGCCGGGACCACCCAGGGCGAACAGATTCCACAGGCACGAGGTACCTTCCGCCGGCACGCCGTCGGGCATGGCCTGATGGAGGCAACCGAACATCACGTCGGGCAGCATCTGGCCGGTGACGTGGCGGGCGGCGACGGGTGATGGATGCTTGGCGTTCAGGATGCAGCCCTCGGGCGCGGTGACGCGGATCACCGAGAGCGAGCCCTCGTTGTTGGGGACCCTGGGCGCCACGATGCATTTCACGCCGAACGATGCATAGGCTTCGGTGTAGCAAACCGGGACGTTGATGCCGTAGGACGACACACCCGAGGTGCCGGTGAAATCCACGTCGATGCCGCTTTCGCCCACTTTCATGGTGGCGACGAGATCGATCGGCTTGTCGTAGCCGTCGACGGTCATCGAGAACTTGTACGCGCCGGGTTTGACCTTGCGGATGGCCTCGAGCGAGGCCTGTTTGGACTTCTCCAGGATATGCCGACCGAGGCGATCGAGATCGTCGATGGCGAATTCATCCATCATCTCGACCAAGCGCCGGCAGCCGATTTCGTTGCAAGTTGCGAGTGAGTAGAGATCGCCTACGACCTGGACCGGCTCGCGCACGTTCACGGTGACGATGTCGATCAGCGTTTCGTCGACTTTGCCCTCTCGCGCGAAGCGCATCAGCGGAATATAGAGGCCTTCCTCGAAGACCTGGCGGGCGTCGGTGCCCATGCCGCGGCCGCCGATATCGACGACATGGCAGGTGCTGGCGAACATCGCCACCATCTTGCCGCGCCGGAAGGTCGGCGTGACGAAGGTGAAGTCGTGTAGATGGCCGGTGCCCTTCCATGGGTCGTTGGTCAGGAAGATGTCGCCTTCCTTCATGGTCGCGACCGGGAATTTCGCGATGAAGTGGCGGACGGCGCGGGCCATCGAATTGATATGACCGGGCGTGCCGGTAACGGCCTGCGCCAGCATGTCCCCCCGAAGGTCGAAGACGCCCGCCGACAGGTCGCCGGCTTCGCGCGTCGAGGTCGAGAAGCCGGTACGGATCAGGGTCAGCGCCTGTTCCTCGACGACCGCGATCAGGCGGTCCCACATCAGTTGCAGGCGAATCGGCGACAGCGGATCGTTGATGCTCATGTTTCCACCTTCTCCAGCAGAAGCGCGCCGATGGGATTGATACGCGCGGTGAAGCTCTTGGGCACGATCGTCGTGGTTTCGTCCTCGGCGATGATGGCAGGGCCGGGCATGAAGCTGCCGATCGCGAGGTCGGCGCGATGATAAACCGCGACGTCCTTCATGTCCTGATCCGCCGGGTCGTAGACGAGGCGACTGCCGCGTGGCTTGGACGGCGTGTCGGCAGGCTGCGGCGGACAGACGGGTTGCGCCGGTTGTTCGGCGGCGAGCCGCAGCGTCCAGTTCATGATCTCGGAGTCGAGGCCGGGAATGGTCCGACCGAAGGTCGCGGCGTAGCCGGTCTCGTAGAGCTGCACGAGCTTCTCGCGCGATGCGGTGGTGAAGGGACCTGGCGGCAGGTCGACCGTGATTTCATGGCCCTGGCCGCGATAGCGCATATCGGCGGTACGAATCTCGACCAGCTTGGTATCGGGCGCCCCGGCCTTCACGACGGCTTCGGCCTCGGCCCGCATCTCGGCAAACAAAGCATTGACGTAAGTCGGATCGAAGCTGTGGTCGAGTTGGATGTAGCGGCTACGCACCACTTCATAGGCGACCGGCGCCATCAGAAAGCCGACAGCCGAGCCGACGCCGGCGCCGCTCGGCACCAGCACGCGGCGGATGCCGAGCTTTTCCGCCAGGCGGGCCGCATGGATGGGGGCCGCGCCGCCGAAGGCGATCATCGTGCGGTCCTGTAACTCCTTGCCGCGCTCGACGGCATGGACGCGGGCGGCATTGGCCATGTTTTCTTCGACGATCTCGCTGATACCGAAGGCGGCATCGAGGCGGTCCAGGCCGAGCGGCGTGCCGACCGCCTTATCGACGGCGCCGCCGGCCTTGTCGGACGAGAGCTTGATCGAGCCACCGGCGAAATAGCCGGGATCGAGCCGTCCCAACACCACGTCGGCGTCGGTCACCGTGGGCTCCGTGCCGCCACGATCGTAGCTCGCGGGGCCGGGCTCGGCGCCGGCGCTCTCGGGTCCGACGTTGACGCGGCTCAGCGAATCGACCGATGCGATCGAACCGCCGCCCGCACCTATCTCGACCATCTCGATGACCGGAATGCGCAGTGGCAGGCCGCTGCCCTTGAGGAACCGGTACTGCCGTGCCACTTCGAACGTGCGCGAATGCTGCGGTTCGCCGTGATCGATCAGGCAGATCTTGGCTGTCGTGCCGCCCATGTCGAAGGACAGGACCTTGTCGAGGCCGCATTGCCGCGCCAGTGCGGCGGCCAGGATGGCACCGCCGGCCGGGCCGGACTCCACCAATCGGATGGGAAACTTGCGCGCCGTATCGAGGTTGGCCAATCCGCCACCCGAGGTGATCATGAACAGCGGGCAGATGAAGCCCTGGCTGCGTAGCGCGGCGTCAAGCCGGCCCAGGTAACGATCCATCACTGGCTGGACGTAGGCGTTGGCCACGGCAGTGGACCAGCGCTCGTACTCGCGGATCTCCGGCGAGACTTCACTCGAGAGCGAGATCGATAGGCCCGGCAGGAAGTCCGCCAGGATATCGCGCGTGCGCCGCTCATGCTTGCCGTCGAGATAGGCGTGCATGTAGCCCACCGCGATCGCCTCGATGCCAGCGGCCTCGAGCCGGGGTGCCAGCGCCGTCACCGCCGCCTCGTCGAGCGGGATCAGGATGTTGCCGCGACCGTCGAGCCGCTCGGGAATGCCGAAGCGCAGGTCTCGCGGCACCAGCGGCGGCGGTTTGCGCATGAAAATGTCGTACTGCTCGAAGCGGTGCTCGAAGGCCATCTCGATCGAATCGCGGAAGCCCTCGGTGACGATCAGCGCGGTCTTCGCGCCCTTGCGCTCGATGATGGCGTTGGTGGCGAGCGTCGTGCCGTGGATGATCAGGCCGAGATCGGCCGGCTTTGCACCGGAGAGCTTCAGAATGTCCTTGATGCCGGTCAGCACGCCTTCTTCGGGCGCGCGCGGCGTGGTCAACACCTTCACGCTCATCCGCCTGCCGTTCCACTCAAGCGCCAGATCGGTGAACGTGCCGCCGATATCGACCGCCAAACGAGCCTTTTCCATATTCCCTACGCCGCCGTTTGTTTGATGTTGCCGCCGAGATAGGCTTGGCGGATGCGTGGGTCGGTCCGCACTTCGGCGGCCGGACCCTCCATGAAGAGCCTTCCCTGTTCCATCACCAGGGCACGATCGGAAATCAGCAGCGCGCCGCGCACGTTCTGCTCGACGACGAGAACGGTCACGCCGGTCCTGGCGACCTGCTGCACCGTGACGAAGACGTCGCCCTGCATCTTGGGCGACAGGCCGAGCGAGGGTTCGTCGAGCAGCAGCAGCGTCGGCTCGACCAGCAGCACCATCGCCATTTCGAGGATCTGCTGCTCGCCGCCCGAAAGGTTGCCGGCATCGGTGCGCCATTTGGTGCGCAGCATCGGAAACGAATTGGCGACACGCTCGATGGCCGCGACATGCCTGCCTGCCGGCAGCGTATAACAGCCCATCTTCATGTTTTCTTCGACGGTCATCGCCGGAAAATTGCAACGGCCTTGCGGTACGAAACCGACGCCGCGTTTCAGCCGCTCCCAGGGCGGCAGTTGCTCGATGGTCTCGCCCTTGAAGACGATCTGGCCGGAGAAATGCCGGTTGGTGCCGAAGATCGCGCGCAGCAATGTCGACTTGCCCGCGCCATTGCCGCCGATCAGCGTAGTGATCGTGCCGGCATAGAGCCGGGCGGAGAATTCGCGCACGATCGGGTTGTCGCCATAGCCCGCCGTGACGGAGACCAGTTCGAGCGCGAGGTCCGTCATGCCGAAGTTCTCATCTCGGCCTCGGCGATCTCCGGCGTCGTGCCGAGATAGGCTTCCAGAACGCGCGAATCGCTGTGGATCTCGGCGGCCGTGCCCTCGGCCAGCTTGAGGCCTTGGTCCAATACGACGACCTGGTGGCAGAGGTTGGTGATGAACTCGACGTTGTGCTCGACGATCAGGAAGGTTTCACCGGCCTGGTTGAGCTGGCGCAGCGCTTCCTCGATCTCCCGGATACGGCTCGGATTGACGCCCGCCACCGGCTCGTCGAGCACCACGACCTTGGGATGCGGCATCAGGGCGGCGGCCAGCGCCACCAGCTTCTTCTGGCCGTAGGAGAGGATACCGACCTCGGCCTCGTAGTAGCGTTGCAGTCCGATCAGTTCGACCAGCCGGCGCGCCCGTGCCTCGGACGCCTCGACGGCCTTGCGATAGCGTCGGGTGCGCAGGAATTCGTCGACCCAGGTTGCCGCATCGAACTGCTGATGGGCGATGGCGAGATTGTCGCTGAGTGACAGGCGCTCGTAGACCCGCACGGTCTGGAAGGTGCGCATCAGGCCGGCGCGCGCGATGTGGTGCGCGACACGCCCGGTGATGTCGGCGCCGGCCAGTACGACCTTGCCGCTGTCGAGCCTCTGGAATCCGGATATGCAGTCGATCGCCGTGCTCTTGCCCGAGCCGTTGGGGCCAATCAGGCCAGTGATGCTGCCGGCCTCGACCGCGAACGACACGCCGTCGAGCGCGTGTACCCCAGCGTAGGCTTTGCGCAGGCCGGTGACTTCGAGGACGGCGCTCATCGCAGCGTCTTCCGCAGGCGGGCGAGACGACGTTCGCGCAGCCAGCCCGCGACGCCGGACGGCATGACGAACATCGCGACCACCAGGATCAGGCCGTAGATGATCATGCGGAAGTCGGCGGAGAAGCGCAGCACCTCCGGCAGCGCCGACAAGGCGATGCCCGACACGACCACGCCCCAGAAGCTGCCGGCGCCGCCGATGATCACGATGATCAGGAATGTCTGCATGTAGTAGAAGTCGAGGAACAACGGATCGATGATTCCGAGATGGAAGCTGTAGACGCCGCCCGCCGCGCCGGTGATGGCGGCGCTGAGCGCGAAGGATGCGAGCTTGTAGGGCATGGGGGAGATGCCCTGTGCGCGCACCAGGGGCTCGTTCTGCTTGATGGCGACCAGAGTGCGTCCAATGCGCGAGGTGCAGAGCGCGTAGAGGAAGGTCAGCATTGCGACCGAGAAGCCCCAGGCGATCCAGTAGAACCGACCGGTGGTTCCGAACTCGTAGCCGAAGGCCACCGGCGGCGGCAGGTTGGGAATGCCGAGCGCGCCGCGCGTCAGGTCGACCCAGTCGCGGGCAATCAACGTCGCCAGCAGGGCAAAGGTGAGCGTGACGATCACGAAGGCATGGCGGTTGGTACGCAACGTCGGATAACCCACGACGAGCGCCACGGCGGCATTGATGAGGGCCGCCCAGACAAGGCCCCACCAGAAGGTACCGCCGAAGGTGACGACCGTCAGTGCCGTGGCGTAGCCGCCGATTCCCCAGAAGCCAAGTTGCGCGAAGGAGAGCAGGCCTGTGTAGCCATAGATCAGGTTGAGTGCGGCGGCGGCCACCGTGAAGATGAGCGCCGAGACGCCGACACCCATGATGTAGTTCGACGTGGTGAGGAGCGGCAACGCGGCGAAAAGCAGGGCAGCGACCAGGGCGGCGGCAAGCTTCATCCGACCCGCATGCCCCCGCGCTTGAACAGGCCGTCGGGGCGCAGGAACACCACCGCGATCATGATCACAAAGACCGCGGCTTCCTGCCAGACGATCTCGAAGAAGCCGCCGATCCAGTTCTCGACCAGGCCAAGTGCCACCGCTGCCACGATGGCGCCGGGGATGTTGCCAAGGCCGCCAATGATGACGAGCGCGAAGGCCTTGAAGATCAGGAACTGACCCATGTAGGGGGTGACGAGCTGGATCGGCGAGATCGCCGCCCCCGCCAGGCCGCAGAGGCCGGCGGCCAGAACGACGGCGTTGCGCGCCACGACGCGAGGGCGGATGCCGACCATGAGTGCCGCTTCGCGGTTCTGGGCAATGGCGCGCATGGCGCGGCCGAACTGGGTGTAGCGCAGCACGGCGTAGAGGCCGCCGAAGGCCACCAGTGCCGCCCCCGCGCCGATCACCCGCGTCCAGGTGATGCGGATCGAGCCGATTTCGATGCCTTCGAAACCGTACTGCGTGTCGACCAGCCGTGGCGTGGCGGTGAAAATGTACTGCATCGCGTGGATGATGATGATGGACAGCCCGAGCGTGATCAGGATGCTGCGCTCGAATTCGTCTGGTTTCAGCGGCGCGAGCAGGACCTCGTAGATCGCCAGGCCCGCCAACATGGTGGCGAGGATCGCGACTGCCATCGCCGGCCAATAGAGGAGCCCCATCACTGGTAGCGCGAAAGCCATGGCAAAAGCGCCCAGCATCAGCAGTTCGCCGTGTGCGAAGTTGATGATCTCCATGACGCCGAAAATCAGCGACAGGCCGACGGCGATCAGGGCATAGAGCAGCCCCAGCGTGATGCCATTCAGCGTGAGTTGGAGAAGATAGACGGCATCGACGGTCATCGTGGCTCTGCCATAGCAATTCCCGGACCACTCAAAGTACGAAAGAGGTGCTTCTGCTTGGCACGCGCCCTGCTAGCGGTGTCCACTGTGGTGCGGTGCAAACGATTCACTGCCTTCACGTCGGTAAACTCGATTCACGCGTTGCCAATTGCCGTTGACAGATAAACAAGATTCTTGCGAACGTGCAACTATCGAAACGATGTGCCGATAATAGGTACGGCCTGACATCGACTGATCTGGGGTCCGCAGAATTGCGAGGGAGGGATGCGATGAGGATGAAGTGCCTGGTGGCGGCTGCGGTCGTCGGTGCGTGGAGTATCGGCCCGGCGGTGGCGCAGCCCATCGTGATCGGTGTCTCGACGCCGCAGACCGGCGTCGCCGCCGTCGCCTCGGAATGGGAAATGTGGGGTGTTAACCTCGCCGTCGAGGAGATTAACGCCGCGGGCGGCGTTCTTGGCCGCAAACTCGAGCTGATGGTGCTCGACAACAAGTGCAATCCCTCGGAAGCCGTCAACGTCGCCAACAAGCTGGTCGAGGCCAAGGTGGTGGCGATCGAAGGCGCGCACTGCAGCTCTGCACATCTTGCCAGCATGAAGATCGTGGCAGACGCCAAGATCCCGATGATCACCGGTATCGCTTCCAACCCGCAGATCACCGAACTGGCGGGCCCGGGTCGCAACGAATATTCGTTTCGCATCAGCCCTTCCGACGCCGCGATGATGGAAGCGCTCGGCGTCTATCTCGGCAGCAAGAAGGCGTTCAAGACGGTCGCGATCATCGGTGAGGACACTGATTTCGGGCGCGGCGGCGCCAATGCGTTCAAGGCGGTGGCTGAGAAGGCCGGTATCACCGTCGTGTCGACCGACTTCCATCCGCAGAACGCGCCGGATTTCACCACCATCCTGACGCGCATCCAGCAGCGCCGGCCCGATGCCATCGCCACCTTCCAGGTCGGCGGCGATTCGATCAACTTTCTGCGTCAGGCCATGCAGCTTGGCGTGCGCATCCCCTACACCGGCCGCATCGAACTGGGCGGCCGCAACCAGCCGATCATTGAGGCCGGCGGCATGGAAAAGTCGATCAGCGCCTGGACCTACAACGCCACGATCGACGCGCCGTCGAACAAGGCTTTTGCCGAGAAGATCCAGGCCAAGTACAAATCCGAGCCCTACCTGCAGACTTGGGGTGGCTACGACGCCATCCGGATCATTGCCCAGGCGATCAAGGACGCGGGTAGCACCGAGGGCCCGAAAGTGAAGGACGCCATCAAGAACATGAAATTCACCAATGTCATGGGCAAGACGGTGACATTCGACGACCACAACTCGGCCGGTCGCTTCGTCGTGCTGCAGACGGTGATCGACAAGAAAGTCGGCGTCGCCGACATCGTCGAGGTCAAGTAGACCGCGAGCCGGGACCGACAATACGCCGGTCGGCGATTCGGTACAGGGAGGGATCGATTGACCGTGCGGCGCTCGATTTCCGACAAATCCTCTCCGACGCCGAGTGATGTCAGGAAGGCTGCGGGTTCGCAATCATTGGAGCGCGGCATCGACATTCTGGAGATGATCGAAGCCGAGGGCACAGATGTCGGCGTGCGCGAGATCGCCCGCCGGCTGGGCCTCAGTCCGACGATCGTGCAACGCTTGATCAGTTCGCTCGCCGCGCGCGGTTACATCGAGAAGAACAGCGAAACTTCCCGCTACCGGCTGGGCTATCGCTCGCTTGCCCTGGGGGCCAACGGCGAGCATGGCGCTGACTACGCCGTCGTTGCCCGGCGCGAACTGGAGCGTCTGGCGCATGAGCATCGACTGAATGGCTTCGTTTCGGTGCTGCGCGGAGGTCGCGCCATCTATCTGCTGGCCGTTCAGGCCGACGGTCCGGTTGCTATCAAGGTGACTCCGGGCAGCGAAATGCCGCTGCACAGCACCAGCGCTGGCAAAGTGCTGTTGGCGTCGCTCGGCGATGGCGAAGCCCGCAAGTTGCTAGGCAAGCGCAAGCTTGCCGCCATCACGCCGCATACCATTACCGATCCTGCAGTCCTTGTCGCTTCGCTGGCCAGAGTGCGGCGACAAGGGTTTGCCACGGTCTCCGAAGAGAACATTCCAAGTGTCCTGTCGGTCGGCGTGCCGATCCGCGATCGCACAGGCAACGTCGTGGCGGTGATCAGCGTGGCGTTTCCCAAATATCTCGACGCTGGCCTCACTTTAGGGAGTGTGACGCCCTTGGTTACCGCCGCCGCACTGCGGATTTCACGCATGATGGGCGGCAACGCCCGAGCGTGATGGGTGGTTAGATGTCGAGAACAAGCCAGATGTCGAGAACAAGATGGTGCGGACGGCGGGACTTGAACCCGCATTCCCTTTCGAGAAGCAGATTTTCGTACCACCTCGGCTTTCGCCGCCACCTCATCGGCGTTCGTGGTCTGGACTATCCCTTCGCCAAGGCCTTCCGACCGTAGGCGCCACCCGTCTAGTCTCTACACCTTCCCCGGAGGGGCTTGGCTCGGGATTGGCTTAGGTCGAACCCTTAGCTTTCCCCGACTTTGAGCGGTTCTACTCCACAGGTTTCCCTGCGGGCACTCCAATTGAAGTCTGCTGCGTCTACCGATTTCGCCACGTCCGCATTTGGCTCTGGTTCTCCTTCGTCGTGCGCATGCCAGCGCGCTAACGCGAAGGCCGCCAATTCATAAATTCCTCCTGGCTCCTGGTTGGCCCCTGGGCGATTACGCTCGAACCGAGTGGAGATTATGACTTTCTAACTAACTCTCTGTTCTCGCTTGCAATTCTACCGAACGCGACAGGATGGCACAGTTCAAAGAAAACTGTTCTTAAGTCCCGTACGTCCAGCAGTTCCATCAAGCGGGCGTGATGCGACCTTAATGGGCGCGCGTGTTAATGGAAAGCCATGCGTGTTCCGACGCTCTGCCTGCTGGCGGGTCTTCTCGCGGCATGCGCCACGTCAAAGCCGGAGTCCGCCACCGATCCGCAGTCGGCATTGCTGGCTGGCCTGCGCCAGGGCGGGTACCTCCTCTACCTGCGCCATGCCGACACCGCGGTTGCGCCCGAGTCCACCGTGCGTGATCTCGAAGATTGCGGCTGGCAGCGCAATCTGAGCGAGCGCGGGCGGCAGCAGGCCACCGCCCTGGGGGCGATGCTGCGCCAGCAAGGCATTGCCGTTAATGCGGTCGAGAGCAGCGGCTTTTGCCGAACGCGCCAGACCGCCGAACTGGTCTTCGGCCGTGCGCCGACGGTGAGCGCCGATCTTTTCTATCATGTGAGCCAGACGCCGGCCGAGATCGCGGCCGAAACGGCCGACCTGAAGGCGCGGCTCAGTCGGCGGCCCGCTGCCGGAAACGTCGCCCTGGTCGGCCATGCACCGACGTTCCGCGATGCCACCGGGATCGAGCTGGCCGAAGGGCAGGGCGCGATCATCAAGCCTGCCGGCGACGGCACGTTCAGCATCGTCGGCCGCCTCGACACCAGCAGAATTTCAGCCGGCTGGGGTTCCTGACGAAAAGCCCGCGATCATGCCGCCTTCGACCCAGGTGCGGAGCAGCCAGGCGGCGCGGGCGGGAGCCTGATCGTCGCCGGTGAACGCAGCCACCGTCTCGCAGAGTTCGGGAAAGGAACGCCCGGCGACCAGCGCGTCGAGCATCGCGGCTTCATCTGTATCGAGCGAGCGGAAGCTGGAAATGCGCTCGGGCCGCCAGATCGCCCAGGTCACCGGCTCGTCCACGCGGTCGACCTCGAGGTTGCCGGGCTCGACCTCGTCGCGGCGCTGCCAGGCCTGCGCCACCTCGAAGGCAAAGGTGCAGCGGTGCAGCGACGGCAGGGCCGTGAAAGTGAGTGTCTCCCAGGCGTCCGGCAGCAGAGCCAGCAACACGTCGGCAGCGATTGGGGTCACGTCGGCCGAGTCGAAGGCCTCACCCAGCGCCCATTCGAAACGCGCCATCTCGACGGCGGCCCGCGCCTTGTTGTAGGGCGCGGTTCTGGCCATGAAATCCGCCAGGCCGCTGCCGAACCAGCGCACCGAGGGATGGCGCGACGGGTGGGCGGCGATGTAGGCGCGCGCCACGTGATCGAAATCGGCGGGACCGGCCATCGCCATCAGGCCGGGATAGTCCGTCGTCAGCACTTCGATCAGACGCAGCGCGTAGCCGTCGCGATAGACGTCGAGCAGGGTGACGCGATCGGCCTTCTTCGTGTCGCGCACGGCGGCCTGGAAGGCGTCGCTGCTGTGGAACAGGTAATCCTGGAAGGCGCGCTGGAGATCGGCCAGGGAACCGGTGTTGGTTCCGCTCATGCCGCGGCCTCGCTCGGAACGCCGGCGGCGATGCCGCGCGCGAGGTCGAGTTCGGCCAGCAATTCCTCGTAGGGCGGGATGTCGGCGTCGCGCTCGATCATGGTCGGCACGCCGGGGAAGAGCCGCACCGCCTCGGCGTAAAGCGTCCAGACGTCGGGCACGATGGGATGATCGTGGGTGTCGATGATGTGGCTGCCCTTGTGGGTATGGCCGGCGAGATGGAACTGCCGCACGCGCTCGCGCGGCATGGCGCGCAGGAAGGCTGTCGCGTCGAACTCGTGATTGAAGGCGCTGACGTAGACATTGTTGACGTCGAGCAGGATGTCGCAATCGGCGCGCCGGCTGAGCTCGGCGATGAATTCCCATTCGCTGAGTTCGGAGGCGGCGTAAGTGACGTAGCTCGAGACATTTTCGAGCACGAGCCGGCGACCGAGTCGGTCCTGTACGCGCTTCACCCGTTCGGAGACATGGTCCAGCGCCTCCTCGGTGTAGGGCAGCGGCAGCAGGTCGTGCATGTTGAGGCCGCGCAGGCCGGTGAAGCAGAGGTGGTCGGAGATCCACATCGGCTCGACGCGATCGGCGAGCGCCTTCAGGTCGTCGAGATAGCGCTCGTCCAGTGGATCGATCGAGCCGATGGAGAGCGACACGCCATGCAGGGCCATCGGGTAGTCGCGGCGGATGCGGTCGAGCCAGTGCAGCGGGCTGCCACCCGGCACCATGTAGTTTTCCGACAGCGCTTCGAACCAGCTCACCCGGCCGGGACTGGCGGCGATCTCCTCGTAGTGCTCGGGCCGGAGCCCCAGCCCGAAGTCGACGGCGGCGGCGCACATGCGGTCGATTTTACTCCACAAATGGGACGGGCGTCCGCGGTTTCCCGGGACGCCCGCAATCTCGCGTGCCTGGAACTACTGCTTGGACTTGAGCGCCGTGCACTCGAACGTAGTGCCGGCGTTGACGAAGCCTTGGCCCTTGCAGGCGTTCATGCCCTTGCACGACGACTTGGCGGTCTTGCAGGCGCTCTGGCCCTTGCAGGCGTTGACGCCGCTGCACGGGACCTGGGCGAATGCGGCAGGGGCGAAAGCACCGACGGCGAAGACGGCGGCGGCGGTAGCGAACACTGTGCGCTTGGTCATGACGTTTTGCTCCCTGAGTTGTTGCCGCAACGATCTGCGCCGATGCGGTTTCGAAACTATGTACCGACAGGTGGAATTGCGCAACGTATGCAATTCGAGACCCGAAGCGCCGGAACTACTTGGACTTGAGCACCGTGCACTCGAACGTAGTGCCGGCGTTGATGAAGCCCTGGCCCTTGCAGGCATTCTGGCCCTTGCACGATGACTTGGCGGTCTTGCAGGCGCTCTGGCCCTTGCAGGCGTTGGCGCCGGCACAAGGAACGTCGGCGTAGGCGGCGGTGGCGAAGTTGCTGACGGCGAAGACGGCGGCAGCGGTGACGAACATCGTGCGCTTGGTCATGAAATTGTCTCCCTGAGTGCAGGACGATCCCGCATGTCGGATACGGCGGCGGGCGAGATCCCGATCAGGGCGGCCTTCTCACAGTTTGGTGAATAGAGTTTGGTGAACAGAAAAAGGTCGGGGCGCCGCAGTTTCCTGCGGCGCCCCGGGCTCGTCGGGGGACGACGAACCTACATCACTTTGCCGCCGGCCTTGGTGCAGTCGCCAGAGTTCGCAGCTTCGGTCCAGCCTTGGCCCTTGCAGGCGTTCATGCCCTTGCAGGCCGACGAGGCGGTCTTGCAGGCGCTCGTGCCTTTGCAGGAGTTGGCGCCGGTGCACTTCACTGTTTGGGCGCTGGCCGATGTGGCGAAGGCGCCCGCGGCGAAGATCGCGGTCGCAGTGGCGATGAGGGTCTTCCTGGTCATGTGTCACTCCCTTGATGAGTTCACTCGCGGAGGGCGCGGGGGCGTCTCCACATCGCAAACATGACTCTCGCCGACCTCACCGGGAAGTCAGGCCTTGGCGATGTCCTGTGATCATTCAATCACCGCAGTGTGAAGCGTGCGGGCGAGAGCGCTGCCTCGGTGACGCTGAGACCGGCGATGTCGGCGGGCAGTCCCTTGCCGAGCGCCAGGCTCGTGGCCAGCCGTCCGGCGGCCGCGGCGGTCTGGATGCCGTAGCCGCCCTGGCCCGCCAGCCAGAAGAAACCCTCGACCTTGGGGTCGTAGCCGGCCACCAGGCTCTTGTCGGCGACGAAACTCCTGAGGCCCGCCCACTTGTTCTTGATGCGGCGGATGGTGAGCGTGCTCGCCGTCTCGATGCGGTCGACGGCCGTGGCGACGTCGATCTCTTCGGGCTGGGCGTCGCACGGCGGCGACGGCGTCTCGTCGGCGAGCGAGCCCAGGAACTGGCCGACCTCGGGCTTGAAGTAGAAGCTCTCGTCGAAATCGATCACCATCGGCAGGTGCGTGAGGTCGAGGCCTTGAGGTGAGTCGAAGGTGAAAGCGGTGCGCCGCTTCGGCACCAGCCCGATCGGTGCGCAGCCTGCCAACTCGCCCAGCACGTCGGCCCAGGCACCCGAGGCGTTCACGATGTTGGCGGCGCTCACGCTCTCGCCGTCGCGCAGGCGGATCGTCCAGCGCCCGTCCTTGCGATCCAGGGCCGTCACTTCGGCATTGAGACGCAGCACGCCGCCGGCGGCGCGTGCGCCTTTCAGGAAGCCGGCATGGATGGCGGCCACGTCCATGTCGTCGGCCTCGGGCTCGAAGACCGCGCCGCCGCCCGCGGCTTCGGGTTTCAGCAGCGGCTGCAGGTGCTGCACCTCGGCCGGGTCGAGCCAGCGCACACTGGGCACCAATTGGGCATAATCGGCGGCCGCGGCCTTGACCGCCGCCTCCTGCTCGATGCGGCCGGCGACGATCGCACCGCGCGGCGTCAACAATGGATGGTCGGTGAAACCGGCCGGCGGCTGGCGATAGAAGCGGCCCGACGCCACGGTGATGGCGCGGATCGAGGCATTGCCGTAGGTCTCGGAATGCAGCGCCGCCGACCGGCCGGTGGTGTGGTAGGCCGGCACATGCTCGCGCTCGAGGATGACCACCCGGCCCCCTGATGCGAGTTGGGGCGCAAGGTGGTAGGCGGCGGAGACCCCGGCAATGCCGGCGCCGATGATGGCGAAATCGAAATCCTGCATGGGCGGCACATTGCAAGGTCGATGCCACGCCTGCAATAGTTGCCTCCGATCAATGTGAAGAAGCCATGAACATCGCTCATTTGCTGCTGGGCTCGTCCCAGGAATTCCGCGATCTGCCGGCGCTGGCGCACGGCGCTCGGCTGCATCTCAGCTATCGCGACCTGTGGCGCAAGGTCGCCGTCATGAGCACGCATCTGCGCGTCCGCTTCAGCCTGCAGCGCGGCGACCGCGTTGCCTTCGCCATGACCAATTGCGTCGAATCGATCGAGGTCATGTACGCGATCTGGCACGCCGGACTCTGCGCCGTGCCGATGAACGCCAAGCTGCACGCCAAAGAGTTCGCCTTCATCCTGGAGAACTCCGGCGCCAAACTCTGCTTCGTGACGCCCGATCTCGCCGGCACCATCGCCGAGGCGGCGCGCGAGGCGCCCGACCTCAAGGAGATCGTCGACACGACGACGCGGGCCTACAGCTTCATGGCAGTGGGCGATCCGAGCCCGATCGCCGACTGCGACCCCACCGACCTCGCCTGGCTCTTCTATACGTCGGGCACCACGGGCCGGCCCAAGGGCGCGATGCTGACGCACCGCAATCTGCTGGCGATGACGCTCAATTATTATGCCGACGTCGACCGGCCGGTGCCTGGCGGCTCGATCGTACATGCCGCCCCGATCAGCCACGGCTCGGGCCTATGGAACTTCCCGATGATGGCGCGCGGCGTCGTCCAGGTCTTTCCCGAGAGTGGCCATTACGACGTGCCGGAGACGGTCGAGCTGATGAACCGCTGGCCCGACTGCAGCATCTTCCTGGCGCCGACCATGGTGAAGCGGCTGGTCGAGCACGGCAGCGTCTCGGAACTGAAGCCCGGCGCGCTGCGCCTCATCACCTATGGCGGCGCGCCGATGTACGTGAGCGACCTCAAGCGCGCCATGGACACGCTGGGCAACGTGCTGACCCAGCTCTATGGCCAGGGCGAGAGCCCGATGACCATCACCCATCTCAGTCGCGAGTTCCATGCCGACCGGAATCATCCACGCTGGGAGTCGCGGCTCGCCTCGGCCGGCCTCGCCGACACCTGCATGGAGGTCCGCGTCGTCGATGAGGACGGCCGCCAGCTTCCCACGGGAGAGGTCGGCGAGATCATCTGCAAGGGCGATCCGGTGATGGCGGGCTACTGGAACAACCCCGACGCCACGGCGCGCTCGCTGCGCGACGGCTGGCTGTGGACCGGCGACGTCGGCGCCTTCGACGAGGAAGGATTCCTGACGCTAAAAGATCGCTCCAAGGACATGATCATCTCGGGCGGCTCCAACATCTATCCGCGCGAGATCGAGGACGTGCTGAACCTGCATCCCGGCGTCGCCGAATGCTCGGTGGTTGGCCGCCCGCATCCGGAATGGGGCGAGGACGTCGTGGCCTTCGTGGTGACGCGGCCCGGCGCCAGCGTGGCGCCGGCCGACCTGGACCGCCTCTGCCTCGACAACATCGCGCGCTTCAAGCGACCGAAGGATTACAAGTTCGTCGAGGCGCTGCCCAAGAACAACTACGGCAAGATTCTCAAGACGGAGCTGCGGTCCAAGCTCTAATCTCGCGGCAGAAACCAGGAGGAAACCATGGGCAGCATGATCGATTTCAAGCGTCCCGACGGCAGCGACTGCAAGGGCTACGTCGCCGAGGCGGGCAAGGGCAAGCCCGGGATCGTCGTGATCCAGGAATGGTGGGGGCTGAACGACCAGATCAAGGGCGTCGCCGACCGCTTTGCCGCCACCGGCTACAACGCGCTGGCGCCCGACCTCTACAAGGGCCGTGTGACGCAGAAGCCCGACGAGGCCAACCACATGATGAGCGGCCTCGATTTCGTCGGCGCCTCCGACCAGGACATCGCCGGGGCGGTAAAGCACCTGGCCAGCATGAGCCGCAAGGTTGGCGTCATGGGCTTCTGCCTGGGCGGCGCGCTCACCGTGGCGGCCTGCGCGCGCGTCTCCGGCATCGCCTGCGGCGTGCCGTTCTACGGCGTGCCGCCGGGACAGCTCGCCGATCCGGCCAAGATCAAGATCCCCATGCAAGGCCATTTCGCCAACAGCGACGACTGGTGCACGCCCCAGGTCGTGAACGACTTCGAGAAGGCGATGACGTCGGGCGGTAACAAGCCGGAGGTCTTCCGCTACGATGCCGCCCACGCCTTCGCCAACGAGAAGAGCCCGGCCTACGACGCCGCCGCAGCCAAGCAGGCGTGGGAACGCATGATGACGTTCCTGGGCAAGCACCTCTGACCGACACGCCTCCGATGGCGAGGCCGGCGCTCGGCCTCGCCATCGTCGGGCTGGGCGCCTCGCTCGCGCCGCTCGACATCGCCGTCAACGTGGCGCTGCCGGCGATCACCGGCCATTTCGGACTCGCGCTGGGCGATGTGCAGTGGCTGGTGATCTGCTACGTGCTTGTTTACGGCTCGCTGATGCTGGTGTGTGGCAAGCTGGGCGACCTGTTCGGCCATCGCCTGATCTTCCGCATCGGCCTCGCGATCTCCGCGGTGGGCTGCGCGGCCTGCGCCGCTGCGCCCGACTGGCCGCTGTTCCTGTGGGCGCGCGCAGGGCAGGGCGTCGGTACGGCGCTGGCGCTGTCTTGCGCGCCGGCGCTCGCCACTTCGCTCTATCCCGAAAGCGGCCGCACGCGTGCGCTCGGCGGCTTTGCCGCAGCGCAGGCGATCGCCGCAGCCGCCGGCCCTTTGTTGGGTGGTGCGCTGATCGTCCTGTGGGATTGGAGTGCCGTCTACTGGATGAGGGTGCCGGTGGCACTGCTGGCACTGGCCTTCTCCGGCGTCCTGCCGTCGCCCAAGCCGGACGAGCGGCCGTTCGACGCGCTGGGCGCGCTTCTGCTGTCGTTCTGCATGAGCGCACTCCTGTTGGCGCTGGTGTTCTCGCAGCGTCCCGCCGTGCCGGGCTGGATGGCGGCGGTGCTTGCGGCGGTTGCGCTGGTGGGTGTCGCGGCCTTCATCCATCGCGAGAACCGCTTTCCCGAGCCGATCATACGGCCGGCGTTGTTTGCCGATGCGGCCTTCAGCATCCCCAATGTCCTGAACGTGCTGGCCAACACGGCAGGCTTCGCCATCCTGCTGCTGACACCCTACTATCTGGTGAACACGCTCGGCCTGTCGCCTTTTGGCAGCGGCCTGGTCCTTACCCTGACCTTCGTCGGTGGCATCGCCAGCGCCTCGCTGGCAGCCGGAATCGTGCGGCGCATCGGCCAGCGCCCGGCGGCCTTCGCCGGCATTGTCGTGGAAATCCTGGCGTTGCTGGCGCTCGGCCGCGGCGGCGTCGACACACCCTTGTCGCTCGTCGCCCTGCCGCTGCTGATCCTAGGCCTCGGGCAAGGACTGCTCACCGTCGCCTATACCGACATCGTGACGGCGACCCTAGCACGCAGGGACCGTGGTGTGGCCGGAAGCCTGGCGCTGCTGACACGCACGCTGGGCATCGTGAGCGGCGCCACGGTCCTGACCGCGCTGCATGCTGCTGGTGCGGCAGGGCAGGCAGGCCCGGAGGCCTTTCTTGCCGGCTACCGCTTTGCCTTCACGACAGCGGCGCTCGGTCTCGCGGGTGCCCTCGCGATCTCGTGCCTGTGGCCGCGCGCATGGTTCGCGGCGCGTTAGCGCGAAGCGACGAGCCCGGTGATCGGGCAATCCCGCACGAAATCGTCCCACAGCGCCCGGTCCTGTCCGGGCGGCACCTCGGCGCGGCAGTCGACGAAGCGGAAGTCGGCAAGACCCGCTTCGGCGAAGACCTGCTCATAGGCCTCGGGCGCCAGCCAGAAATTGTCGAAGCCGAAGGTCTTCCCGTCCTGCGTGGGGAAGGTGTAGCGGACGCGCGATCCCTCGCGGCGGGGCAGGTCGATGGTGCGCGAGAAGCCGTGGGCGGCGTAGTCGCCGTAGCGTGACAGCGGCGTGCGCGGATTGTCGTTGATGCCGATCAACCGGCCGCCCGGCTTCAGGTTGGCCCGGACGGTACGGGCGAAGGCCAGCAGCTCCCCGGCGGTGTGTGCGTAGTTGAACAGGTAGCAGGCGACGACCAGGTCGAAGTTGCCGACCGTACCGAGTCCGGCGGCGTCGCCCACCTGGTACGAGATTCCCAACGGCTCCCGGCGCTCGATCGAGCGCGCCCGCTCGACCATGGCGCCCGACAGGTCGACACCCAGCACCGATGCGGCGCCACGGCGGGCGAGCGCGCGCGAATAGGTGCCGTCGCCGCACGGCAGGTCGAGGACGGCGAGGCCGCGGAGATCGCCGGCGAGGTCGAACAGCGTCGGCGCCTCCACGACGATGCGGAACGGCAGTTGCTTGGAGGCGGCGTACTCGGCCGCGATGTCGTCGTACTCGGCATGACGGGGAGCGGGATCGATCATGACCCCTGATGCTTTCGAGGTATGGCAGAAGTATACGCGGGAGATCGGGCCGGCATCGGTCGGATGGCGATCATTGCAGCTTGATGTCGCCCTTCTTGATGATCTCGCCGAACATCGCCGTCTCGACGGCGATACGGCTCTTGAAGTCGGCCGGGCCGAGATAGGTCACGCGCATGCCGCCGTTGTGGACCTTGGTGATGATGTCGGGCGCGCGCAGGGCAGCCGCGATCGCCTGGTCGAGCTTGGCCACGACCGACAGCGGTGTGCCCGCGGGGGCGAGGACGCCGAACCACGAATCACCGCCTTCCTTGCCATAGCCGGTCTCGCGCAAGGTCGGCACGTCGGGAAAATCGGGGTGGCGCACTTCGGCCAGCATGGCGAGCGCCCGCAGCTTGCCCGCCTTGATGTGCGGCAGCGTCGTCTGGTCGAACTGGGCCTGGACTTCGCCGGCCAGCAGGGCGTTCGTCGCCGGCGCGCTGCCGCGATAGGGCACGTGCACCATCTTGATGCCGGCTTCCAGACAGAGCATTTCGCCGAACAGGTGGGTGATGGTGGCAAGCCCCGCCGAGCCGAAGTTGATCTTGCCCGGGTTGGCCTTGGCGTAGGCCACGAACTCCGCGACCGTCTTGGCCGGCACCGAGGGATGGACGGCGAAGGCGCCCCATGACGTCGTCATGCGCGATACCGGGATGAAATCCTTCTCCGGACTGAATGGGATGGGCTGCAGGTGGCGGGTGATGCAGAGCATCGCCGTCGTCGTC
This sequence comes from Rhizobium sp. Q54, assembly GCA_945903635.1. GTDB lineage: Bacteria > Pseudomonadota > Alphaproteobacteria > Reyranellales > Reyranellaceae > Reyranella. Next base: position 2,067 of record CAMDOT010000005.1, on the reverse strand, counting down.
GTCAGGAAGGTGTAGGTGTCGACCGGCTGGTTTTTTACGTATTCCGCACCGATCATGCCCGAGGCGCCGGCCTTGTTGTCGAACAGCACGCTCTGGCCGAGGATCTGGCCGGCGCGGTCCATGACGATGCGGGTCGAGACGTCGGACGGCCCGCCGGGCGGATAGGGGATCACCATGTGGATCTGCTTGGCTGGCCACTCCTGGGCGGAGGCCGGTCGCAACGATGCCGTAGCGCCCAATGCCAGCGCACTCGTGAACGTCCGACGACGCATTCCACACCCTCCCTAGGTTCGTTCGTTACCGGAACCATTCCACGGCTCGCCTTCGACCGCCAGCCGTGTGTTAGGTTTCGCCCATGAGACGGTTCGGTGACGCCCGGGTGGCGGCAGTGTTCAAGGATTATCCGCCGGGCCTGAGGGCACGGCTGATGTCGCTGCGCGAGCTGGTGTTCGACACCGCCGCAGGCACGCCGGGCGTGGGCCCGCTGAATGAGACACTGAAGTGGGGCCAGCCGAGCTATCTCACAGCCGAGAGCGGCAGCGGCACCACAGTCCGCATCGATCGCCTGAAGAACTGCGACGGCTACGCGATCTATTTCCACTGCCAGAGCGGTCTGGTCGATCAGTTTCGCACGATCTATCCCGACACGTTCACTTACGAGGGCAAACGCGCCATCGTGCTGGCGGCGAAGGATCGCGTACCGACCCGCGCGCTCGGCCACTGCATCGCGCTGGCCTTGACGCACCATCTACGAAAGAAAAGTGGGAGCAAGAAGACATGACGGGCAGGCTGAAGGACAAGGTGGCGATCGTGGTGGGCGCGGGCTCGAGCGGTCCGGGCTGGGGCAACGGCAAGTGCACGGCCGTCACCTTCGCCCGCCAGGGCGCTCGGGTGTTCTGCGTCGATCGCAAGCGCGTCGCCGCCGAGGAAACGGTCGGCCTCATCGCCAAGGAAGGCGGCGAGGCGGTCGCTTTCGAAGCCGACGCCTCGAAGAATGCCGACGTGAAGGCGATGGTCGATGCCTGCATGGCCAAATGGGGCCGGGTCGACATCCTCGACAACAACGTCGGCATCGGCTCGCAGGGCGGGCCGGTCGACCTCAGCGAGGACGAGTGGGACAAGGTCTTCGACGTCAACGTGAAGAGCTTCTTCCTGACGGCCAAGCACGTCATCCCGGTGATGGAGAAGCAGGGCAGGGGCTCGATCGTGAACGTGAGCTCGATCGCCTCGATCCGCAGCCCCAAGGGCATCTCCTATCTCGCCTACAACGCGAGCAAGGGCGCGGTGAATTCGCTCACGCTCGCCATCGCCTCGCAGTACGCGGAGAAGGGCATCCGCTGCAACGCCATCCTGCCCGGCCTGATGCATACGCCGATGATCGACTTCCTGGCCGAGCAGTACGCCAAAGGCGAGAAGGACCACAACCAGGCCTACGACAAGATGATCGCGCTGCGCGACAAGGCCTCGCCGACCGGCAAGATGGGCACCGGCTGGGACACGGCGAACGCCGCGCTGTTCCTGGCCTCGGACGAGGCGGCCTACGTCAACGGCCACCTGCTGGTGGTCGACGGCGGCATCACCGTGCGTGCCTGAGTGCTCTAGCTGGGGGCCGTGCCTAGGGGCCCTGGCGCAGCAGGAAGCGGAACGCCAGCGGGCCGGTGATGATGATCAGGAACAGGCGGAAGAGATGGTGGGTCGCCACCATCGCGATCTCGATGCCGAGCGCCAGGCCGATCAGGCTCATCTCCGCAAAGCCGCCCGGCGCGTAGCTCAGCACCGTGGCATCGAAGTTGAGGCCGGTCAGCAGGAACGTGATCTCGGCAAAGCCCACGGCACAGCCGATCAGCAGGATGGCGGCGCCGACCGAGGCCGCCATCTCCTTGTGCAGCTTGTCGAGGTTGGCGCCGACGAAGCGGCAGCCGATGCCGGCACCGACGACTATTTGTGCCGCGGCTACCAGCACGCCCGGCGGCTGGGAGTTGGTGAGCCCGCCGAGATGGGCGATGGCGCTCACGATCATCGGACCCATCATGAAGGCGGCCGGCAGGCGCAGCAGGCGGCCGCCGG